>JAOUPR010000025.1 GCA_029879725.1 Gemmatimonadota bacterium | reverse complement strand
GACGACCTCCCCGTCGGGACCCAGCTCCACAGCGGAGACGGAGACGGAGCCGACGTCCAGACCGAGGATGTGCTTGCCTGCGGGACCCGGATCCATGGGAATGCTCCCATTCTCGGGACGGCTACTCTCCCGTGGTACGCCTCAGGGTGACGGATGATCCCGTCGCCCTGGACCCGTCAGCCGTTCCGGTCGCTCCCGTCCTTCTCCCGGAACCCGATCCGGTGGTACGGGTTCACCACGCTGGTGGCCACGTTCTTGATGTGCGCGCTCACCCGCTTGAGGAACCGCAGGTAGAGCGCCACCGTGACGGCGTGACCGGAGCGGCCGGACAGGACCTTGCTCTGCCGGAGCTTGAGGACGTCCTCCTCCGTGAGCGCCGCCACCCGGGAGTGGTCCTCCATGACGGTCCGGGCGCGGGCCTCGTCCGACTCCTTCAGCGCCAGGGTCACGTTGTCGAACATCCGCCCCACCGTCTCCTCCACGGTACGGACGTCGTCCCCGAGCTCGAGGGCGTCGAAGGGCTCGTCGAGCCCCACGGCCAACTCCACGATGTTCTTCGTGTAGTCGCCGATGCGCTCGATGTCCACCACGATGGCGGTGAGGACCAGCCCCATGTTGATGTCGGGCTTGGTGGACACGGAGAGGTGGGTCACGATCTTCCGGCGCACGCTGCGCTCGTACTTGTTGATCTGCCGGTCGCGCTCATAGATGTCCTCGGCGAGCCCACCCTCCCGGTGGAGCGCCGCCACCGCGTCGCGGTACATCCCGTGGGACTCCTGGAGCATGAGGAGCGCTTCCTGGTAGGCCTCTTCGCAGAGCCCCCCACCCTTGAACAGCGAGAGAATATCCTTCCACATGATTCGAAAGCCTCCAGTGCTCTTTAGAGGAAGAACACGTACACGATGGGGACGATGTGCAACACGATGTACACCGCGATGACCGCCGCGGAATTTTTTCGGGAACGGGCCGCCAGGGCTCCCGCCGCGTTCGCCAGCCACATGGGCGCGGCACGGAGGGGGTAGAAGACGCAGATTCCGAGGATATTGAACGTCAGGTGGGCCAGCGCCACGGTCACCGCCGCGGGACTGCCGGTGGCGAAGGAGGCGAGGATGGCGGTGACCGTCGTTCCGACGTTGGCGCCCAGCGTGTATGGATAGATCTGCTTGAGGGAGAGCACGCCCGTGCCGGCCAACGGGACGATGAGTGACGTCGTGGCCGAGCTGCTCTGCACCGCCGCGGTGGTGATCATTCCCAGGCCGAAGCTGGCGGCTTCGTTGCGGAAGAGGACGCGGCTGAAGAGCCCCTCCAGGCGATCCAGGACCGCGCCCCTCATCACCTTCATCATCTGCTGCAGGGCCACGAAGAGGATGCCCAGCGCGATGAGAACCAGCGGAATCTCGTGGGGGATCGCCTCGAGGAAGATCTCCGTCACCGGCTTGATCACCGCCTTCAACGGGTTCGCCAGGCTCATTCCGCCCGCCCCCTCGAACCCACTCTGCAACATCACGGCCATTTTCTGGATGGGGTGGAAGAAGATCTCCACGGGGAGGAGCACCAGCGCCGCCAGGACGTTGAAGAAGTCGTGGACGGTGGAGGCCGCGAACGCCCGCTCGAACTCCGCCGGGCGGGTCACGTGGCCCATGGAGACCAGGGTGTTCGTGGTGGTGGTCCCGATGTTGGCGCCCATGATGATGGGGACCGCCAACTCGATGGTGAGAGCGCCCGAGGCCACCAGCCCGACCACGATGGTGCTGGTGGTGGACGAACTCTGGATCAGGCTCGTGGCCAGGAATCCGAGGATGAGTCCGGCCACGGGATCCGCGGCCGTGTTGATCAACTGCTCCGCAAACCCCCTTCCCGCCATCTTGAAGGCGGAGCTCATCAACTCGATGCTGAAGAAGAAGAGGTAGAGGAGGGCCAGAAAGTAGACGACGCGGGCGATGGCCCAGACCAGACCCGTCCGGCCTCCCGCGTGTTGCCCTGAACTCGGTTCCGTCACCTTGTCGATCCTCTGGAGGTCCTTTGGGGGGAAACCTGGCGGAAGTTATACGTCCACCGCGCCGTCGTCACCCCACGTCGTGATCATGGGGTCGGAGCCGGTTTCCCGCCGCGGGAGAGGAACTCCGCGAATTCGTCGGGGAGTTCGCTGCGCCGGATGGCTTCGCTCGCCCGCGGGATGTCGTACGGCACCCGGACGAACTCGGCCACCGTGCCCTCGTCCCTGATCCGCAGGACGGCGTAACACGCCCGGGGATCCCCGTCCTTCGGGCGCCCCACCGAGCCGGTGTTCACGAACACCACGCCGTCCACGGTGCGATGCCAGGGGAGGTGCGTGTGGCCGAAGGCGATGACGTCTCCCGCCGCGGCGCCGAGCCGCGCGGCCATCTTCCGGCAGAAGTCGTCGTCGCGGTCCTCGGTCCAGTAGACGGTGTTGAGGACGGCGTTGCCGTGGATGAGCGTGAGGGTCGGGCCGGAGGCGTGGCCACCCCGGGGGCGCACGTCCATGCGGAACGGGAGGGCCCCCAGGCGGCGCCGCGTCTCTTCGGTGACATGCTCCCGCGTCCAGGCGTAGCTCGAATGGCTGGTCTCTTCCTGGCGCGGGTCCTCGTAGCGGCACCCGCAGTGGGCGTGGCCGGCCGCCACGGTGGAGTCGTAGTTCCCCGCGACTCCCGCGATCCCCCGCTCGTCGAGGAGGCGCACCACCTCGTTGGGCCAGGGAGCGTATCCCACCAGGTCGCCCACGTGGTAGACGGCATGGAAGGGCGGGCCCCCGTCCAGGTGGGCCAGGACCGCCTCCAGCGCGGGGAGGTTTCCGTGGAGGTCGCCGAGGAGGGCGATGCGGAGTTCCCCGGTCGACGTCATGTCGCGGTGCCCCCGTCCGATCCCGCGACGCCGGCGGGGGCGGCGCAGTTCGACACCGCCGCGATGCTCGCGGCCTCGTCGGGGAAGTACGTCACACGCCAGCGCAGGGCCACGTTCACGAGCGCGATGAGCACGGGCACCTCCACCAGCGGACCGATGACGGCGGCGAAGGCGGCGCCGTGGGAGATCCCGAAGGTCCCCACCGCCACGGCGATGGCCAGCTCGAAGTTGTTGGACGCCGCGGTGAAGGAGAGGGTGGCGGTCCTGGGATAGTCGGCTCCGGCCTTCCTGCTCATGAAGAAGGTCACCGCGAACATGGCCAGGAAGTACAAGAGGAGGGGGAGCGCCACGCGCACCACGCCCATGGGCCGCGCGATGATGGTATCCCCCTGGATCGAGAACATGACCACGATGGTGAAGAGGAGGGCCAACAGCGTCAGGGGGCCGATGCGGGGAACGAATTCGCGGTGGTACCACTCCTTCCCCTTGATCCTCACCCCGGCGAAGCGGGTGAGCATCCCCGCCAGGAACGGAACCCCCAGGTAGATGAAGACGCTTTGCGCGATCTGGCCCATGGTGATCTCCACCACCATCCCTTCCATCCCCAGCCATGAAGGCACCAGGGTGATGAAGAACCAGGCGTACACGCTGTAGAAGAGCACCTGGAACACCGAGTTGAAGGCCACCAGCCCGGCGGCGTACTCGGGATCTCCGTCGGCCAGGTCGTTCCACACGATGACCATGGCGATGCAGCGCGCCAGCCCGATGAGGATGAGGCCCACCATGTACTCCGGGTAGTCGCGGAGGAAGAGCATGGCGAGCCCGAACATGAGCACGGGGCCGATGACCCAGTTCTGGATCAGCGAGAGCCCGAGGATCTTCCCGTTGCGGAACACGTCGCCCAATTCTTCGTAGCGCACCTTGGCCAGGGGCGGATACATCATGAGGATGAGACCGACGGCGATGGGCACCGACGTGGTTCCGATCTGGGTGTTCTCGTTCAGCGCCCGGACCGCGTCGGGCCACAGGTAGCCGACCGCGACACCGAGGATCATGGCCGCGAAGATCCAGAGCGTCAGATAGCGGTCGAGGAAGCCCAGGCGGCCGGCCACGCCGGAGGGGTGCGCCGGCGTGGCGGCGGTCGTCGGTTCGGATGTCATGGGCACATGGTGGTGGAGAATTCAGGGTGGGGTCCCCGGCAATCTATGCCGGCGAGGGGGTGCGTCCAGTCGGCGCGCATCCCGGCCGGTCCTCCCCGCGCCATCGGCCGCCGATGTATGTTCTCCTGTCCGTGGCCGGCGGCTCTGCCCCGGCACGGGTCCATCGTCCGGACGATCCTGGAATGGAGGGGCTCCGACCCATGACCGATTCATTGGCGCACAACCGATACGTTCTTCTCGCCCTCGCGGGCCTTCTCGTCCTCCCTGCATGCAAAGAGGGCGAGCCCGGCGAGTCCGCCGCCGTCGCCGAGGCGCCGGCGCACACCGCGCCCACCCTGGAGTCGGCCCAGTCGATGGGGGTGCCCAACGCCCGCATGCCGGTTCCCGGGGTCCTGACGGCGGGTCAGATGTCGCAGGCCCAGTTCGAGGGGCTGGTGGCCGCGGGGTACGAGAACTTCATCTCCCTCCGCGTCGCCAGCGAGAGCGGGGCAGGGTGGGAGGAAGCGTTCGCGTCCGGGCGTGACGTGGCGTTCACCCGCCTCCCCGTGGCGGGCGCGGACGGTCTGACCCGCGAAAGCGTCGAGGAGTTGGCGCGGCTCATGGACGAGGCCGGCGGACCCACGGTGGTCTACTGTGGGAGCAGCAATCGCGTGGGCGCGCTCATGGCGCTCAAGGCCCATTGGGTGGACGGCATGCCGGCGGACGAGGCCCTCGCGGTGGGTACCCGCTCCGGGCTGGCCGGACTGGAGCCCGCGGTCAGGCAGTTGCTGGGGATGTGAGGACGGCGGGGCCGGGTGTCTCCGGCTCCCCACCCCTGGAGGGCGCTCGGGGAATCCGGCGCTCTCCAGGCGGCATCCCTCCACGGGGGCACGAAGTCCGTCAACTCCGACGGGGACGGGTGCGCGCGCCGAACGCGAGGGCGACGGCCCCGGAGAGGCCCGCCACCACCGACATCGCCGTCGGCGCACCGAGGGTGTCCGCGAGCACGCCGGCGCCCAGCGCTCCCACCGCGTACCCCAGGTCGCGCCACAGGCGGTACACTCCCAGCGCCGAGGCCCTCCACTCGGCGTCGGACAGGTCCGAGACGAAGGCCAGCAAGGTCGGATACACCATCCCGGTTCCGAGTCCGGCGAGCATGGCCGCTCCGAGGTACCACCCGTACGTCCCCTCCATGGCGAACGATCCCACGCCGAGGCCCTGGAGGACGAGGCCCGCCGCGATGAGCCCGCGACGACCCACTCGATCGGAGAGGGGGCCGAAATACAGCTGGCTGACGGACCACACCGCGGGATAGAGCGCCACCACCACCCCGATCCGCTCGATGGACACCCCCCGGGCGACGAGCACGATGGGGAGGAGGCCCCACAGCGCCCCGTCCTTGAGGTTCGTCGCCAGGCCGGCGAGGCTGGCCGAAGACAGTGCCGCGTGCCCGAACGTCCCTCTTCGGAGGACGCTCACCAGCGATGGGCCGTCCGCCCCGTCACCCGAGACCGATTCCGGCTTCTCCGGAGTCGTCTTCCGGCTGCGCGTATCCCGGGTGAACCACGACAGGAAGAGGCCGATCAGCGCCACGGCGATCCCCACGTAGAAGGGCTCGGGGCGGAGTCCGTGGTGCGAGGCGATGATTCCGGTGGCCACGGCGGTGATGGACATCCCGGCGTATCCCGCGAACTCGTTCCACCCGATGACCAGTCCGAAGGTCCGCGGACTCGCCAGGTCGACCTTCATCACCACGGTCATGGACCAGGTCAGGGACTGGTTCACCCCGAGGAGCACGTTGGCGATGAGGACCCACGACCACGACGGCGCGTACATCAGGAGGAGGGGCACGGGGATCCCCACGAGCCACCCCAGGAGGAGCAGACGTCGCCGGCCCCACCGATCGGACAGGCCGCCGGCCAGGAAGTTCACCAACGCCTTGGTCACGCCGAAGGTGGCGATGAAGGCGATGGCGGACGCCTTGGAGGCGATCCCGAAATCCGTTTCGGCGATGAGGGGAAGGACGGTCCTCTCGATCCCCACCATCCCGCCGACGAACGCGTTGGTGAGGGCCAGGAGGAGGATCTGCCCGAGGTTGTCTCCCAGGGCGGCCACGCCATGGGTGGGGCGGTGCTGGTTCATGGGGTCCTGGTGACATATGTACGTGACCGTCCAGACCGGACCAACCCGACTCCGACTCCCGATGTCGGTCAGGGAGAGGCCGAGCGCTCCGACGTCGGAATCTACCATCCGAAACCCGCATCGCGAGGTCCGGCGAACGCCGGGGGTGAAGTGACTTCGTAGACCGGACGCAGGTCGATGGATAGGACGTCGGGACGCTCCACCGCGCCGATCGAGGATGTGTATCCGTCGGGCGTGCCTCGGCGATATCAACACCGACCACTGGACCTCCGCGCCGACTTGACCGCCCACGTTCTGCGGGCGACAGTCAGGCCATGAAGACGACTTCCGGACATGACCTGGCGTCAGCGCGCCAAAGGGTGGCCTTCCAGGGGGCGGCAGGCGCGTTCAGCGAAGAGGCGGTGCGTGCACAGTTCGGGGAGGAGTGCGCGCCCGTGCCCTCGCGTTCCTTCGAGGCGGTCGGCCGGACGATCCTGGACGGGGAGGCCGAGTACGGGCTCCTCCCTGTGGAGAATTCTCTGGCGGGTACGGTGGTGGGGAGCCTGGACGTCCTCTCGACCATGGATCTGGAGGTCGTGGGGGAGGTGGTGCTGCTGATTCGCCATTTCCTCATGGCGCTTCCGGGGAGCTCGGTGGACCGGCTCCGGACCGTACAGTCCCACCCGGTGGCACTGGCCCAATGCGAGGAGTTCTTTCGTCGGCATCCGGCGCTCGAGGCCGTGGCCAGCTACGACACGGCTGGGGCCGCACGTGAGGTAGCCGAGGCGGGAGACAGGACCGTGGCCGCCATCGCACCACGGGGCGCCGCGAAGATGTACGGACTGGAGATCCTGTTGGAGGACCTCCAGGATCGGCCGGACAACCAGACCCGCTTCCTCGTGGTTCGGGCCCGCGGAACAGGCGGTGTCCCCCTTTCTGCGGACGCACCCGGGAAGGCCGCGATCCTCTTCGAGACGAGGAACGCGCCCGGAGGACTCGTGTCCGTGCTCGCGCCGCTGGCTGCTCGCGGAATGAATCTCGCGAAGTTGGATTGCCGACCTGCCGAGGTGCCGTGGTCCTACCGATTCTACGCCGAGATCACCTTTTCTGGCGGCTCGGAGGCGTTGGACGCCACACTCGAGGAAATCCGGCCGCTCACCACTCGGCTGAGTCTCCTCGGCTCCTTCCCGCCCTTCGGCGGGTGAACGTGGAGATCCTGTTCCCGGCCCACACCTCTCGATTCCGCTGCGCGTCCCGATAGGGTGCGTCGCCCGCGTCGGCGTGACGTCGCGTTTCTCCTATTCAACGGGTTGGCGGATCCAGCGGATGGTCTCGTCGAGCCATTCCTCCCTCGGCCGGTAGAACGCACCGTGGCGCTCTCCCGTGGAGATCCGGACCTCGCGTGACTCCACCACCTCCGGTGATCGCTCCAGGAGTGGCTCGCACGACACGCCGATGTCGTCACTCTCTTCGTAGACGGAGAGCACCCGCCCGCTGACCCGGTGCGTCTCGTCGTCGAAGACCCCGCGGTTACAGGCCGCGAGGAAGACGTAGGTGATGGGTTCCCGCAGGATGGAAGACGTGGCGATGGCGATGCGGCCACCCTTGGAGAACCCCACCACCGCGATCCGGGTGGCGGGCACGCCGGCGTCGAGGAGCGACCGGACCTGCTCGGAGATTCCTCGAGCCGCGGCGGCCACGTCGGTGTTCGGGGGGCGCTGCTCGCTGATGATCTGCGCACCCGACCCCGCGAGTTCCCGCAGGATGTCATCGTACTCATAGACGCCGAAGCGGGGATGCGTCGGTCGGCGGCCTTCCCTCTCGATGATCTGTCCGTGGAGATAGAACACGTATCGGATCGCCGGATCCGGTTTGGTGGGCGCGGTTTCCAGCAGCGGGAGCGTCTGTGCGCGAACGGGAGCCACGAGAGCCGCGAGGCCCAGCAGCACCGAGGGGAGGTGACGTCCGATCGTCATCCTGATCCTGTCCATGTCCGTCACCTGATTCGAGGGCTATGGGGTGTCCGTTCCGTCACGTTCCATGGAGGAACGCGGCGATGTCGTCCAGGAGTCCCATCGACTCGCGCTCGTGTTCGCGCAGGAGGTCGAGGTAGAACCGAGTCCATGCGAGTTCGAGATACGCCAGATCGTTGCGCAACCGTACGGCATCGCCCACGGGCCGCCGACGCGACTTGTCCCAACTCGCCGACACCGTTTCCCGCATGACCTCGTCCACGTTCCGATCGTAGCTGGCGCCGTTGTATTCGAGCCGTTCGACGATGTTCTCGTAGAAATTCGCGAGCCGGCTCACCAACGCTCCGTCGCCCAACGACGCCAGTTGGCCACCGGACACGAGACTCGTCCACGCTCCTCGACGCGGGAAGAGCGTGCGGTTGCTTGTCGCGAGGCGTTCCAGGGCGGCGTGTACCGAATCGTTCGGCATGTCCTCCGGCGTGGCCAGCCACCGGAGGAGGCGAGCGTACTGCGCGGCCAACTCCTCCTGTTCTCCGACGATCTCGGCGAGGTCGGCGAGGTCGGCTTGCAGCTCCGAGCGGAGCTGCGCGAGGTCGGCCCGGGCATCCGCGACGCGCGCCCGCTGTGCCGACACACCCTCCAGGACGATGGCGACGTACACCGACCCGACGATGAGCACCCCTTCCTTGAGCATTCGCCGCCAGGGCCATCGGGATTCATGGGACATCCGGGGACTCCGATCCGTGGGAGAGTGATTCGTGGGCGCCGAGGCCGAGACCTGTGATGACCGCTTCCTCAACTCGTCTCGATGAGCCGAACGATATCCTGGATGGCACGACGTACCGTCTCCACCTCATCGAGGAGATCGTGGAGATGCACGATCCTGCTTCCGAGCAACTGTGCGAAGCGCGGGTCATCGAGCACGGGCGAGTAGTCGACCGCTTCTCCCGTGGCGGAGAGCCGTCGAAGCCCTCCTATGGAGTGTAGCGTCTCCAGTCGGACACCCTTTTCCACCAGATACGGTTGGAGGATGTCGAAGCTGTGGCGCCATTCCTCCCTCTCGTTCTCCCCCAGATCCTCCACCAGGTCCGGCCAGGCCGCCAGCGCGATCCTCAGGCTGTCGTTCCGGATGATCCCGAGGCGGCCCGAGGCGATCAACGAATTCAGTCCTCCCAGGTCCGGATCGTAGGTGAAGACGTTGGACAGGCGATACACGAGCATCTCGGGTGCGTCGGTCCCCTGGCGGGACCCCATCCCCTTCGCCATGGCCAACAACTCATAGCTCGCGTCCAGGCTACGCTCATGCGTGGTACCGGCGGAATCCAACTGGGCGACGTTGGACCGGAAGTCCACCAACAGCTGGGCCAGGGCCTCCCGCTCTTCACCCCGCTCCAGCCACCAATCCCAGCTCGCGTCCGCCGTGAGCGCGGTGAGCACACCGATGCTGATCACGGCGAACTCCGCCACCATGCGCCGCAGGGAAGTGCGGTTTCGCGAATCGGCCAGGTCGTTCTCCGGGGATCGCTCGGCGGCATCACTCATGTACGGATTCCCCGTGTGGTGGAGCCGATCCTTCGTCCGCTGGCGGTTCGTACATGTGACGCACGTCGGCTTCCGCCAGCTCCGTGACGAATGCCGCGAGTCGTTCGGTCACTGCCGTGAAGAATCGACTCCCCTTTTCCGACGACGCGGCCGACGGATCCCCGACACCCGTGTCCGCGGTCACTTGCGCCCAATCTCTGGGCGCCCAGGCGATCCCCTCTCTCAGTCCCCGCACCTTGAACACCTTCGCGCGGCCGTCTCCTGCCTCGGTCAGCGGAAGAACCAGATGGGAACTCACATGGAGCATGATGCTCGTCTCCAGTTCGCCCGCATGATCTCCGGGGATGTCGAAATAGGACGTGGGGTCGACGACCGTATACCAGTTCGCCGCGCACAGGAACACCTCCGTCCGGCTCTGCAACTCACGGATCATCTGGCGGAAGTCGTTCCCGCCATGCCCGTTCAGGATGACGAGCTTGGGCACCGAATGATGTTCCAGGCTCCCCACGATGTCCTCGAGGATCCGTGCCTGCGTACTGGGATCGAGGTTCAAGGTGAGGGGAGTGGACAGTTGCTGCGCATTCGCCCCGAGCGGAATCGTGGGCAGCACGACGACTCTGGCTCCGGCCTCCCAACTCAGCCGTGCCGTTTCCGCCGCGATGGACTCCGCCTGGATCGAGTCCGTGCCGAACGGGAGGTGGAGATTATGGGGCTCCGTGGCGCCCCAGGGCAGGATCGCGACCTCGTAGTTCACTTCGCGACTCGCACGCAGGGTCACTTCGTTCAGTACATATGGACGTCCCGCCATTCCGTCTCCCTTCGTTCGTCCACACCGGATCTGCCGATATGGGACGGCTCGTTCCATTGCCACGCCGTCGCGAACATGATTCCAGGCGGGCGCCGTCGCAACGAAGGCGACGGATCAGCCTGGGGACCGCGGCTCCATCGGGGCGCCCGGATGGAGCTGCGGTCGCCCCGTGGGGGCGATCCTCGCTCGCCTCGCGGGGGTCGGTGGGTGGGCGCTGCGCGCCCGACGGGAGGGGCCGCTCGGCTCGAGCCTACGGTTCCGGCGGCCGACTTCCGTCGCCGGCCGCGTCCTCGCTGCGCGAGTCCGCTGAATCCGGGCGCCCCGACTACGGCGGAAACGCGAACGGCTCTACAACCGAAGTCGTAGAGCCGTAGTCGGGGCGCCCGGATTCGAACCGGGGACCCCCTGCTCCCAAAGCAGGTGCGCTACCGGACTGCGCCACGCCCCGAGGGTCCCGCGCCGGGCTGGGCCGGCGCTGCTAAGGTAGTCCCGGGGCGGGGCGGCTGGAAGGCCGTCGTCCGTTCGGGCCTGGGGTCGGATTGCGCTGCGGTGGGCTCATCGCGGGCGCTCCTTCAGGTCCGCGATCATCTGCTCCCTCTGGATCCATCGGGACACGTCGCTGGGAGAGATCACCCCGACCAACTTCCCGTCCGCCATCACCATCACCCGGTTGGACTTCGTTTCGGCCATCCTCTCCAGGATGTCGACGAGGCTCGACTCGGGGGAGACGAGGAGCCCCGGAGGGGTCGTCATCACGTCGCCCACGCGGGTGTGCGCCCAGCGGTCCCTGGGGGTGCTCTTCACCTGGTCCAGCGTCACGAGCCCCACCACGCCGTACCGGTCCAGAACGGGGTAGGACTGGTACGGGTCGCGGAGGAAGCGCTCTTCCACCAGGTCTTCCAGGGAGAGCCCGGGCGACACCGTGGTGGGGTGGGGGGTCATGACGCGTCGGGCCTCCACTCCCCGCAGGACTCCGCGCAGGACGTGCTGCTGGAATGAGAAGACGGCCGCCGTGCGCAGGAACCATCCGATGAAGACGAGCCAAAGCCCGCCCACCACCAGACCCCCCAACACCTGGATCACGCCCAGCGTCACCAGCGTGTATCCCAGGATCCTTCCTCCGTCGGACGCCCACCGCGTGGCGCGGGTGAGGTCTCCGGTCGCCTTCCAGGCGAGGGCGCGGAAGAGCCGTCCTCCGTCCAGGGGAAAGCCGGGGAGGAGATTGAAACCGGCCAGGACGAAGTTCAGGAATCCCAGATACCGAGCGACGCCCGTGACGGGAAGGGGCCATCCGGCGACCACGCCCACCTGATGCAGGACGTGGAAGAGGAACCCGAGGGCGACGCTGCAGAGGGGGCCCACGCCGGCGATGACCAGTTCGTCCTCCGGCGTGGATGCCTCGGCGCCGGTCCGGGCCAACCCTCCGAAGATGAACAGGGTGATCCCGGCCACGGGGATCCCGCGGGAGCGCGCCACCACCGAGTGGGAGAGCTCGTGGGCAAGGAGCGAGGTGAAGAAGAGGACGGCGCCGGCGGTGCCCATGGCGAGGTACGTGCCCGTCGCCAGACCGGGGAAACGCTGGGGAAAGACTCCGGCGGAAAAGGACCAGAGGATGAGGAAGACGATGACGAACCACGAGAAGTCGATCCGGATCTCGAATCCGGAGATGGAACCCAGGCGGAATCCGTCCATGGAGCACTCCTCTCGCACGGTGGATGCGGTGGAGATTCCGAGCGGGAGGATCGCAGGTGCTTCATGACATGGAACCCCGGAGGGAGCGATTGGTGCGGAGCTACTTGGTTTCGGGATCTCTCGAGGATGCCCGCTCCAGGGCAGCCTGCACCGCCTCCCCCCGGAACCCGCGTCGTGCCAGAAAGGCATGGAGTCGGCGCCGGATCCGGTCCCGGCCGTCCCGGGGCGCGGAGGGCTTCAGGGCGTCGAGGACTTCGGGCCGTTGCCGCGAGATCCAACCGTCCACCACCTCCAGGGCGAGATCGGTGTCGGTGACCTCCGCCTGCTCCATGACGTCGTCGATGACACGCTCGACCACGTTCGAGTCGACCCCCTTGCCGCGCAGTTCCTGGGTGAGGCGTACCCGTCCACGCGGCCGGAAACGGAGACGGTCGCGCACGAAGGCGGCGGCCACCGCGGCGTCGTCGACGAGCCCGCGTTCTTCGAGGGTGTCCAGACAGGCGTCGACGAGGTGGGAGGGGAACTCCTTCTTCCTGAGCTTCCGGGCCAACTCGGACCGGGTGCGGGCGCGGAACGACAGGAGTGAAAGTGCGGCCTCGCGGACGCGCCACCGGGCATCGGCCTCCAGGAGGTGATCCCGCCGGGGGCCGGGCAATTCGTCGCCGGGGCCCAGGCCCATCTTCTCCACGGCCTCGAGCGCCACCTCCAGCGGGTCCCCACGATCCAGGTGGAGACGGACGATGAGACCGCGGGGGCGGAGCGGCTCGAGGCGAGTGATGACGGGATGGGGCATGGAGCGGTGGGGAGGCGCGAGACGCTGGTGTCCCGCCTGGCGGCCCCGATGCGGGGCCCAGCGGGCGTTCTCGTCGAGGGTTACGGTGAGGTGGCGGAGCGTTCCGGCCGGGACACCAACATCGGGTGCCACGAAAATCGTGTCAAAAACGTGGTGAAGGGCATGCACGCGCTCCATGGGGACTCACGCCTTCTGGACATACCAACTCCCGGTGAGCAGATCCTCGTAGAGGGTCAACGCGGCGCCGTCGTCGAGGACCACGGCGCGGTATTCCCTGGAGATGGCTTCGCGCCACCACTCGTCGTCGATGCGCCAGCGCTCCCGGATCGCCTCCACCCGGCGGGCAGGACGTCCGCGCAGGCGCACGAAGCAGGGTTCACCGTGGTCGTCGGTTCGGACCTCCACGGGCTGCGGCCGGCCCAGGGCACGAAGGCGCTGATGTGCCGAGGCGGGGTCGGGGCCGGAGGTCATGGGTCGAAGCTCATGAGGGCGTGGCGCCGCTCGGGGATCCTGGACCAGGGGTCCACCTCCACCACGCGATAGAGGGGGGCGTGTCCCAGGCGGAGCTTGAGCTCCCGGGCCGCTTCCCGGAGGGAGGGGGGGACCTCGTCGCGGGACAGATCCCGGCCCGCCCGCCCACGCCCGCCCGAGTCGCTGCGCGCGAAGAGGTCCTGCTGGGTGGTGGGGGATCCGAAGTCGGTGAGTTCCAGGACGAGGGTCTCCACGGCTCCCGAGGGAGGGGACACGGCCATCTTCCCCTTCAGGTGGGCCGCGAGGCGGCTCTGTTGGGTGGTGGCTTCGCGGAGCACGACGTCCACCGTCCACGATCCGCCCCCCCCCTCCAGGCGGGCGCTCAGCCGTACGGCCACGACGCTTCGTCCCCGCCGGCCGGGCCGGGAGAGCGCGCGCTCCACCAGCCGGTCCAGGGAGCCGTGCAGCGTCTGGACCATCCCCACGGGAACGGGGAAGTCCATGGAGACGCGGACGGGCTCGGGGCGCCGGCGGGGGCGCACCGGATCGATGCGACGTCCTGCGGCCCAGGCCAGCGCGCTGCGGCCCTCCTCTCCGAACTGGGCGACCAGGGCGGGCTCGGGAAGTGCCAGAAGGTCCTTCAGCGTCCGGATTCCCAGGCGTTCCAGGCGCTGGAGCATGGTCCCGTTCACGGGGAGGGTGTGCACGGGGGAGGCGGCCAGGAAGGCGGGGAGCTTCTCGGGGGATACGACGACGGGGGAGCCCGGCCGGGCGGAGGAGGCCGCCAGCCAGGCCCCGAACTTTCCGGGAGCCATGCCGGCCCGGGTGGAGGCGACCAGGGGCGGAGGGAAGACCCGGAAGAGCGTCTCCAGGGCCCGCTCGGCCTGGCGGAGCGGGGAGCCGAAGAGGCGTTCCAGCCCGTCCGTCCCCAGGAAGGCCCATCCCCGTCCGGCGGGCTCCAGGACGGGGGTGAACTCCGCCAGGGCGTCCATCATGGCCTCGTCGGCGGCGTCGTAATGGGCGGGGTCCGGCTCCAGGAGGGTCAGGGAAGGGCAGAGGGAGACGGCCTGGGAGACCCGCTGCCCCGGGCGCACGCCGGACTCGTACGCCCGCTCCGAAACCTGCCAGACCGTGTGGATGGCCCGGTCGTCCGGAGAGAGGAGGGCCACGGACGTGGTGTCGAGTTCCGGGAAGCGGACCAACTCGAGGCGGAGCTCGAAGGTGGGAAGCCAGAGGCAGAGAGCCATGCGGCTCTCCTTCCGTGGGGAGGAGGGTGGGTGGGGGTGTGCTTTGTGAGCCCACCCACTACCGGCCGGGTGGGTGGGAACAAGAAAATGATCGTCCTGCGGAAACCGGGACATGGCTGGATGGGCCGACGCGAGAAACCGAACAAAAACCGAAAATCAAACTTACCCTCTCTCCCCGCCCTGACAAGGGTCACGAGGAGGGTGGAACGGAGGGAGGAGCCGTCAGCCCTTGGAGAGCGCGACGACGTTTCCGGTCATGATGCGGGCTTCGGGCCCGGTCAGGAACGCGATCACGCCGGCGATCTCCTCCGGGGTGAGCCACGTGTGGGTGCCGGCGTCGGGCATGGCCTTCCGGTTGGCCAGGGTGTCGATGGTGGTGGGGGCCACGGCGTTCACCGTGATTCCGTCCGGCGCCAGTTCCTTCGCCAGGCTCCGGGTGAGGCTGATCACGGCGGACTTGGAAGCCAGGTACGCTCCCATCCCGGGCACCGTCCCATCCAGGGCGGAAGCGGAGGCCACGTTCACGATGGCTCCTCCGTCGCTGAGGCGGAGGAGGGGGATGGCGCTACGGATCGAGAGGAAGGCCGAGGTGGCGTTCAGGGCCAGCATCTGGTCCCACACCTCGGGGTCCGTTTCCTCCACCGGTGCCGTCTCGAAGCCGCCCGCCAGGTTGCAGAGCACGTCGAGGGCGGGCTCGCTGCGGGCCACTTCCTGAAAGAACCCATCCACGGAAATGGAATCCGTGAGGTCGACCTGGTGGAGGCGGAGATCTCCGGCATCCCTGGACCGGCTCCGGACGCGTTCGGCGCTCGCCGCGGATTGCCAGGTGGCGTATACCCGCCAACCGTCCTGGAGAAAGCGTTCCACCACCGCTTCGCCCAGGGCTCCGGTTCCTCCGGTGACGACTGCGCACTTCATGGTCGGGTCTCCTGCGGGTGGGGGACGCTGGGGATTGCATGTATGAACATCGACGGGCTCCCGTGCAAGACCGGGGGCATCTCCCAGGTCCCGCCGCGTGGGGGCGCCGGAAACGTCTCCGGATTCCCCGGCCGCGGGGGTGGGGAAGGGCTCCACATCCATGTCCGGCGAGGCTATCATCCGGCACATGCAGCTTCGTGCGGGTGTAACTTCCCGCCAGGATGCCGTCCTCCGGGTACGGCCACTCCCGTCATCGTTCGTACGTGCCGTTTCTCCTTTCACCCTCGAGATCCCATGCAGGTCCGATACGTTGCCGCCCGGCCCTCGAGCCATACCGTTCCCCTCCTCGCCGTCGGCGTCCTCCAGGGCACCACGGAGCCGTCGGGCGTGCTCGCCGAAGTGGATGGTTTCCTCGACGGTGCGGCGACGCGCCTTCTGGCGTCGGGTGATTTCACCGGGAGGGATGCCGACGAGGCGCTCTTCTACGCTTCCGGCGATGCCGGACCCCGGCGGGTGCTCCTCCTGGGGATGGGGAAGGAGGCGAAGGTGGACGCGGAGCGGATCCGCCGGTTCGCGGCCCGGGCGGTGCGGGGAGCGGAAGCCCGGGGCGTCACGGAACTCGCCGTCTTCCTGGAGGGTCACGGCCGCGTCGAGGCGGCGGCTCTGGCCCAGGCGGCGGCCGAAGGCGCCGTGCTGGCGGGGTGGTCCTTCCGGGAGTTGAAGACCCGGGACGCGGAGAACGGCCGCCCACCCGTCCAGGTGGAGTCGGTGGATCTCCTGGGCGAGGGGGACGCCGAGGTCCTGGCCACGGCCGCCGGGGCGGGTGCGGTCATCGCCACGGGGGAGAACGTCGCCCGTACCCTCCAGTCCCGCCCCGGGAACGTGGCCACGCCCAGCCATCTGGCCGAGGAAGTGGAGGCAATGGGCCGGGAGGTGGGGTTCCAGGTCACGGTGTTCGACGAGGCGCGGATGAAGGAGGAGGGGATGCACGCCATCCTGGCCGTCTCCGCGGGGTCCCACGAGGAGGCCCGCTTCATCGTCATGGAGCATCGGGGTGGGGTGGAAGGGGAGGCCCCGCTGGTGCTGGTGGGGAAGGGGCTCACCTTCGACGCCGGGGGGATCTCCCTCAAGCCTCCCGCCGGGATGGAGGAGATGAAGTTCGACATGTCCGGCGGCGCCGCCGTCATCGGCGCCATGAAGGCCATCGTCGAACTGGGTGTGAAGGCCAACGTGGTGGGGATCGTCCCCTCTTCCGAGAACCTCCCGTCGGGGACGGCGGTGAAACCGGGGGACGTGATCGGTACGCTGGCGGGGAAGACGGTGGAGGTCATCAACACCGACGCGGAGGGGCGCCTGATCCTCGCCGACGCCCTCACCTGGGGCTCCCGCCTGAAACCCGCCGCCATGGTGGATTGCGCCACGCTCACCGGGGCCGTGGTCGTCGCGCTGGGAAGTCACGCCGCCGCCGTCCTGGGGAACGACGACGGGCTCATCGAGGAGTTGCGAGGGGCGGGAAGCCGCTCCGGGGAGCGCTGCTGGCCCCTCCCCCTCTGGGACGAGTACGGGAAGCAACTGGAGAGCGCCACCGCCGACCTCCTCAACGTGGGGGGACGTCCGGCGGGGACCATCACCGCGGCGTGCTTCCTTTCCGAGTTCGTGGGAGACACGGTCTGGGCGCACCTCGACATCGCCGGAACGGCCTACGGGGACGGAAAACTGCCCTACCAGAGGAAGGGCGGATATGGTTTCCCCACGCGCCTCCTGGTGGAGTGGGTCCGGAGCCGCACGTCCTGAGCATGGATCGCATGGGGATCATCGGCCGGAGAATCGCCCTCACCGGCCTCGTGTTCGGTATGTCCCTCGTCCCCGAGGCCGCGCTGGGGCAGGTGCCTCCGGACAGCATCCGCCCGGATTCCGCGGCGATGGATACCCTCCGGATCCGGCCGGAGGGGTCGGACTCCCTCCAGGTCGGGCCGGGAGAGGCGGATACCCTGTCGGCCGAGGACACCATCTTCTACAACCTCCCGGACGTGGGGTCCGGGCTCCCCGCCGGGTGGGGCCAGGGGGTGTGGCACTGGGATCGGGAAGCCCTCCAGGTTGCCGCCGCCACGACGTTGGGGGAACTGCTGGACGAGGTGCCGGGCGTGGTTCCCCTCCTGGGCGGAGACTACGGTACTCCGGAATACGTCACGGCCTTCGCGGCGGACGTGGGCCGGATCCGCGTGTTCCGGGACGGCTTCGAGCTCCTCCCCATGGACGGAGGGGTGACGAACCTCACCCACATCGGGCTCGCGGGGATCGAGGAGGTGACGCTGGACCGGCAGCCGGGGGGGATCGTGATCCACCTCTCCAGCCTCCGGCACCACGATGCGCGGCCGGCCTCCGAGATCGAGGTCGGCACCGGCGAGCTGGACACCAACATCTTCCGCGGGACGTTCCTGGACCCGTCGGCGCTGGGAGGGAGCGTCGCCGTGGCGCTGGATCGCTCCGACACACGGGGCGACGGGAGCGGCGAGTCGGGAAGCCGGACGGGGACGTGGCTCCGCTACCAGCGGCACTGGGGCGACGACTTCGGTGTGGCCCTGGACTACCGCAGCCTGCGCTCCGAGACGGCGGTGTCGGACTTCATGTCCGGGGCGAGCCGTTCGGACTGGGTGGTCCGGGTGCGCAAGCGGGTGCTCTCCGCCGTGGTGGGGGAGGTCTTCCGCGGGAACACGACGCTGGACGTGAAGGACGAGCGCGAGGCCTACCTGGGCGTCGGCGGGAGCCGCTCCCAGACCGGGGCGTCGCTGTCGGCCTCTCTGGACGCGGGGGTGTGGGGACGGGCGACGTACCGGCGTCTCGGAGGGGACGACCTCCCCTCGGGCCGCATGGACCTGGAGGGTGGGGTCACCCTCCCCTGGCTGGGCGGCGTGGCGGCGGAGTGGCACCGGGGGGATTGGCCCACCATCACGACGACGAACCACCGCCTGCGGGCGTGGACTCGCCCCGTCGCGGGACTCTCCCTCTTCGCGTCCCGGGACGAGGGGTGGGAGGGGGGGCGCATGGGACCCGCCATGCTCGCCGAGATCCCGGAGGTGGCGGATACGCTCACAGGCGAGCCGGATCCTCCCGCCGATCCCGCCGCGTTCTTCCGCATGACCCACCGCGAGGCCACGCGGGCCGGAGGACGGTTCTCCTGGCGGGGCGTGGACCTGAGCGGGGCCGTGCTCGACCTGCGGGCCGGCGAAGTCTTCCCGTTGGGGATCGCGGCGGACGTGGCCGGGGAGGAGATCACCAGGGTGGCGCGCACGGGGTGGGAGGTGTGGGGTCGGGTGCCGGTCCCCGTCATGCCGGGCCTGAACCTGGTGGGTTCCCTGCAGCAGTGGGACGAGGAGGCGGTCTACCTTCCGCGGCAGATCTACCGGGGCGCCTTCCAGTACCACCGGACCTTCCTGGAAACCGGGAACTTCGAACTCTGGTGGACGGTGGGCGTGCGGGGTCGGGATCCCATGCTCCTTCCCACCACCACCGAGGCGATCGACAGCACCACCGCATCGACCGTCGTGGTCCACACGCGCGTCCCCTTCCACCAGAGCTGGTACGGGCGGATCCAGGCGCGCATCATGACGCTGAGGATCTTCGTGGCGTGGGAGAACTTCACCCGTCGGGACGCTCTCCATGATTTCCCCGGACGGGTGCAGCCCCGCATGAGGGCCGTGTACGGGATCCGCTGGTCGATGTGGAACTGATCCCCTCGCACGGACCGTCTCGTTTCCACCGCCTCGGACGTTGACCAGTGAAATCACTGGCGCGTTGCCGCGACACCGCATAAAGTCAGGCACGGCGTTCAGGCACGCATTCCCGTCCTTCCCACCGCGTGCGAACCCACGGTCCGATGAACCGCAGTACCGGATGAAGTGAGGGGATCGATGAGGGGAGGACATCCCGTCAGTCCGTGAGGTAGTCCATGAGCAGTCCGCTTTCCGAGAGTCGGGTTCCCACCCGCAACCGCCTTTCCACTCACCAGAGGGTATCCGCATGGATATGAAACACCTTCGCCTCTGGTCCCTCGCCATCGGGTTGGTCCTCCTGACGGGAGCGCCGCAAGCGCTCGCCGCTCAGGCACGGGTGATCCGCGGCACCGTCACCGACGCGCAGACGGGTGATCCCGTCTCGGGGGCCCAGATTTCGATTCGTGACACGGGGATGGGGACCATCACCAACGCCCAGGGCCGGTACGAGCTCACCAACGTCCCCGAGGGCCGGATCGAGCTTCGTGTCACGTACCTCGGGTACTCGACCCAGTCGAGGACGCTGACGGTCACCGCCGGGGAGGCCCAGGTGGTGGACTTCCAGATGGCGGTGACCGCCATCGAGCTCGAGGAGCTGGTGGCCACCGGGTACGCGCAGCAGACCCGGCGCGAGGTCAGCAGCGCCATCACCACCGTGAGCTCCGTCGACCTGGAGAATCCGGTCATCGCCAGTCTCGACGCGGCCCTCCTGGGGAAGGCCCCCGGGGTGCAGGTGATCCAGAACGCCGGGAATCCCGGCAACGGAATCACGGTGCGGGTGCGTGGATCTTCGTCGATCTCGGCGAGCAACCAGCCGCTCTACGTGGTGGACGGGATGCCCATCTTCCGTGAGGACTTCAGCCAGCTCAGCCTGGGCGGGCAGGACCTCTCGGCCATCACCGGGCTCAACCCCGACGAGATCGCGTCCATCAGCGTGCTCAAGGACGCCGCCGCGGCCGCCATCTACGGTTCGCGCGGATCCAACGGCGTGATCCTGATCACCACGAAGCGGGGCGCCATCACCGCGGAGCAGGGCGGAGTGAGCCGCCCCCGCTTCGAGATCAACACGTCCTTCGGTCAGCAGGAGCCCTCCCGGGTGATCCAGATGCTGAACACGCAGGAGTGGATGGACTACTTCGCCGACGCCATGCGCACCGACAACTACACGGAGCAGGAGATCCAGGACGAGTTCGACTGGCTGGGGATCGACCCGAGCATCGACACCGACTGGCAGGACGAGGTCTTCCGCAAGGCGGGGATCAGCAACACGCAGCTCACGGTGAGCGGTGGGTCCAGCCGGTTCAAGTACCTGATGTCCGGATCCTTCTTCGACCAGGAAGGGGTCGTGCTCGGCTCTTCCTACGACCGTGCCTCGGGGCGGGTCAACCTGGATTTCCAGGCCACGGACCGCATCAGCGTGGCGGCCTCCCTGGCGCTCTCCCAGGAGGAGAACAACCGCATCGAGTCGGACAACTCCATCGAGAGCGCGGTGACCAATGCCATCGCCAACGAGCCGTGGGCGCCGGTCTTCGCCGACGACGGGACCTACGCGGGGGCGGCCTCCTATGCCAATCCCGTGGGGATCGCCATGCTCAACGAGGTGGAGGCGCGCACCATTCGCAGCTTCGGTAACGTCTCCGCCACGGTGGTGACGCTCCCCTGGTTGCGTCTGAACGGCCGCGTCGGTTTCGACGTGCTCAACCTCCGTGAGTACGAATACCAGTCGTCGGAGGTCCCGCTGACGTACTCCTCGGGTGTCGACGGGGTGGCGCAGATCGGGAACGCGCAGGGACGCCGGTACATGATGGAGGCGTACCTCACCGCCGACCGGATCTTCGGGGATCACGAGGTCTCGGTCACGGCCGGGAGCAGCCAGGAAACCGAGGACCGGGAACGGAGCTTCGTGCGCGGAGAGGGCTACACCAGCCCCGACCTGCACTGGCCCGCCAACGCCGCCCGCGTCACCGACTACGACGGGACGGCGTGGGAGCACAACCTGACGTCGTTCTTCGGGCGTGCCAACTACACGTACGCCGGCCGATACGTCGTGAACGGGAGTGTCCGGCGGGACGGCTCTTCGCGGTTCGGCACCGACAACAAGTACGGCGTATTCCCCGCGGTCTCCCTCGCGTGGGTGGTCACCAACGAGTCGTTCATGAGCGACTTCGACCTCTTCACCGATCTCCGGATCCGGGGAAGCTGGGGGAAGACCGGAAACGAGGCCATCGGCGACTTCCGCTACCTCGGCCTCTTCTCCACCGCCAACTACGGGGAGATTCCCGGAACGGCGCCCAGCAACCTTCCGAATCCCGGGCTCAAGTGGGAGACCACCAAGGAGTGGAATCTCGGGTTCGACGCCTCCTTCCTCCAGGATCGCGTCGGCTTCGTCGCCGAGATCTACGGCAAGGAGACCTATGACCTCCTCCTGAACCGCCCGGTCACGGCGACCAGCGGCTTCACGTCCGTTCTGGCCAACGTCGGCGGGATGGAGAACCGGGGTTGGGAGCTGAGCCTCTCCACCGTGAACTTCAAGGCGGCGCAGACCGGCGGGTTCGAGTGGACGAGCAACTTCAGCATCACCCATAACGTGAACGAGGTGACCAAGCTCTACTCCAGCGATCCCACGCAGCCCGGCGAGCCCTTCATGGGCGGATGGTACAACCGGGTGGAGGAGGGTCAGCCCATCGGCGCCTTCTACATGTATCGGTACGTGGGAGTGGACCCGGCCAACGGGAACGCGCTGTATGCGGATCTCGACGCGGACGGGAACCAGATCGGTGAGACCACCGACCCGAGCTCCGAGGACCGGATGATCGTGGGCAGTCCCCACCCGGACTACTTCGGTGGGTTCCGCAACACGGTGCGTATGTCGGGCTTCGAGCTCACCGCCTTCCTGGAGTTCAGCCGTGGCGCCGAAGTCATGAACGCCATGCGCGAGTTCTCCGACGACGGTGGCTACTTCTACGACAACAAGTTCCGGGACGTCCTCGACGACTACTGGACCCCCGACAACCCCACGGGGACGAAGCCGCGCCCCAGCTATTGGGGTTCCACGGGTGCGCGATACACGTCCAGCCGCTGGCTGGAGGACGGGTCGTACTACCGTCTCGCCGACGTCACCCTCGGGTACAACCTCCCGTCGGAGGTCGCGGCCCGGATCGGCGCGGCCGATGCGCGTATCTACGTGTCGGGAAAGAATCTCAAGACATGGACCGACTACTCCGGGTACGCGCCCGACCTGAACAGCTTCGGGTCGAGCGCGGGCTCTGCGGCGCTGGGTACGGACTTCTATGCGTACCCGCTGGCCCGCACGTTCACCGTCGGTTTCAAGGCCACCTGGTAATGCGCGGAGAGAAAATGACCATGACAAGATCGAGAATGGCGCCCGCGCTGCTGTTTCTGGCGGTGTCATTGGGCGCGTGTGACGGCGACCTCCTGGACGTGAAGCCCGTCGATGAGATATCCGAGGATATCGCCATCGTCGACGCGCGGAGCGCTCAGGCGGCTCTCGTGGGAGCGTACAGTGCACTGCAGGGCGGCAGCTACTACGGCGGCGCGTACGTGATGTGGAGCGAAACGCTCACCGACAACGTGGAGCACACCGGCACCTTCGACAGCTATGCCGACGCCGACCTGGTGTTCCTCCGTCCCGACATGGGCGGGATCACGGGGATGTGGACGGTGCTGTACGATGGTATCAACCGGGTGAACCTCCTGATCCAGAAGGTTCCGGCCATCACGAGCATCGACGCCGCGGATGCGGACGCGATCCTGGGGCAGGCGTATGCGCTCCGGGCGCTCCACTACTTCAACCTGGTGCGGGCGTGGGGAGACGTGCCGTTGGTGCTGGCACCGCCGGCGACGCTGGACGAGGCCGCTCTGGTGAGCCGGAGCACGACAGCCCAGGTGTATACGCAGATCGCGTCCGACCTGGGTCAGGCGGCCAGTCTGCTGAGCGGATTGGACAACTCGTCACGCACCTTCGTGACTCCCGGATTCGTCACCGCGCTCCAGGCACGCATCGCGTTGTACCAGGGAGACTGGGCCGGCGCGGTCGCACGCGCCCGGGCGTTACAGGCCACGGGGGAGTACTCGCTGGCCGGATCGTACGGTCAGCTGTTCACGGCAGGGGGAGATCCGACCTCGGAGGACATCTTCCGGGTCGCCTTCACCGCGACGGACTACAACAACCTCGGGTATTACTACCAGTACGACGGACGGTTCGAGATCGGGGCCACGCAGGAGGCCTACGATCTCTTCGATCCCGCCGACGACCGCTTCGCCGTGAACTTCAACGGGGTCCGCTCCGACGGGATCCAGGTGGTGAAGTTCCCCACCACCATCGGCGGTGAGGATCTCCATGTGATCCGGTACGCCGACGTGCTCCTGATTCTCGCGGAGGCGCTGGCCGAGCAGGACGGCGCGGCCAACCTCAGCGAGGCGGTGGATCAGATCAACGCCATTCGCGCCCGTTCGGGGATGGCCGGGTACGTGTACGGCGTGGATCTCACCACGCAGCAGGAGGTGCTGGACGCGGTCTTCCTCGAGCGGCGCATGGAGTTGGCCTTCGAGGGCGAGTACTGGTTCGACCTGGTTCGGACCGGCCGGGCCGCCACGGCCATCGGTGCCAACTTCGATGCGCACGAGGCGCTCTGGCCCATCCCGGTCTCGGAGTTGGACGTGGCACCGAATCTGACGCAGAACCCGGGTTACTGACGGGTTCGCGCCCCTCGGGCGCGGCGTGCGGGCGTCCCGGCTCCCCTTCGGGTGGAGCCGGGGCGCCCCTTTGCCGTTCCAGGGTGGGCGAGTGGCCCGATCCGAGACGCCGGGCGTTTCGACCGGGTGCCCGATCCCCACGCCCGGCGTTACCTTTATCGGCTCTCTGGAGGACGCCGATGATTCGCAGCATGACCGGGTTCGGAGAGGCGGAGCGGGAGATCCCCGAAGGACTTCTGCGCCTGGAGGTGAAGACGGTCAATCACCGCTTCTTCAACGCCGGGATCAAGACGCCGTCCGGATTCGATCGATACGAGAAGGACATCTCCGACACGTTGCGCCGCTTCGTGGCGCGAGGGCACGTGAGCGCGTTCCTGTCCCTGGACCGGAGTGGCTCCACGGTACCCGCGCCGCCCCGGGTGGACGTGGGACGGGCGCGCCAGTACCAGGAGGCCCTGGAGGCGTTGCGCTTCGAGTTGGAGATCCCGGGTGAGGTGGACCTGTCCCTCCTGGCGCGCTTCAGCGACGTCTTCCGGGCTCCGGAAGGCCCATCGCGTACGGACGTCGACCCCGAGGTGATCCGGGACCTGGCCGCGGAGGCGGCCCGGGCGGTGGTGTCCATGCGCGAGGCCGAGGGACGGAACCTGGCCGAGGACCTGTCGGGGCGCCTCGCCGCCATGGACGGGCTGCTGGACCAGGTCGAGGCGCGTGCTCCCGAACGCCTCGTGGCCGAGCGCGACCGCCTGAGGGAGGCCGTGCGGGAGCTGTCCGGTCAGGTCGAGGTGGACGAGGACCGCCTGGCGCGCGAGGTCGCGTATCTGGCGGAGCGGTGGGACATCAACGAGGAACTGGTCCGCTACCGTTCCCACATCGCCCTCTTCCGCGAGGCCCTGGCCTCGGATGGGGCGGAACCCGTGGGGAAGAGACTGAGCTTCCTCGTGCAGGAGATGCACCGCGAGGCCAACACCATCGGTTCCAAGGCCAACGACGCGGCCATCGCCCACGCCTCGGTGGGCTTGAAGGACGAGATCGAGCGCGTGCGCGAGCAGGTGGAGAACGTGGAATGAGCGGGCTTCCGAATCGGGGTTTCCCCCTGGTGCTGGCCGCTCCCAGCGGGACGGGGAAGACCACGCTCGCACGTGCCCTGGTCGAGAGCTCGGAGTCGTTCGAGTTCTCGGTATCCGTGACCACGCGTCCGCCACGTCCGGGCGAGCGGGACGGGGTCGACTACCACTTCGTCGACGAACCCACCTTCGAGGCCATGCTGGAGCGGGGGGAACTCGCGGAGTGGGCGCGAGTCCACGGGCGGCACTTCTACGGGACCCCGGCGTCCGCGCTGGAGGCGGCTTCGTCGCGCGGGCGCTACGTTGTGCTGGACATCGACGTCCAGGGGGCGCGGCAGATCCGCTCCTCGGTGCCGGACGCCATCCTGGTGTTCCTCCTCCCACCGTCGGCGGAGGCGCTCCTGAAGCGTCTCGTGGGACGGGGCACGGAAGATCACGAGGAGGTGACGCGACGTCTCCTCACGGCTCTGGAGGAACTCCAGGGCGCGGAGGAATTCGATTACGTTGTGGTGAACGCAGATCTGGAAGAGGCCCTCGACGAGCTCCGGCTCATCGTGGCCGCCGAGGGGTTCCGACCCTCCCGGGTCCGGGGATTCAATGAAGAGATGGAGGGCCTGCGCGCCGAGATCGGCCGGGCTCTGGACCATTCGAAGTCACACCATAGTTAGGAGGAAGTCCGGATGCGCGTATTCACGCCCGATGAGGTCTCCACCGGTACCGACAGCAAGTACCTGGGGGTGCTCGTGGCCGCCAAGTACGCCCGCGAGCTCAACCTGCTCCCCCGCGAGGTCATGCCGCTCGGGATGGAGAAGAAGCTCACCACCCGGGCTCTCGAGGCCCTTACGTCCAGCCAGATCGAATTCCGACTGGTGAAGCGCCGGCGGCGCGAGGACTGACCGCGGTGGCCCGTCCACCGTGCAGGGCGCCCGCCGCGCCGAGACCATGAAGACGCCCCTCACGGCGCGCCGCCCCTGGCGGGGGCGGCGCGTGGTGCTGGGCGTCACCGGGGGGATTGCGGCCTACAAGTCCGTCCAACTCGCCCGGGACCTCACCCGTCTCGGCGCCGAGGTGGACGTCGTGCTCACCCGGGCCGCCCGGGAGTTCGTCACGGGGCTGACCTTCGAGGGGGTGACGGGGAGACGGGCCCTCAGCGACCTCTTCTCCACCGACGGGGCGGCGCTCCACATCAAGCTGGGCATCGAGGCCGACGTGGTCTGTGTGGCGCCGGCCACCGCCGACTTCCTGGCCCGGGCCGCCCATGGGAGAGCCGACGACCTCATCTGCACCACCCTCCTCGCCACCCGCGCGCCGGTGGTGGTGGCCCCGGCCATGAACGACCGGATGTTCTCCCATCCCCAGGTCCAGGCGAATCTCGCCCATCTCCGGGAGGTGCTGGGCTACGCCGTGGCGGGTCCGGGAGTGGGTCCCCTGGCCGTGGGCGAAGGCGAGGGCCCCGGGCGGATGCTGGAACCGGAGGAACTGGTGGAGCACGTGGGGAGGGCCCTGACCGGCCCGACGTCTCTGGCCGGCCGGCGCGTTGTGGTCACGGCGGGACCCACGCGGGAGGCCATCGATCCCGTCCGATACGTGGGGAATCGGTCGTCGGGGCGCATGGGGTATGCCCTGGCGCAGGCGGCGTGGCGGCGCGGGGCCCGGGTGACCCTGGTTTCGGGTCCGTCGGCCCTTCCGACTCCCACCGGGGTGGGGAGGATCTCCGTGGAGACCGCCGAGGACATGCATGCCGCCGCCCGCGACGTGCTTCCCGAGGCGGACGTCTCCGTCTTCGCGGCCGCCGTGGCGGACTTCCGCCCCTCCGCGCCCCACGACGAGAAGGTCAAGCGGAGCCGTACCGGACCGACCTGGGGCATCGAGCTCGTGGCGAATCCCGATATCGCCGGAGACACGAGGGACCTCCGGAAGGAGGGGAGCGTCTGCGTCGGTTTCGCCCTGGAGACGGGAGACGTGGTCGCCAACGCCCGGGAGAAGATGGAGGCGAAGGGGTTCCACCTCATGGTGGCCAACGACGCCTCGGAGCCGGGGGCCGGCTTCGAGGTCGAGACCAACCGTGTCACCCTCCTGGACACCCGTGGAGGCGCCGAGGCGCTCCCCCTGATGTCCAAGCACGACGTCGCGGAGGCGGTGCTCGACCGGGTCGAGGGGATCCTCCGGGAACGGGAGGGATGACGCCATGAGCGGGCTCTCCGAGCACCCGGTAACCGAGGCGGCTCGTCTTCTCCGGCAGCGGATGGAGATGGGCGCCGGCGACGTCTTCCTGGAGGATCTCACGCGCGACGAGGTGATGGCGCTGGCCCGGAAGGCACGAACGGCGGCCACCTCGGCCGGGCCCCCCGTGGCCGCGTCCCCTCCCCGTGGCGCGGGAAGCGCCGGGGCGCCCTCGCCGCGCCCGGATCCCGGTCCCGACCGCGTTCCCGCGGCGCCGCGTCCCGAGACGCGCTCGGCCCCGGCGCGTCCTCCTCTTCCGGTGGACTACCGGGCCCTCCGGGACGAGGCCATGGGGTGCACGCGGTGCGCGCTGGCGCAGACCCGGAAACAGGTCGTCTTCTCCGACGGCGTCGAGGATGCCCGCCTGGTGGTGGTGGGCGAGGCGCCGGGCGCCAACGAGGACGACACCGGGTTCCCCTTCGTGGGAGCGGCGGGGCAGTTCCTCGATCTGCTCCTCGCCTCGGTGGACCTCTCCCGGAAGGACTCGGCCTACATCTGCAACGTGCTGAAGTGCCGTCCGCCGGGAAACCGGAATCCCCAGCCCGAGGAGATCGAGGCGTGCTCTCCCTTCCTTCTCCGGCAACTCGAGATCATCGCGCCGCAGGCCCTACTGGCCGTGGGGACGTTCTCTGCGCAACTTCTCACCGGTGAATCGAAGACCTCGCTGGGGAACCTCCGCGGACGGGTGCACAGCTACCAGGGGATCCCCCTGGTGGTGACGTACCACCCCGCGGCCCTCCTGCGGAACGCCCGCTGGACCCGCTCCTTCTGGGACGACCTCCAGCTTCTGCGTCAGGTCATGGACAGTGCCTGAGCCGATCGAGTGATGGAAGCCTCACCCAACTTCGCCCCGACCGTGTTCGACCGTACGCCTCCCTTCTCTCTGGAGGCGGAAACGGCCGTGTTGGGGGGGATGCTCATCGACCGGGAGGCCGTGACCCGCGCGGTGGAGCACGTCTCCCACACCATGTTCTACCGCGAGGCGAACCGCCGCCTCTTCCGGGCCATGGTGCGTCTGTACGAACGGGGCGACGTCATCGACGTCATCACCGTCTCGGAGGAGTTGAAGAAGACCGGGGAGATGGAGTCGTCGGGGGGCTTCGACTACCTGGCGACGCTGGTGGACGCCGTTCCCACCGCGGCGAACCTGGAGTATCACGCCCGCATCGTCCGGGACAAGGCGCTCCTCCGCCGGTTGGTGGAGTCGGCGTCCACCATCATCCGCGACGTCTACGACCAGGGCGAGCGCGACGTGGACGAGATCCTGGACGAGGCGGAGGCCCGCATCTTCCAGGTGGCGGAGAGCCACAAGCGGGAGGGCTTCGTCTGGATCAAGGAGATCCTCTGGTCCGCCTTCGAGCACATCGAGAAGCTCCAGGAGTCGTCGGGGGGGATCACCGGGGTACCCACCGGATTCCAGGATCTGGACCGCATGACCACGGGACTCCAGAAGGGAGATCTGGTCATCGTCGCGGCGCGCCCCTCCATGGGGAAGACGTCGTGGGTGATGAACGCCGCGGCCAACGCCGCCATCGGGCACAACATCCCGGTGGCCATCTTCTCGCTGGAGATGTCGTCGGAGCAGCTCGTTCAGCGCCTGCTCTGCGCGGAGGGACGCATCGACGCCCAGAAGCTCCGCCGGGGGCGGTTGTCGCAGGAGGAGCACCAACGCCTCGCGGCGGCCGCGGGACACCTCAACACCGCGCCCATCTGGATCGACGACTCTCCGGGCGCCAACGTCCTCGAGATCCGCGCCAAGGCCCGCAGGCTCCAGACGGAGATCCGGGTGGAGGGGAAAGAGCTGGGGATGGTGGTCATCGACTACATGCAGCTCATGTCGGGCGGTGCGAAGGCGGAGAGCCGCGTGCAGGAGGTGAGCCAGATCTCCAGGGGGCTGAAGGCGTTGGCCCGTGAGCTGGGCGTGCCGGTCATCGCCCTCTCCCAGCTGAGCCGCGGACCGGAGCAGCGGACGGACAAGCGTCCCATGCTCTCCGACCTCCGTGAATCGGGCTCCATCGAGCAGGATGCCGATCTGGTCATGTTCCTGTACCGCCCCGAGTACTACGCTTCGGCGGAGAAGAGGGACGAGATGGAGGGCAAGGCGGAGCTCATCGTGAGCAAGCAGCGGAACGGCCCCACCGGCGTGGTGGATCTCTACTTCCAGAAGGCGTATACGCGCTTCGACTCGGTCTCCCGTGCTCCGGGAGAGGGAGGAGCGTCCGGTTCGGCGGGCTTCGGCCCGTGAGCCCGGAGCGGACCCCGGTCACGAAGTCACTCCGGGTGGGGGTCGCCGTTCCGGCCGCCGGATCGGGGGAACGCATGGGGGGCGTCCGGAAGGCCTTCCTGGAACTCGCGGGGGAACCGGTGCTCCTCCACGCGCTGCGCCCGTTCCTGGCGCATCCCGGCGTCGTGGCCGTGGCCGTGGCCGTGGCCGCCGACGTGGCCGCCGATCCTCCGCCCTGGCTTCCGGGCGTCGACCCCCGCGTCCGTGTCGTACGGGGTGGGGACACGCGTGCCGAGTCGGTGGCTCGTGCCGTGGAGGCGCTCCCCGGAGACGTGGACCTCATCGCGGTGCACGATGCCGCCCGACCCCTACTGACGCTGCGCACCGTGGAGGAGTGCATCCGCGCGGCGTCGGGCGGGGAGGGCGCGGTGGCCGGGTGTCCGGCGGTGGACACGGTGAAGGAGGTGGATGAGTCGGGGAGGATCACCGGAACTCCCCGGCGCGACCGGCTCTGGTACGCCCACACGCCGCAGGTCTTTCCGGCCGCCATCCTTCGCGATGCCTACGCGGGGGCCGGGCGTCAGGCCACCGACGACGCCGCCCTCGTGGAGTTGCGCGGGGGAGTGGTCCGGATGGTGGACACGGGGGAGCCCAACTTCAAGGTCACGCGTCCCGAGGACGTACCCCTGGCCGAAGCCGTTCTCCGGGCTCGGGCCGCCGGGGGGACGGGATGACCGGGGGGGGTACGCTGGATTTCCGCGGGTTCGCGGCCGATGCCCCGGAGCGTTGGGCCGGGGATCTCGCGGCGGCGTCCGGGCATCTGGCGGCCGGAGGGATCCTGGCCTACCCCACGGAAACGGTCTACGGGTTGGGGACCGCGTGTACGCCCGAGGCCGTATCGCGTCTCCAGGCGTTCAAGGGGCGGGAGCCGGGAAAACCCTTTCTCGTCCTGGTCCGGGATCCCGAGGAGGTATCCGATCTGGCCTGGACCCCGGAGGCTCGGGAACTCGCGCGGATCTTCTGGCCCGGGTCGCTCACCTTGGTGCTCGGTGACCCCGGCGGTACGTTTCCGCCGGGAGTCCGGTCGGAGTCGGGCACGGTGGCGATCCGCATGAGCCCCCACCCGCTGGTCGCGGCCCTCCTGTCGGGGTTCGGAGCGCCCATGACCTCCACCAGCGCCAACGTCCCCGGGAGCCCGGCGGCCACGTCGGGGGCTCGGGTGCTGGAGATGGTGGCCTCGTTGGAGGGGGGAGACGACGTCCTCGTTCTGGACGCGGGTGAACTTCCCGAGTCGCCGTCGTCCACCATCGTGGACTGCACCGGGCCCGAGCCCGTGGTACGCCGGGAAGGGACGATCCCCACCGGCCGTTTACGCTGCGTCCTCCCCGAGATCCATGGCACGACCCACAGGTGAGCGAGAGACGTTCCGGGTCCTCTTCGTGTGTACCGGGAACACGTGTCGGAGCCCCACGGCGGAGGCCATCGCCCGCAGGGAGGTCGAGGCCCGCGGGTGGAGCCGGCTCGAGGTCCGGTCGGCGGGCGTCTCGGCGTTCGGCTTCGAACCGGCCTCTCCGGGCGCGTCCAGGGCCGCGGCGCGGCGCGGCATCGACCTTGCAAGTCATCGATCGTCGCCGGTCACGGTCGACGTACTGGAGTGGGCCGATCTGGTCCTCACCATGTCTCCGGGCCACCTTCTGCGTGTCACGGAACTGGGGGGAGGCGACAAGGCCGAGTTGATCACCGCCTTCGCCTCCGGGGAGTCCGATTCCGGGATGGCGGCGGCGGTGCGCGACCCCTTCGGTGGCGACGACGCGGAGTACGACGAAACCTTCTTCGTGCTCCGGGCCCTGGTGGACCAGGTCCTGGAGCGACTGGAACCCATGCTCTCACGATGAATATCTCCTCAGCTACACGAGTACTGGCCCTTCTCGGGGACCCCGTGGCCCATTCGCTCTCTCCGGAGATCCAGAACGCCGCCTGCGTGGAAACCGGAGTGGATGGCGTCTACGTCGCCGTGCGTTGCGCCAAGGACGACCTGGAAGGGTTCATGCGTGGGCTCGCCCGCGCCGGGGGTGGGGGGAACGTGACGCTGCCGCACAAGGAGAAGGCGGCCGCCGTGGTGGATCTTCCCAGCGAGGCGGTGCGGCGCACCGGGGCGTGCAACACCTTCTGGGGCGACGAGAACGGGCGCGTGGTGGGCGAGAACACCGACGTGGAGGGCTTCCGCCGCGCGCTCCGCATCTTCGTGGGGGGGGCGCCCGCGGGAATGCGCGTCCTCCTCCTGGGCGCCGGGGGCGCGGCGCGGGCGACACTCATGGCGCTCCTGGAGGAGGACGTGGACGAGGTCGTACTCCTGAACCGGACCACGGAGCGGGCGCGAGCGGTGGCTCGCCGCATCGGCGGTCAGAAGGCGCGGGTGGCGAACATGAGCATCGAAGTGAAGGGCCAGAGCTTCGATCTCGTGGTGAACGCGACCCGCCTGGGAATGCGTCCGGGCGACCCGTCTCCCTTCGAGCTGGGGCTTCTCTCCCGCGTCGGAGGAGCCATCGATCTGGTCTACGGGAAGGACCCCACGCCCCTCCTCCGGTCGGCGGCCGAATTCGGCGTGCGCGCGGTGGACGGAGGGGAGATGCTCGTGCAACAGGCCGCCGTGGCCTTCGAGCGGTGGTGGGGGATGCCGGCTCCGCTGGAGGCCATGCGCGAAGAGCTCAGGAGGAGAAAAGGCGGGTGAAACCGGCGTTGGCGCTGGGGCGGGATCTCCTGGATTTCCTTCTCCCCGCCGGGTGTGTCGCATGCGGGACGTGGATCCCCTCGCGCGCCGCGCCGGGGATGGTGTGCGCGACCTGTCGGATGCGCTTGCCCCGCCCGCCGTGGCCCCGCTGCTCGCGCTGCCACCATCCCGTGGCCACGGGGCGGACGACGGAGGATGGGTGCCGCGAGTGCCGCGAGTGGCCGGGAGAGTTGGCCCACGCGCGGTACGCCTTCGTCCTGGCTCCACCGGCGGACACGCTGGTCCATGCGTTGAAGTATCAGGGATGGGAAGCGCTGGCGGCAGAGATGGCCGGGGCCATGGCGGAGCTCCGTCTCCCCCTGGAGGACGATGCCGCCGAGACCCCCTGGGTCGTGCCCGTTCCGACCACCCCGGAGCGCCTCCGCGAGCGCGGATACAACCAGGCCGAGAGGCTGGCCCGCCACTACGCCGAGCACCGCGGTTGGCCTTGGCTGGATGCTCTGGAACGCACGCGGGGAGGGGCCACACAGGTTTCCTTGCCCCCCTCCGAGCGCAGGGCTAACGTCAGGGGTGCGTTTTCGTTGAGTGAGCCCGGAGAAGGTGGCTTGCCGGGCCGGAGGATCGTTCTCGTCGATGACGTGCTCACCACCGGATCCACGGCCGCGGCGGCCGCGCGGACCCTCGCGGGGGCCGGGATCCGGGACGTCACCCTCGTGACCTTCGCCAGGGCGCTCCCCCTCCGGGGACCCTCTCCGTGACGGGTCGCGTCGGGGCAAGGACTTCCGCGCGTTTCCAGGTACAGACACACCTCAGCGTTCTCAGGAGTTGAATAGACGATGGGCATTCGCGTTGCCATCAACGGGTTCGGCCGCATCGGCCGGAACGTCCTCCGGAGTGCCAAGCAGTCCGGGACGACCGACATCGATTTCGTGGCGGTGAACGACCTCACCGACCCCGGCACCCTCGCGCACCTCTTGAAGTACGACTCGGTCCACCGGCGATTCCCGGGGACGGTGGAGGTCGTCGACGGTGGGCTGCGGGTGGACGGAGACGACATCCGCGTGTTCAGCGAGCGCGATCCCGGGCAGCTTCCCTGGGGCGAATTGGGGATCGACGTGGTGGTGGAGTCCACCGGTCTCTTCACCAAGCGCGACGCCGCCGCCAAGCACCTCGAAGCCGGCGCCCGGAAGGTGATCATCTCGGCGCCCGCCAAGGGTGAGGACATCACGGTGGTCCTGGGAGTGAACCACGAGCAGTACGATCCCAAGTCCCACCACGTGATCTCGAACGCCAGCTGTACCACCAACTGCCTCGCTCCCGTCGTGAAGGTGCTCCTGGAGCGCTTCGGATTCCGCCGTGGTCTCATGACCACGGTGCATGCCTACACCAACGATCAGCGCATCCTCGACCTCCCCCACAGTGACCTGAGGCGGGCCCGGGCGGCCGCCATGTCCATGATCCCCACCACCACGGGAGCGGCCAAGGCGACCTCCCTGGTCCTTCCCGAGGTGGAGGGGAAGCTCGACGGGATGGCCATGCGCGTGCCCACCGCGGACGTTTCGGTCGTGGATCTGGTGGCCGAACTCGAGTCCGACACCACGGCGGAGGAGATCAACGCCGCCTTCCGCGAGGCCGCCGAGGGCAAGCTGGCGGGGATCCTGGGGGTTTGTGACGAGCCCCTGGTTTCGGTCGACTTCACCGGCAACCCCCACAGCTCGGTGGTGGACGCGCTTTCCACCGCGGTCATGGACGGTCGGATGGTCAAGGTGCTCTCCTGGTACGACAACGAGTGGGGGTATTCCACCCGTGTCGTGGATCTGGCCCGCTACGTTGGAGAACGCCTCGCCGACTGAGCCGGGAACCATGGGTACCCGGGGGTTGTCGGCGTGCGCGTCGGCGGCCCCCGTTTCCATGGCCCGGGGGATGACACCATGAGCATCAAGACGCTGCAGGATCTCGACGCCGCCGGACTCTCGGGGCGAACCGTCCTTCTCCGGGCGGACCTGAACGTTCCGCTGGAGGAGGGACGGATCACCGACGATCAGCGGATCCGTGCCACGCTTCCGACGCTGGATCTCCTCACCGGGGCCGGCGCCCGGGTGGTCCTCCTCTCCCACCTGGGGCGTCCCAAGGGCGAGGCACGACCCGAGTTCTCTCTCGCGCCCGTGGCCCGGCATCTGGCTACGCTGACGGCGGCGCCCGTGTCCTTCGTGGGCGAACCGGCGGGGCCCTCCGTGGAGGCGGCCGTGGCCACTCTGGCGGACGGGGGGATCCTGGTGGTGGAGAACACCCGCTTCCTCCCCGGGGAGACGGCCAACGATCCGGCCCTCTCCGGCGCCTGGGGGGGGATGGGCGACCTCTTCGTCAACGATGCCTTCGGGGCCGCCCACCGGGCCCACGCCTCCACGGCAGGGCTGGCCGAGGCCGTGCGCGCCCGTGGCGGCGAGGCCGTGGCCGGGCTCCTTCTCGCCAGGGAGCTCCGCTTTCTGGGAGACGCGTTGGAGTCGCCGCGGCGGCCGTTCGTGGCCGTGCTGGGCGGCGCGAAGATCTCCGGGAAGATCGACGTGGTCGAAGCGCTCCTCCCGCGCGTGGACCGCCTCCTCATCGGCGGAGCCATGGCCAACACCTTCTTCCGCGCCCTGGGCCTGAACACGGGGGCCTCACTGGTGGAAGAAGACCGCGTCGAGATGGCCCGGGAGCTCATGGAGCGTGCCGGAGACCGGATCCTCCTCCCGGTGGACTGCGTGGTGGCGGCGGAGATCGCCGAGACGGCGACCACCCGGGTGGTGGATCGCAGCGACGTGGGGGAGGCCGACCGCATCGGGGACATCGGCCCCACCTCGGCGGAGATGTACGCGAAGGAGCTTCGGAAGGCCGGGACGATCCTGTGGAACGGACCCATGGGCGTCTTCGAGCTCTCTCCCTTCGCCTCCGGCACGCTCGCGGTGGCGGAGGCGGCCGCCTCCGCCTGCGACGGGGGTGCCACGGCGGTGTTGGGAGGGGGGGACTCGGCCGCCGCCGCCCAGGAGGCGGGTGTGGTCGGTCGCCTGACCCACGTGAGCACCGGAGGAGGCGCGTCGCTGGAGTTCCTCGCCGGGGAGGAGCTTCCCGGCGTGACCTCACTTTCCCCGAAGGACTGAGTCATGGCGGTGGTTGCCGGAAACTGGAAGATGCACATGGGCCCCGCGGAGACGGAGGCATTCTTCAGGGAGTTCGGGGTTCCGGGAGCGGGCGGGGGCCACGAGTACGTGGTGTTCCCGCCCGCCCTCTCCCTGGCCAGGGCCGTGGCTTCGCTTCCCGCGGGGTCACCGGTGCGGCTGGGGGTCCAGAACGTCCACTGGGAGGAGTCCGGCGCGTTCACCGGGGAGATCTCCGTTTCCATGGCCCGCGAGGCCGGGGCGACGTTCGTCCTGGTGGGGCACTCGGAACGGCGCCACGTCTTCGGAGAGACGGACGACGAGGTCGCACGGAAGGTGCGGGCGGTGCAGGACCACGGTCTGACTCCGGTGGTGTGCGTGGGCGAGACGCTGGACGAGCGCCGCGCGGGTCGGGTGGACGAGGTGATCCTCCGGCAACTCGACGCGGCGCTGGCGGGACTGGGGGACGATCCCGGACGGTTCATGGTGGCCTACGAGCCCGTGTGGGCCATCGGCACGGGGGAGACGGCCACCCCGGACGACGCCCAGGCGGCCCACGGCACGCTCCGGGAGCGTCTGGCGGCCCAGTTGGGTCCGGAGCGCGCCCGCGGTGTTCCCATCCTCTATGGGGGAAGCGTCAAGCCCTCCAATGCCGGTGAGCTTACGGCGCGCGACGACGTGGACGGCGTGCTCGTGGGAGGGGCCAGCCTGGATCCCGTTTCCTTCGCGGCCATCGCCGCGGCGTGCCGTTGACACCAGCACCTCCGAAGTCCACGTTTACAGGCTGCTATCGGACACGAACCGACTGGACAAGATGTACGGACTACTGCTTACCGTCCTCGTACTGGACGGAATATTCCTGGGAATCGTGATTCTTCTCCAATCGGGGAAGGGCGGGGGCCTCGCTGCCATGGGTGGCGGATCCGCCATGACCGAGGGGCTCCTCGGTGGCCGACAGGCCACCACGGTGCTCACCCGGGCCACGTGGACTGCGGGGACCGCCTTCATGGTGCTGGCCCTCATCCTCTCCATCATGTCGTCTCGGGCGCAGCAGCCCCAGTCGGTGATCCAGGTGGACGCGCCTCCCGTTTCGGTCCAGCCCGAGCCCGTCATTCCGGGCCTCCAGGAGGTCCCGTCGGGCGGCGACGAGGGTGGGGCCGCGCGGGACGACTCCGGAGAGCCCCGCAACTGACGGGCTTCCGGGCCTCCTTTGAACGTGTCATCGGCAGCGTCCTTCCCAGGACCCTGGAGCGGCGGACCCCTCGGGTCCGCCGTTGCCGTTCCCGAGTCCCTCGTGGAGCGCGCTGCGTTTCGCGGGGACGACGACGCTGATGTCTGAAGCTCTGGCGGCGGGCCTGGACCGTGGACAGCTCCACGAGCTCTATCGGTACATGTGTCTGGCCCGGGAAGCGGAGGAGCGGTTGGAGATCCTCCAGAAGCAGGGACACGTGAAGGGCGGGCTCTACCGCTCCCTCGGGCAGGAGGGTGGTGCGGTGGGGGCGGCCTACGCCCTCCGACGACGTGACGACGGCACGGGTGACTTCCTCGCCCAGACCATCCGGGCCACGGGGGCGCTCTTCCTCTTCGGTGGCACGCCGGTGGACTATTTCCGCCAGTATCTCGCGCGAGCGACCAGTCCGACCCGGGGGCGGGAGGCCAACGTCCACTGGTTCGACTTCGGTAAGGGGTTCATCGGCCCGGTGTCACCCCTCGGCACCATGGTGGAGATCATGGCCGGGATCACCCTCTCCTTCCGTCTCCGAGGTGAGGACCGGGTGGGGATGGTGTTCGGCGGAGACGGCGCGTCCTCCACCGGGGCGTGGCACGAGGGACTGAATTTCGCCGCAGTGCAGGGATGTCCCATGATCATGATGGTGGAGGCCAACCAGTGGGCCTTCTCCACGCCGACGCGGAAGAACACGCGGGCGGAGAGCTTCGTGGACAAGGCCCCCGGGTACGGGATCTTCGGCGAATCGGTGGACGGCACCGACGTTCTCGGGGTCTACGAAGTCGTGAACCGGGCCGTGGCCCGTGCCCGCGCCGGCGCCGGCACCCAACTCGTGGAGTTGCAGTATTTCCGGCGCAAGGGACACGCCCAGCACGATCCACACGACTACGTGGATCCGGATCTGATCCGGGAGTGGGAGAAGAAGGACCCCATCGACACGTACCGGGCCCGCCTCCTCTCCGAGGACTGGGCCCAGGAGTCGGAGTTGGACGCCATCCTCGCGGGAACCCGGGCCGAGATCGAGGCCGCCGCGGAAGAAGCGGTGGGAGAGCCTCTTCCCGAAGGCCTTTCGGCGCTGGGCGGCGTCTACACCGATATCGCCACGCCGGTACCCTGGACCCGCGGGGCGTCTCCGGACCCCCGCGCAGGTTGACGAGGACAAGGGATACGACCATGGACGCAGCCATTCCGGAGCACCTGACCCGGACACGCAGGGGCGAGCCCGTCACGCTTCTCGAGGCCATCAGCGAAGCGCTGTTCGAGGAGATGACACGAGACGACTCGGTCTTCCTCATGGGCGAGGACATCGGAGCCTACGGGGGCGCCTTCAAGGTGACCAAGGGGTTCCTCGATCATTTCGGGGAGCGCCGGGTCATCGACACGCCCATCGCCGAGGGCGGCTTCACCGGCGCCGCGGCGGGCGCCGCCCACATGGGGCTCCGTCCGGTGGTGGAGATCCAGTTCATGGACTTCATCTCCCCGGCGTACGACGTGATCACGAACTACATCGCCACCTCGCTGTATCGTGGAGCCGGCCCCCTTCCCCTGGTGATCCGGGGTCCGGTGGGGGGCGGCAACCGCGGCGGGCCGTTCCATTCCCAGAACGTGGAGATGGCCTTCTTCCATACGCCGGGACTGAAGATCGTCTACCCCAGCACGGCCTACGACGCCAAAGGGCTCCTCAAGGCCGCCATCCGGGACGACAACCCCGTGATCTTCGAGGAGCACAAGGGGCTCTACAGGGCTCCGGCGTTGCGGGAGGTCCTCCCCGACGAGGACTACGTGGTTCCCCTGGGGAAGGCGCGCACGGTGCGCGAAGGGCGCGACCTGACCATCGTGACGTATGGGTCCATGGTCCACAGCAGCGTGGAAGCTGCCGATACTCTGGACGCGGAAGACGGCGTCTCGGTGGAGATCATCGACCTCCGGACCCTCCTCCCGCTGGACGAGGATGCCGTGGTCGAGAGCGTGAAGCGCACCGGAAAGCTCCTGGTGGTCCACGAAGACACCCGCACGGGCGGGATCGCCGGTGAGATCGCCATGCGCGTCAACGAACGCGCCTTCGAGTGGTTGGACGGTCCGATCCTGCGGGTGACGGCCATCGATTCGCCGGTGCCGTACTCCGGCCCGTTGGAGGATTACTTCCTCCCGCAGGTGGAGGATATCGTCACCGCGTCTCGCTACCTTGCCCGATATTAGAATCGGGATGATTGTTGCTTGCCGGGCGGATCGATCCGATGCTGGGAGGGTAGCCCTCGCATCCGCGATCCGCGGGCTTCCATGAAGAACCGATAATCTGGAGAGACGAGCGTGGCTCGGATCGAAGTTCCCATGCCCCAGATGGGCGAGTCCATCGCCGAGGGGACGGTATCGAAGTGGCTGAAGCAGGTGGGTGAGGCCGTCCAACGCGACGAGCCCATCCTCGAAATCTCCACGGACAAGGTGGATGCCGAGATCCCGGCTCCGTCTTCCGGTACGCTCGTCGAGATCGTGGTCCCGGAGGGGGACACGGTGGAGGTCGGTACCGTCGTGGCATACATCGATACCGAAGCGGGCGCCACGGCCACGCCGTCGGCGCCGCCTCCCGCTCCGCCGGAGGTCGAGTCACCGGCCGCGCCGGCTTCGGCCGCCGCGCCCGTGGCCGCCGCTGCCCCCGTGGCCGCGGCTTCCACCGGCGACGAATCCGCCGAGGAGCGTCTCCGCACCCGGTCCACGCCCGTCGTGCGCAAGATCGCCGAGGAGCACGGCATCGACATCACCCACGTCCCCGGCACGGGACACGCGGGACGGGTGACCAAACAGGACATCCTCTCCTACATCGAGTCGGGACCGCCCGCGGCGCCTCCCGCGACGTCCCCGGCAGCACCGGCGTCGGCTCCGGCGGCCGCTTCCGCCGCCTCGGCCGGCTCCGCCGCCCTCGGCACGCCGTCCGAGTTCTGGAAGGTCTTCTACGGCGCCGTGGAGCACCCGGAATTTCCCGTACGGGCCGCGGATCGTGTGGAGCCCATGGACAAGATCCGCAGGCTCACCGCCGAGCACATGGTGGTGGCCAAGCGGGTGGCTCCCCACGTGCACTCGTTCATCGAGATCGACTTCACCTCCATCGACCGCATCCGCAACGCGAACAAGGCGCGGTGGAAGGAGCAGGGTGCCCGGGTGAGCTACACCGCCTTCGTGGCATGGGCGGTGTCCAGGGTCCTGCGGGAGTTCCCGGGGATCAACTCCACCGTGTCCGGGAACAACGTCGTGTACAGGGGGAACGTGAACCTGGGGATGGCGGTGGACCTCGATCCCGGACTCATCGTTCCGGTCATCCACGACGCCGACGATCTCGGTCTGGTGGGGATCGGCCGCAAGATCATCGATCTGGCGGAGCGCGCACGCGACCGTAAGCTCTCTCCGGGAGAGATCCAGGGGGCGACGTTCTCCATCACCAACCCGGGAGTTCTCGGAACGCTGGTGGGGCTTCCCGTCATCCCCAAGGGGACGGCGGCCATCCTCGGCACGGGGGCCATCGAGAAGCGTGTGGTGGTGGTGAGCGACCCCAACACCGGCGAGGACGCCATCGCCATCCGCAAGCGGTCCCTCTTCTCGTTGGGGTACGACCACCGTGTGGTGGACGGAGCCGACGCGGCGCGGTTCCTGGCGCGCCTGAAGGACGTGCTGGAGGATTTCCCCGAGGACGCCTGAGGGCGGTCCGGAGGATGCCGGGACGGTGACGGGAGTTTCCCGTAGCCTGGCGGTTCGGCGCCTGGGGCGCGTCTCCTATTCCCGGGGCCTGGAACTCCAGGACGGGCTCGTGCGTGCACGCAGGGCGGGGGAGATCCCCGACACGCTGCTTCTCCTGGAGCACCCCCACGTCATCACGCTGGGGACGGGGTCGCGCGAGGAACATCTCCTGGCCGATGCCGACGAGCGGGAGCGCAGGGGGATCGAGCTCTTCGAGGTGGGACGGGGCGGCGACGTCACCTATCATGGTCCCGGGCAGCTCGTGGGGTATCCCATCCTGGACCTCAACCCCGACCGGCGGGATCTCCATCGCTACCTCCGCGACCTGGAGGGGATGCTCATCGAGGTCCTGCGCGGATACGGGGTCGAGGGGCGCCGCGTGGACGGGCTGACGGGCGTCTGGACTCCCGGGGGAAAGGTGGCCGCCATCGGCGTGCGCGTGGCGTCGGGGTGGATCACCTCCCACGGCTTCGCGCTCAACGTCTCCACCGATCTGGGTTACTTCGACACCATCGTGCCGTGCGGCATCGCCGACCGGGACGTCACCTCGCTGGAGCGGGAGACGGGGAGGGAGGTGGCGTCACGCGAGGTGGAGGACGCGGTGGTGCGGGCGTTCTGCGCGACGTTCGGTGCGGCGGTGGTCTCCGACGTCACGGGGTAGGGGCCCCCGGTCCGGCGGGTCCTTCCGTCGCGCCGGATCAGCCCGATGCCGAACCCTCGTTCGGGGGAAGGAACTCCATGAAGTCCAGGTAGCGGCCGCGTTCCCGCTGCTCCGCCAGCCACTCCTCGAACCCCGAGGGCACCAACCCGTCCGACGACGTCAACTCCTTGGCGGCGCGCACGGCGAGGTCGTTGGCGTACTCGTTCCGGGGGTGTCCCGCGTGTCCCCGCACCCACGACGGGCGCATGTCGTGACCGGCGAGGGATCGGTCCAGCGCCTGCCAGAGGTCCAGATTCTCGATGGGCCCGCTCTTGCGCGTCCACCCTCGACGCTTCCATCCGGGCATCCACTCCGTGATCCCCTTCACCAGGTACTGGGAGTCGGAGACGAAGTGCACCACGCAACTGCGCTTCAGGTGGCGCAGCGCCTCCAGCGCGCTGCGGAGCGCCATCCGGTTGTTGGTGGTGTCCGACTCGGAGATCCAGTAGTCCCGGCGCTCCCACGCACCGTCCCTCCACACCTCCACGAGCCCGGCCGCGCCCCCGGGATTGGCCCGGTTCTGGAACTGGTTCCCCAGGCACGATTCGTCGGCGTGGACGTATACGGAGTGGGCGGTCATGGCGCTCTCGTCGTCGGTGGTCGCGGTGACGCAGCGGAGAAGGTAACCGTCGCGGCGGGCCCTCGGGAAGCGAGTCCCGAGCGCGCGGTGGCCGGGCGGCCCCCGGGGCGCGGGCGGGCGTCCCTCGGATGGCCGTGACACTTTCGGTACACCACACTAGTTTTGGCAGACCGCGCGGCAGAGCCCCCATCCTGGATGTGTATCGAAACGTGGAGCAACCGGCCTACCTCCTCCTGGAAGACGGACGCCGCTTCGACGGCGAGTTCGTGGGAAATCCCGCCTTCACCCCCGGTGAGGTGGTGTTCAACACGTGCATGACGGGGTACCAGGAGGTGCTCACGGACCCGTCGTACACGGGACAACTCGTGACCATGACCTACCCGCTCATCGGGAACTACGGGGTCAACGACGAAGACCTCGAGTCCCCCACCCCCCGCGTGGCCGGATTCATCGTCCGGGAGGCGTCACGGGTGGCCAGCTCCTGGCGGTCGCGGGGCACCCTGGACGAGTATCTCCGGGAGCACGGGATCACGGGGATCGAGGGGATCGATACCCGCGCGCTCACCCGCCATATCCGGTCCGAAGGGGCCATGCGGGGCGCCATCGTTCCGGCGAGCATGGACCGTGACGAGGCGTTGAAGCGGGTGCTGGAGCACCCGGTCATGGAGGGTTTGGACCTGGCGTGCGGGGTGTCCACCGCCGAGCGGTACGTGGTTCCCGCGGTGGGCGAGGAACGATTCCACGTGATGGCCTACGACTTCGGAGTGAAGGCCCATTCACCCAAGCTCCTCGCGGAGCGAGGGTGTCGCGTCACGGTGATCCCGGCCGACACCACCGTGGAGGAGCTGTTGGCCGAAAAGCCCGACGGTCTCTTCGTGTCCAACGGGCCGGGTGACCCGGCGGCGGTGGGGAAGGCGCAGGACGCCATCCTCGCGTTGGCGGAGGCGGACGTCCCCGTCTTCGGGATCTGCCTCGGGCATCAGCTCATCTCCAGGGCCTACGGTGCCTCCACCTACAAGCTTCCCTTCGGGCACCACGGGGGGAATCACCCCGTGAAGAACCTGGACCGGGAGACCGTGGAGATCACCTCGCAGAACCACGGCTTCGCCGTGCGGGGGGGAGACGGCGACGGGATTCCAGGCGCTCCGGGGCTGCGACTGACCCACGTCAACCTGTACGATGGTACCGTGGAAGGGGTCGCGCACCGGGATCTTCCGGTGTTCTGCGTCCAGTATCATCCCGAGGCGGCGCCGGGTCCTCACGACAGCCAGTATCTCTTCGACGACTTCGTCGCCCTCATGGAGACCCGCCGGGTCCGTTGAGGCACCGGATTCGACTGCAAGTCAATGCCCGCCAACGACCTCAGCGACTCTTGCGGGCGCCGGGGCCCCACGTTACCGTGGCGTCCCCGACAACTACCCCCCATAGCGACGCACTCGCGCAGAAGGGACTCCGGAGGAGGAGTATGACCAAGGCGGATCTTGTCGAGCAGGTAGCCGAGGCCATCGGCCCGGGCGTCACGAAGAAGGACTGCGCCCTGGTCGTCGACGGGTTCCTCAACGCGGTGAAGCTCGCGCTCGCCAGCGGCGAGAACATCGAGATCCGCGGATTCGGCACCTTCAAGGTCAAGAAGAGGAAGAGCCGGACCGCCCGGAATCCCAGAACGGGAGACGCCGTGGACGTTCCGCCGCGCTCGGTGCCCATCTTCAAGCCGTCGAAGCACCTCCGCGTCCGGGTGGAACGGCTGGATTCCTGACGCCCCGCCGCCCGAGGCGGGGCGGTTTAACGAATCCGGCGTTGCCGGCGTCCCATCATCAGTGATCTACCCGAGGAGGTTCCGGAGGGGATGGATGATGCGCTGGTGGAGGCGGCCCGCCGGGGCGACCCGGAGGCACGGGGTGCCCTGGTGGAGCGGCACTACGAGGTGGTCTATCGGACCGCGCTCTCCATGGTGTCCCAACCCGACCTGGCGTCCGACGTGGCCCAGGATGCCTTCCTCAAGGCGTTCCGGGGGCTGAACGGATTCCGCGGGGACGCCGCCTTTCGCACCTGGCTCCTCACCATCACGGGGAACGAGGCGCGCGGGGTCCTGCGCAAGCGTCAGCGCCGGAGGGAGACGTCACTGGAGGACGCGGGTCCGGTCGTGGCCCGGGGCCCCTCGCCGGAGACGGAGATCTCCGTGAGCGACGAGGCGGCCCGGGCGCGGCGGTTCCTGGAGCGGTTGCCGGAAAAGCAGCGTCTCTGCGTGGCCCTCCGCATCGACGAGGGGATGAGCTTCAAGGAGATCGGAGAGGTGATCGGCTCCAGTGAGGGAGCGGCGCGG
>JAOUPR010000145.1 GCA_029879725.1 Gemmatimonadota bacterium | reverse complement strand
CCTGGGCATCGGGGCACTGGCCGAGCGGCTCCACCGTGATCGCGCCGAGGTCGAGGACATGGCGTTCACGGACCTCCTCACCCGGCTCCCCAACCGTCGGCACGCGCGGCTCTTCCTGGAGAGCGAGTTCGCGGCCGCCCAGCGGGGCCGTGCTCTGTCCGTGGTCCTCTTCGACCTGGACCGGTTCAAGGCGTACAACGACGACCACGGACATCAGGCCGGGGACCAGGCGCTCAAAGCCTTCGCCGAGATCCTGGACGAAGTGACCCGGCGGATGGACCTGTCCGGCCGTTTCGGCGGAGAGGAGTTCGTCTCGATCCTGACGGGGACCGACGCGGACGGAGCGGTGGTGTTCGCGGACCGCGTTCGCCAGACCCTCGAAGCGCTCACCCTCCCCTCGGGCACCCATCTCACCGTGAGCGCCGGCGTGGCCTCGTACCGCCCCACCATGGTCTCCCCCGACGAGTTCCTCGCGGCCGCCGACCACGCGCTCTACGAAGCGAAACGGGAAGGGCGAAATCGTGTCTCCCGTTTCCCGACACCTCCCGCCCATCGTCCACCGTCGCAAGAGCGTCAGAAGGTGGACGCGCTCCTGCGCGTCCAGAGAAGGGAGCCGCCACCGTACCCGCGGGCGTCGGACGAATTGGGACGCACGCCGCCCCCTCAAGAACTCCTTCCCGAGTTGGCCGAGGGATACGGTGTCGGGTACCGCGCTCTGGTGGTGGAGGACGATCCCCAGGTCCGGGAGTTGATCCAGAGATGTCTCCTCCAGGACGGGTTCGAAGTCGTCACCGCCGAGGATGTGGCGGGGGCCGAGGAACTCCTGGCCGAAGAGTTCGATCTCGTCGTCACGGACATCGGACTCCCCGGCGCGTCGGGAAGAGACGTGGTGTCGTTCGTGAAGTCCCGGTGGCCCGCGACGCAGGTGCTGGTGGTTACGGCTCTGCACGACGCGCAGGTGGCGGCGGGCGCGCTCGGAGCCAGCGCCGACCGGTACCTCTTCAAGCCGTTCCGGATGGCCGATCTCCGCCGGCACGCCGCCGGCGCCGTGGATCGGCGTACCCGCACGCCGAGTGGGACGGCGCACGGCGGGGTGCCCGAGAGCGTGGAGGACGGTCCGCCGGAAGACAGGCCCGACTCGCGGGCCGTGCTGAGGGGTGCGCACGCGTTGACCCGCGCGGTCGCCGCCCGGGATGGTTCCAGCTTGGGCGCCGGCGAGCGGGTGTCCAGATACGCGGAGTGCCTGGCGCGGATCCTGGACCCGACCGAGGAAGTGGTGGGCCACGCGTCCCTCCATCTCGCCTGCCAGCTCTACGACGTGGGGAAGATCGGCGTGCCGGACTCCATCCTGACCAAGGAGGGTGAGTTGACTCCCGAGGAGGCGGGTCAGATGCGGAGCCATCCGCTCCAGGGTCACCAGATCCTCGAGCCCCTCACCAACGACCGCACGGTTCTCGACGTGGTGCTCCTCCACCACGAGAACTGGGACGGTTCCGGGTATCCGCAGGGCCGTAGCGGAGACGGCATCCCCCTGGCCGCCCAGATCGTGGGGATGTGCGACGCGCTGGAGGCCATGACCCAGGATCGGGCCTTCCGGAAGGCGCGCCCCTGGAGCGAAGCGCTCGACGAGTTGCGACGCATGAAGGGAACGCGGTTCTCTCCCGAACTGATAGGGGCGTTGGACAGCGCGGAAGCCGAGCTGCGGCGGATCTTCCGCGAAGCGTCCACGGCCGACGACGGATCCGCCTGATCGATCCCGACCCGGATTTCGATTCCGCACCTCAACATCCACGTACGTCGAAGTGTCACCCTTTGACGCTTCCCGACCTACCCGTCCACCGTTCCGGATCCTCGATACATGATTGGTGCGATCACCCTCACCGCCCTCCTTCTCGCCCCCGCGGACACACTGATCTTCAGCGGCGCGGAGGGACAATTGGAGGTTCGTCCCGCCTTCGAAGCCGCCCCGGACATCCAGGTGGACGGGCGCCTGGACGAAGTCGAATGGTCCCGCGCCGCCGTCCTGTCGGGGTTCACGCAATACGAGCCGGTGGAGGGCATTCCCGCCTCGGAGAACACCGAGGTGCGAGTCTTCTACTCCACCGACGCCATCTACTTCGGGATCCGCGCCTACGACTCCGACCCCGCGGGGATCCTGGCTCGCCTGGGAGAGAGGGATCGGGTCGTCTTCGGAGACGACTGGGTGCGCATCATGCTGGACACGTTCGACGACCAGCGTCAGGCGTACGTCTTCTACGTGAACCCCTTGGGCCTGCAGACCGATGGGCTCTGGATCGAGGGATTCAGCCGTGGGGGTGGATTCGGCATGATGGGGGGAGGCGGGGTGTCCATCGACTTCAACCCCGACTTCATCTGGGAATCCGACGGTGGGGTCGACGAGGAAGGGTGGGCGGCGGAGATCCGGGTCCCGTACGTTTCGCTGCGTTTCCGCGAGGTACCGGTGCAGACGTGGGGGATCCAGGTGGCCCGCGAGGTCAAGCGGCGTGGCTTCAAGCAGTCGTGGGCGCCCCTCACCCAGGAGGTGTCGAGCACACTGGCGCAGAGCGGGCGCCTGGTGGGACTGCGGGATCTGCGATCGAAGCGTCTGGTGGAGATCAACCCCGTGGTGACGGGGACGCGCCTCGGATCGGTGTCCACCGCCTCGGGGGTGTTCGAGCGGGAGTCACCCGAGCCGGATTTCGGTCTCAATGGGCGGGTGGGCCTGACGCAGAATCTGGTGCTGGACGGCACGTACAACCCCGACTTCTCCCAGGTCGAGGCGGACGCGAATCAGCTCACGGTGAATGAGCGCTTCGCGCTCTCCTTTCCCGAACGGCGTCCCTTCTTCCTGGAAGGAGTCGAGATCTTCAACACCCCGACGCGGCTGGTGTACACGCGGCAGATCATCGACCCCTTGGCGGGCGCGAAGCTCACCGGAAAGGTCGGCTCGGTGAACATGGGCCTCATCTCGTCCCTGGACGAGAGCCCCTCCTCCATCGGTGGGGGTCAGGGGCACGCGGCCTTCAACCTCTTCCGGGCACGCAAGGACATCGGGCGAGGTTCCACGGTGGGGATCCTCTACACGGACCGGACCGCGGTGTCCGCCGTGTCACCGGAGTACAACCGCGTCCTGGCCGGCGACGCGAGGCTGGTCGTGGGCGGACGGTACACGCTCACCGGTCAGTTCGCCGGGAGCGTGGACCGCGACTCCGCCGACGTGGAAGGGTCGGGCGTGCGTCCCATGGCCCGGATGCAGGTCCAGCGAAGCGGGCGATCGTTCTCGTGGGATGTGGGGGTCACCGACGTCGCTCCGGGATTCCGTACCCGCAGCGGGTTCGTCACCCGGGTCGGGGAGACGGAGGCGAACGCGGGGATCACGCTGACCCGATTCGGGCGCGCCGGCGCCGTCCTCGAGCGCACTTCGGCTCGGATCATGTACAACAACTTCTTCATCCACGACGAGTTCTGGGATGGAGTGGGTCCGTACGAGTCCGAGGTGGAGCTCTGGCCCACCTTCTCCTTCCGCGGAGACCGGTCGGTCACCTTCGTGCTCCGCAACGGATATTTCCGCTTCCAACCCGATGACTACGGGAGCTATGCCCTCCAGGCCGCGGACGGGTCCACGCTCCCCTTCGTGACCCCCGAGCCGCTCCGCTACATGAAGGCGTGGGGGTTCATGCCTCGCATGAGGATCACGAACAATCTCAACGTGAACGGGCGCGCCTTCTTCAGGGAAGTCCCCATCTATCGGGAAGGTGGCCGGGGGTACGAGATCCAGGCCGGCCCGGACGTGCAGTATCGACCCACGGACCAGCTCCAACTGGCGCTGAACTACACCTATTCGCGCATTCGACGCGCCGACGGCGCCCTCTCAGAGACGGTCTACTCCACCGTCCATCAGCCCCGGATACGGGTCCAATACCAGTTCAACAAGTCGGTGTTCGCCCGCGCGGTGATCCAACACGAACTCGAGGAACGAGCCGGCCTCACGGACCCGGCCACCGGTCTTCCCATCCTCATCTACGGAGCGCCCCGGCCCACGGTCTCCACCGGCGAGTCGATGATGCAGTTCCTGCTCCA
>JAOUPR010000024.1 GCA_029879725.1 Gemmatimonadota bacterium | reverse complement strand
TCAACACCACGTCGGATGTCGGCTGGGCCGTCAGCACCACCGTGAACGAGTCCGGCACGGCACCCGTCTCGTCCACCGTCAGCGCCGCCGTGTCCGCCAGCGCGAACCCGGCCACCTCGTCGTCCGTCGTGGTCACGCTGGCGGTCTGGCCCGGCAGCCCGTCGAACGCGTCGTCCGACGCCGCCGTGTCCACCGCCACCGTGATCGTGGTGGTCTGGCCGCCGTCCGTGAGCCCGTCGTCCACCCCGGCGAGCCGCACCCACTGCGCCACGTTCCAGTTCGACGTCGTGAACGTCAGCGCCGCCGGCGCCACCGTCGCTTCGCCCGTGTCGCCGCTCGCTACCGTCAACACCACGTCGGATGTCGGCTGGGCCGTCAGCACCACCGTGAACGAGTCCGGCACGGCACCCGTCTCGTCCACCGTCAGCGCCGCCGTGTCCGCCAGCGCGAACCCGGCCACCTCGTCGTCCGTGGTGGTCACGAGGGCGGTCTGGCCCGGCAGACCGTCGAATGCGTCGTCCGACGCGGCCGTGTCCACCGCCACCGTGATCGTGGTGGTCTGGCCGCCGTCCGTGAGCCCATCGTCCACCCCGGCGAGCCGCACCCGCTGCGCCACGTTCCAGTTCAACGTCGTGAACGTCAGCGTCGCCGGAGCCACCGTCGCCTCACCCGTGTCGCCGCTCGTTACGGCGAACACCACGTCCGTGACCGGCTGCGCCGTCAGCACCACCGTGAACGAGTCGGGCACGGCACCCGCCTCGTCCACCGTCAGCGCCGCCGTGTCCGCCAGCGCGAACCCGGCCACCTCGTCGTCCGTCGTGGTCACGAGGGCGGTCTGGCCCGGCAGCCCGTCGAATGCGTCGTCCGACGCCGCCGTGTCCGCTAGCGCGAACCCCGCCACCTCGTCGTCCGTCGTGGTCACGCTGGCCGTCTGGTCGGGCAACGCGTCGAACGCGTCGTCCGACGCGGCCGCGTTCACCGCCACCGTGATCGTGGTGATCTGGCCGCCGTCCGTGAGCCCGTCATCCACGCCGGCGAGCCTCACCCGCTGGGCCACGTTCCAGTTCGCGTTCGTGAACGTCAGCGTCGCCGGCGCCACCGTCGCTTCACCCGTGTCGCCGCTGGATACCGTGAACACCACGCTTGAATCAGGCTGCGCGGTCAGCACCACCGTGAACGAATCCGGCGCGGCACCCGCCTCGTCCACCGTCAGCGCCGCCGTGTCCGCCAGGACGAACCCGGGCGTGTCGTTGTCCGTGGTCAACACGCTGACGTTCTGGTCCGCCACCGGGTCGTACGCGTTGTCCGAGAGCGCGTCGATCACCGACACCGTGATCAAGGTGAAGACGTTCCCGTCGAGGAGCGCATCGTCCACCCCGGTCACCGTGACGACCTGGGCCACGTTCCAGTCCACGTTGGTGAAGGTGAGCGTATCCGGCGCCACGGTGGCCTCGGCGGTGTTTCCGCTCGTTACCGTGAACACGACGTCGGACGTCGGCTGCGCGGTCAGCACCACCGTGAACGAGTCGGTGGTCATCGACTCGCTCACCAGCGTACCTCCGGCCGACTGGGAGACGACGAAGCCGGCCGCTTCGTTGTCGAGAGTGACCACGCTCGCGGTCTGGCCCGGCAGCCCGTCGAACGCGTCGTCGGACCGGGCATCCACCACACTCACGGTGATGGTCGTCGTCTGATCCGAGTCATCGAGGAGGTCGTCCACACCGGTTACCGTCACCGTCTGGGCGGAGTCCCAGTTCAGGGGCGTGAAGGTCAACGTGTCCGGGGCCACGGTCGCTTCACCCGTGTCCGCGCTCGCCACCGTGAGCACCACGTCGGACGTCGGCTCGGCGGTCAGCGCCACCGTGAACACGTCCGTCGTCGCCGCCTCGCTCACGGTGAGCGCGGCCGTGTCCGCCAGGATGAAGCCGGCCACCTCGTCGTCCGTCGTGGTCACGAGGGCGGTCTGGCCCTGCAGCCCGTCGAACCCGTCGTCCGACGCCGCCGTGTCCACCGCCACCGTGATCGTGGTCGTTTGATCACCGTCGGTCGCCGAGTCGTTCGCGCCCGTCAGCCTCACTCTCTGAGGCTGGTTCCAGTCGGCGTTCGTGAACGTCAGCGTCGCGGGGGCCACCGTCACCTCGCCGGTGTCTCCGCTCGACACCGTGAACACCACGTTCGACGTAGGCCGCGCGGTCAACACGACCGTGAAGGAGTCGGGCGCGAGACCCGCCTCGTCCACCGTCGACGCCGCCGTATCCGCCAACACGAACCCGGCCACGTCGTCGTCCGTCGTGGTCACGCTCACGGTGTCGGGAGCCAATGCCGAGAAGGCGGCGGCGGAGCCCGCGTTCACGGACAGTACCACGGCCGTGATCTGCGGACCGTCCAGGAGGAAATCGTCCACTCCGGTAACGGTGACCGCCTGGGGCACGTTCCAGTTTCCCACGCCGAAGGTCAGTGTCCCGGGAGTCACGGTGGCCTCGCCGGTGTCCGAGCTCACGACGGAAAACACCACGTTCGAGGTCGGCGCCCGGTCCAACACCACGGTGAACCCATCGCTGCCCCCGGCCTCGGGGACGGCGGTGCCGCCCCCGCTCTCCGCGATGGTGAAGCCCGCGACGTCGTCGTCGAGGGTGGTGGCACTGACCGTCCGAGCCGCCAACGACCCGTATGCCGCGTCCGAGTTCGCCGTGTCCACGGCAATGGTCATCACCGTGTTCTGGTTCCCGTCCACCACCACGTCGTCCACACCCGTCACCGTCACCGTCTGTACCACGCTCCAGTTCCCCGTCGTGAACGTCAGAGAACTCGGGCTCACCGTCGCCTCGGCGGGATTCCCGCTCGTGACGGTCAGCACGACGTTCGAGCCGGGCTGGGCCGTGAGCCGCACGCCGAGGCTGTCCGAGGTGAGGGCTTCGCTCACTTCGGTGCTTCCGCTCGTCTCGGTGACGACGAATCCGGCGGACTCGTCGTCCGTGGTGGTCACGTTCACCGTGAAGGGCCCCATGGCCGCATAGATCGAATCGCCGGTGAGAGTGCCCACCGATACGGTCACCAGGGTCACCTGGTCCCCGTCGGTGAGCGAGTCGTCCTCGCCCGTGACGGTCACCGCCTGCGCGACGTTCCAGTTCGCCGCCGTGAACGTGAGGGTGTCCGGGCTCACGGTGGCCTCCGACGTGTCACCGCTGGCCACCGTCATGACCACGTCGGCGACGGGCTCGGTGTCGAGCACGAGGGTGAACACGTCGGTCGTCCGCGCTTCGCTCACCACCGTGTTGGTGGCGGTTTCGGCCAACGTGATCCCCGCCACGTCGTCGTCGGTGGTGGTCACGCTCACCGTCTGGTCGGCCAGCGGATCGAAGGTGTCGTCGGAGAGAGCGTCATCCACCGACACGACCACGGGTGTGAATCGATTGCCGTCGTCCACGGAATCATCCACGCCGGTGACGGTGACGGGCTGCGGGACACTCCAGTTCCCGGGGGTGAAGGTGAGGGTACCGGGCGCGATCGATACCTCGAGGGCGTCGGTACTGGTGACGGTCAGTACCACGTCGGAGGTGGGCTGGCCCGTGAGCACCACCGTGAACGCATCCGTGCCACCCGCCTCGGTGACCAGCGTGCCCCCGCCGGTCTGGGCGATGGTGAAGCCGGCCGCGTCGTTGTCCGTGGTGGTGACCGACAGCACCCGGGGCGGGAGCGGACCGTAGGTGGCGTCCGAGCCCGCCGCGACCACGGCGACGGAGAGGGAGCTCGTCTGCGTGCCGTCGTCCACCGGATCGTCCTCGCCGGTGACGACCACGATCCGCGGAATGGTCCAGTCGCCGCCGTGGAAGACGAGGGTGTCGGGACTCACCGTGGCCTCACCGACGTCCGAACTGGTGACCACCAGGGTGACGGAGTCCACCGGCTGACTCATCAATACCACGGTCACCGTGTCCACGGTGCCCGCTTCCGATACCGAAGTGCTCGAGTCGGTGGCGGCCACCGTGAACCCCGACGCATCGTCGTCGGTGGTGGCCACGGTGACGGTCTGGTCAGCCAGACCCTGATAGGCAGGATCGGACGCCGGGTCCACCGAGACGGTGACCGTGGTGAAGGCGCTCCCGTCGTCGATGTCGTCGTCGACGCCGGTCACCGTGACCGTCTGGAAGACATCCCAGTTCGCGGAGGTGAAGGTGAGGCCCGCCGGGCTCACCACCGCCTCGGACGGATCGGCGCTGACGACGTGGAAGACGACGTCGGAGGCGGGCTGCGCAGCCAGCACGATGGTGAACTGATCCGTGCTCCCACCTTCCGTCACGGAGGTCTCTCCATCGGTCTGGGCGACCGTGAACCCCGGGGCGTCGTTGTCGGCGGTCGTCACCAGGATGGAGCTGTCGGAAACGGTGGCGAAGGCGGCGTCGGATGCCACGGCGTTCACCGACACCGTGATGGAGGTGACCTGCGGGCCGTCGATGAGGGCGTCGTCCACCCCCGTGACCGTGACGGTCCGGGGGACGTTCCACTCCGCCGGGACGAAGGTGAGGGACGCCGGGCTCACCGTGGCCTCGCCCGCATCGCCCGAGGAAAGCAGGAGGACCACGTCGGACGCCGGCTCGGCCGTCAGCTCCACCGTGAACCCGTCGCTGGAGCCGCCTTCGTTGACCACCGTGCTCCCCCCGCTCTCCACCACCGTGAACCCGGCCACGTCGTCGTCGCTGGTGGTCACGGGCACCGTCCGGTCCGGGACGGGATCGTACCCGTCGTCGGAGTTCACGGCGTCCACGGCCACCGTCACGAGGGACGCCTGGTCTCCGTCCAGGAGGGCGTCGTCCACGCCGGTCACCGTCACGATCCGTTGGACGGACCAGTTCGCCGGAGTGAACGTCAGGGCGGCGGGGCTCACGGACACTTCACCCGGATCGTCGGACGATACGACGAGCACCACGTTCGACGTGGGTGCCGCGGCCAGCACCACGACGACGGTGTCCATCCCCCCGCCCTCCGTGACGGTGGTGGACACTCCGGTGGGGGTCACGGACACGTCCGGTGCGTCGTCGTCCGTGGTGACGACCGAGACCGTCCCGTCCGGTACCGTGTCGTACGCGTCGTCGGACAGGGCATCGTCCACCGACACGGTCACCGTGGTGGTCTGGCTTCCGTCCACGGCGGGGTCGTCCACGCCCGTCACCGTCACCACCTGGGGGACGTCCCAGTCCGTGGCCGTGAAGGTGAGGCCGGCCGGGGCGACGGTGGCCTCCCCCACGTCCCCGCTGGACACGACCAGAACCACATCGGTGAGCGGTCGTGCCGCCAGGGCGACGGTGAAGTCGTCGGTGGTGGCTCCTTCGTTCACGAGAGTACCACCACCGCTCTCCACCACCACCAGGTCGGGGGCGGGACCGGGATCCGCCACCACGAACGTGACGGCCAGGGGCTGCGGCGAATTGAGCGCCAGGGCGGACGCCACGCGGACCTCGGCGGTATACACTCCGGGGGCGAGGGTCCCGGGGTCGGCCTGCAAGGTCAGGCCGGCCGGGGCGGTGGTGTCCGCGAGCGTCGCCTGGAGCCAGTCCCGCCCGGTGCCCTCATACCAGATGGAGGCCGCGAGCGCCGTGAGAACGCCGCCGCCCACGTTCTCCACCTGCACCACCGAAGGCGCGGACACGCTGCCCCCGCCCACACCCTCCAGGGTCACACTGGATGGAGTCAGCCGGATCACGGGACGTTGCTCCGTGAGCGTCAGACGGACCGCGATGGCCAGGGATCCGCTCCGGGCCACCGGCGACTGCAGGACGACCGTGGCATCGTATACGCCCTCGGCGAGGGCTCCCGCGAGGAACGTCAGCGTCAGTACCGCGGGCGCGGTGGCGCTGGAGAGAGCGGCCGTCACCCACCCCGTGGAGGCACCCGCCGGATACTCCACACCCGCCAACAGACCCGAGAGCGTACCACCGCCGCCGTTGGTGACCTGAATCACCTCCGGGTCCGGCGCGAGCCCGCTCACCACACCGGCGACACCCACCGAATCCAACGAGACCGCGATGGACGGTCCGGGGATCACCGTCACGTCGGCCGAACCCTCGGTGCCCTGGTACGAGGCCCGGACCTTGGTCGTCCCGACCAGGACCGCGTGCGCCACGCCCTCGCCATCCACGGACACTACGGTGGGCGCGTCGCTGGACCACGCGACCGTGGCGCCCGAAAGAGCCACTCCGCGGTCGTCCTTCACCACGGCGGTGAACTGCTGGGCTTCCCCCTCGGGGAGTGTGGCGGACGGCGGGGTGACGGTGACCGAGGTCACGATCACTCCGGTGATGTTCTCGGTGGTGCAGGCCTGGATCACGGCCGTCACGCCCACGAGAGCCGCCGCGGCGACGGAAAGCCCCGTCCGCAACCGCAACCCGTCGCGTCCCTCCCGTCCTCGCGGACCCGCGCCTCGATGGTTCATCGGAAAGACAGACCCGCCACCTGGACGTCCACCCGATCGCCCCGAACCGACACGGACGGGCCTTCGAGTCGCACGGTACGTGCATCGACCTCGTCGGTGGACCGGGTCTGCCCGCTCGCCCTCTTCCGCGCCTTCACGAACGCCTCCACGGCTCCGATGAGCGTGACCCCCGCGGCCACCCCCAACGACGGGATGAGGTACGGCCGCTCCACGTCCCGACCGACGATCTGGTCATCGGGGCAGGAAGCCCCGGCGGCGGGCGGCGTCAGACACCGCACGCTGATCTCCTTCACCAGAAGGCCCGCGGCCACGGCCCCGCCGGACATGGCGAGAACGGTGAGACCACCCAACGGGCGCTCCGAATAGAAGTGCCCGACTCCGGGAAGCACTCCCAGGACGAGCGTGGCCGTCGGGTTGGGAGGGGTGGAGAGGCGCACGGTCTGGAGTTCGCCGATGCGGCGGGAAACCGCGAGCGCGTCATCGGCGTCGGGGCGGAGCTCCAGGTATCGCTGGAAGTCCGCGACCGCCTCGGTCCACAGGCCCATACGGTCCCGCACCACCCCTCGGTTGAAGACCGGGTCCGCCCACTCCGGAGCTTCGGTGACCGCGACGCCGAACGACTCCAACGCATCCTCGGAAGAGCCGAGGTCCGCCCATCCGACGCCGTTCACGAACGCCTCCTGGGCCACCGTCGATATGGCCGGGGTCCCCACCCGCACCAGCCGGTCCAGTCGGTCGGAGACGTCCTCCGCTTCCGGGAAGTCGGGAGCCATCGCCACGACCCGGCAGTACTCGTCGATGGCTTCCGCCCTCAGATCCAGATCCTCCAGCGTCCGTGCGTAGCGGTAGGCCAGCTCGGCCGAGGCAGGGTTCAACTCGGTGGCGCGGGCCAGCAGTTCGCGTGATCGATCGAGGTCCCCGAGAACGACGGCCTGGTCCGCTTGCGACGCCAGTTGGACCGATTGGACGCGCTCCTCCGGGGTCGGCTGGGAAGAAGGAGCCCGTGAGGCACACCGGCTGAAGGCCTGGCCCGGGATCTCGCGATGCAGCGCCAGTTCCTGACCACGAAGGCCGGAAACGCTGGACAGGAATACGGCGACCCAGGCCCCGAACCACGGGGGGACGGGAAGGCGCCGGCGACGACGGGTCTCGCACATGTATCCAACAGGCTCCGGAGTCAGGAAGGCACGGGAGTGCTTGAATTGGACATCCAATCTCCGGGCCGTGCGCGACCGGCCCTGATTCATCGACGCTGTGCGTCGCGCTCATGATGTCCCTCCCCCGGGGGCGAGGCAAGAGGGGGCCTCGCGGGACGAGCCCGTCTACGCCCCCAGCGCACCCTCCAGATCCCGGACGACGTCCTCGACGTCCTCCAGTCCCACCGACACCCGGATGAGCCCGGGGGTGATCCCGACCGCCGTCCGCTCCTCTTCGGTGAGCTTGGCGTGGGTGGTCGAGGCCGGATGCGTCACGATGGTTCTGGAGTCACCGAGGTTGGCCGTGAGCGAGCACAGCGTCAGCGCATCGAGAAACCGCCGGCCGCGCTCCACCCCACCCTCCACGGTGAAGGCCACCATGGCTCCGCCCGCCGACATCTGCCGCCGGGCCACTTCGTACCGTGGGTGCGAGGGGAGGAAGGGGTAGCGCACCGACGTCACGCCCGGACGGCCCTCCAGCCTCCGGGCCACCTCCATGGCGTTGGCCGAATGCTTCTCCATGCGCAACGCCAGCGTCTCGATGCTCTTGGAAAGGACCCAGGCGTTGAAGGGAGAAAGGGACGGTCCCGTGGCGCGGGAAAAGGAGAATATCTCCTCGATGAGCGGCCGGTCTCCCACCACCACCCCGCCCATGACGCGCCCCTGGCCGTCCATGAACTTGGTGGCGGAGTGGATGGAGAGATGGGCTCCGAAATCCAGGGGGCGCTGGAGCACCGGCGTCGCGAAGCAGTTGTCCACCGCCAGGATTACGCCGCGATCCCGGGCGAGACCGCCGAGCCACTCCAGGTCCACGATGTCCACCGCGGGATTCGTGGGCGTCTCCACGAAGATCATCCGGGTCTCCGGGCGGATCGCAGCCTCCCAGGAGGCCGGATCCTCCACGTCGACGTAGGTGTGGGTGATCCCCCATCGGGGAAGGAGGTCGGAAAGGATGCGGTGGGTCGACCCGAAGATCGAGCGGCAGGCCACGACGTGGTCCCCCGCGGAGAGGAGTCCGGCGAATGTGGCGAAGATGGAGGCCATCCCCGACGCCATGGCGTGGCCCGCCTCGGCACCCTCCAGGAGGCGGACCTTCTCCACGAGTTCGGTCACGTTGGGGTTGGTGAAGCGGGAGTAGAGATTCCGCTCGATCTCACCGGCGAAGGCGGCCCGCATCTCCTCGGCGTCCTCGAACACGAAGCTCGACGTCAGGAAGAGGGGGACGGAGTGCTCGCCGTGCCGCGTGACGTCGGCCTGGGTCCGCACCGCCCGGGTTTGAGGCTTCCATTCTTCCATCGTGTCGAATCTCCTGGGGTCGCTCCACGCCACCGGTATGGATGGAAGAATAGCGCCCCCGGGCGACGGCTCAAGACGACCGAAAGCCGTTGTCGACCGAATCGGTCGTGTTTAGCTTGTCGGTTCAACTCATCGCGACCGGTCGAGGGACAGGCCCTTTGACGCCGGGGCAACCTGGAGAGTGTGGCTACTCTCCAAGGTGCCAACTCCTGCGGCACGCCGTGCGGCGTGTCGGGAGATGAGTCGCCCACCGCGCAGCGCGCGGGGCCGTGACGTACCAGGGCGAACGATTCTTCCGGGGTTCCGATGAGCGAACCGTTCCATGGGAGAATCGACGTGAGCTTCTGCAACCGCCCCACTTCCGTCCTGAAGTTCGGATCGTCCGTTCTGGACGGTCCCGAAGGCTTCCGGCGCGCCGCGAGGGAGATCGACTCGGAGGTACGGCGGGGCCGCTCCGTGGTCGCCGTCGTGTCGGCCATGCCGGGAGCGACCGACACCCTTCTCCAACTCGCCGGAGAGGTGGCGGACCCTCCACCCCCGCATCACGTCAGCGCCCTCGCCGCCACGGGCGAATACGCGTCCGTCGCCCTCCTCTGTATCGCCCTGGCGCCTCTGGGGATCGCCGCACACCGGCTCTCGGCCGGGACGGCGGGACTGCGCACGGCCGGCCCCCTGCTCGACGCGCACCCGACGGACGTCGACACCCGATCCATCGTGGACGCCCTGACCCTGCACCGGGTCGCAATCATCCCGGGCTTCCTGGGCGTAGACCCGTCGGGTGAAACCTCCCTCCTGGGTCGAGGTGGGTCGGATCTCACCGCGCTCTTCCTCGCACACCGCCTCGGCGCCGTGGAGTGTCGGCTCGTCAAGGACGTGGACGGTGTGTATTCCGCAGATCCCAACGTCCCCGGCGGTCCCGCGGTTCCGTACGCTTCGGTGTCCTGGGATCGGGTCCTGGAGGTGGCCGGACAACTCGTCCAGCCCAAGGCGGTCCGCTTCGCCCGCACCCTCGGTCTGCCCTTTCGCGTTGCGGCCCCGGGCGGAACAGGCACGTGGGTGGGAGCCGTCGAGGAGGCCGTGGCATGAGTGCCGACCGGATTCCGGTGGCCATCCTGGGGGCGACGGGGCTGGTGGGACAACACATGATCCGCATCCTGGCGGACCATCCCTGGTTCCGGATCGGAGAGTTGGCCGCCTCCGACGCGAGTACGGGACACGTCTACCGGGACGTCGCTCGATGGGCGCTGGCGAGCGAGCTCCCCGCGGACATCGCGGGGATGGCCGTGAAGGCATCCCACGGCGGCTTCGAATCGACGCTGGTGCTCTCGGCGTTGCCGTCGGAACCCGCCCGTCGCGAGGAGCCTCGGCTGGCGCGGATGGGCTCGGTGGTCTGCTCCAATGCATCGGCCTTCCGCATGGATCCGGACGTACCTCTCCTCGTGCCCGACGTGAACCCCGGGGCGCTTTCGTTGACCGCCGGCCAGCCCTGGGCCACCGCTGGAGGCGCGCTCATCACCAACCCCAACTGCACCGTGGCGGGCCTCGCTCCGGTCATGGCCGCCATGGAGGCCCACTGGGGGATCGAGTCCGCCACCACCGTTACGCTCCAGGCGATGTCCGGAGCCGGGATCGACGGCCTCTCGGCCCTGTCCATGGCGGGGAACGTGATCCCCTTCATCCCCGGCGAGGAGGAGAAGATCGGAGCGGAATCCTCGAAGATCCTCGGCCGGGACATCCCCATGGCGGTGACCGTCAACCGCGTCCCGGTTGCCGATGGCCACCTGGCCCACCTCTTCCTGCGTCTCGGCAAGCCGGCCCACCCGCGCGTCGTGGAGGAGGCGCTTCGATCGGTGACGCCGGCACCTCCGGCCCGCGACCTTCCCACGATTCCGTCCCGGACCCTCCAGGTCCTGAGCCCCACGGACCGCCCCCAACCCCGCCTGGACGTACAGGCCGGGAACGGGATGAAGGTGAGCGTCGGACGGATCCGACGGGTGCCCGGCTACGACATCGCGCTCACCGTGCTGGTCCACAACCTCGTCCGCGGCGCCGCCGGCGCGTGCATCGCGAACGCCGAACTGGCCGTGGCCGCGGGGGTGTTCACTCGAGAAGGGAAGCGCGGGCGCTCAGGGGAGCAGGGCGCGTGACACCCGCCGGGCCGCGTACAGTCCCACGCCCGTGCCCACGATGGAGACGATGAAGGCGGTGAAGATGGACACCGGGGAGCCCAGGGCCCACCCCAGCCATCCGCCGATGGTCATCCCGATGAAGTTGAAGATGCGATTCATCGATCACACCTCCCCGGAGTACACGATCACTTTCGTACCTCGCTCATCGGTGCAAGGAGATTGCCGCCGAGGCCCATGGGGAGAAGGGCATCCACGCCCCCGGGACCACCTCGGGTCCTCCGGAAGGAGGCTCGAATCCGACATCACCGCCGGCCGATGCCCCATCCTTGCAAGATACCCCTCGGGGGACGCGAACGACATGAACGTCTCCACGCCGTGGTGCCGCTCCAGGATCGCCGGGCCCCGCCACCCGTCGGCGCGGTCGATGCGGTACGGGCCGCGTTCGACCATGGCGGATCCCGCTCCGCCCCGGCGGGAGACCCGTCCCGGCGGGACCGCACCGTCCCGGGGGCCCAGACAGCCCTCCCATGGCGCGGTCCGGCCCGCGCTGCAAGATTGCCGGCCACCGGTTCATGGCGTGGGGCCAGGCCGGCGAGTCCACTCCAGCTTCCGGAGCCGCGCCCATGCGACGCACAATCCGCGCATCGTCGATCCTGCTCGTCGCCGTCGTCCTTTCCTTCGCGGGGACGGCCGCCCAGGACGCGGCCACGGGCCGCGCCTTCACGCCGGAGGACTGGTACCGGCTTCACACCCTGTCGTCCCCGGCCGTCTCGCCCGACGGACGGTGGGTGGCGTTCACCGTCACCACGGTGGCCGAGGCGGACAACCGCCGGCACTCCGAGGTGTGGATGGCCGCCACGGAGGGTGGTGAGCCCACCCGCCTCACCTCACCGGGATCGGAGAGCTCCAACCCTCGATGGTCCCACGACGGGTCGTACCTCTTCTTCACTTCCCGCCGTCAGGGCGGAGAGGGCAACACCTGGGCCCTGCGCATGGACCGGTCCCCATCGGGTGAAGCGTTCCAGGTGAAGGACCAGCCGGAGGGATCCGTCCCCACCAGAGGCGCCTTCGCGGTGTGGACGGAGGACTCGTCCGACGACGACGACACGCCGGAAGACGAGTCCGGGCGAGAAGATCCCTTCCGCCGCATGGCCCCCATGGCGCGCCCACCCTTCGGAAGCCTGACCACGCCCGTGGACCCGGCGCGCTTCGACGGGCGGCACATCGTGGACTTCCCGTACAAGCGGAACGGGCCCGGGTTCTCCCCGAATCGGCGGGAGGCTCGGGAGTGGAACCCCACGCAGATCTGGCGTCAGGCCTTCGGAGACACCGCCAAGACCCGGATCACGGACACCCGGTACTCGCACCGCGGAGCCGTCGTGTCGCCGGACGGGCGGTGGATCGCCTTCACCGCCGACCCGGATCTTCGCCCCGATTCGGCGGTCACCGCGGAGCGTGACTCCATCGCCCGCCTCCCGTACGACGCGGCCCGGGACGAGGCGCCCCGCAACGACGCCGACATCTTCGTGATCCCGGTGGACGGCGGGACTCCGAGGCGCGTCACCACCATGGACGGGAGCGAAGGCCGCCTGGTGTGGTCTCCGGACTCCAGACAGATCGCCTTCGTGTCCAGCCTCGCGCGCACGTCGTCCAACCGCCTTTGGGTCGTGGACGCCCAGGGAGGAGAGCCGCGGAACGTCCTGGGAGACTGGCAGTACGAGCCGCAGGGCGTGGACTGGGCCGCCAACGGGCGCCTTCTCATGAGCGCCTCCGTGGGAGGGCGCACGGCGCTGTTCCACGTCGACCCGCGCCGTGGCGGCGTCGAAGAGGTCGTGTCGGGGCGGCGGCGGATCAACGGCTTCTCCTACGACCGGGCCTACCGCACGGTCGCCTTCGTGGCCACTTCGGTGGACCACCCCACGGAGTTGTACGTGGCCGACGTGGACGGAGGCAACGAGCGCCGGCTCACGGGCTTCAACGACGCGCTGAACGCGGAGATCGCCTGGCCGTCCGCCGAGCGTTTCACCTACGAGTCGGTGGGCGGGCTGGAGATCGAGGCGTGGCTCCAGTTCCCGTACGGATACGACCCCGGCAAGAAGTACCCGCTGGTCCTCTACATCCACGGCGGACCGCACTCCGCCTACGGCGAGGGGTGGTTCGACGAGTTCCACAACCTCACCGGAGCGGGAATGTTCGTGCTCTACACCAACCCGCGCGGGTCCAGCGGGTACGGAGCGGACTTCACCTACTCCACGCGCGGTCGCTGGGGGATGGAGGACTACGAGGATCTCATGAAGGCGGTGGACATCGCCATCCAGCGGCCCGACGTGGATGCCGAACGGCTGGGCGTGACGGGCGGGAGCTACGGCGGATTCATGACCGCCTGGATCACAGGGCACACCGACCGCTTCAAGGCCGCTCAGGCGGATCGCATGATCAGCAACTGGTTCTCCTGGTACGGGACGTCGGACGCGCAGGGGCTGACGGAGTTCGAGTTCTACGGCAAGCCCTGGGACAACCCGGACCTGTACTGGGAACTGTCACCGATCCGCTACGTGGAGAACGTGCGGACGCCGACCCTGATCGTGCAGTCGGAAGAAGACCATCGCACGCCCATGACGGACGCGGAGCAGTGGTTCATCGCCCTGCGGAAGCAGGGTGTGCCCACCGAGTTCCTCCGGTATCCCCGCTCCACGCACGATCTGTCGCGCACCGGCGAACCCTGGCTCCTGGTGGATCGGCTCGGCCGTCTCCGCCAGTGGTTCACCCACTGGCTCATGGAAGAGGAAACCGCCTCCGGCCCGTCCAACTGACAACCGACCGGACGGCTCCCGTGGAGGAGGGGGCGCCGCGCGGCTACCGGCCGTGCGGCGCCCCTTTTTCGGTCACGCCCCCGACCGAGCTCTCAGCAGGTCCCGGATCTCGGCGAGCAGCTTCTCCTGGGCCGACGGCTCCGGCGGCGCGGCCGGCGCCTCGGCTTCGGCCTCTCCGGCGCTGCGCAGGCGGTTGAACGTGCGCACGATCAGGAACACGGCGAACGCGACGATGAGGAACGAGACCATTTCGTTGATGAAGACGCCGTAGTTGACGGTCACGGCGCCGGCCTCCTGCGCCGCGGCCAGCGTGGCGTAGGGGCCGGGTGAGGAACCCTGGGAGAGGGTGAGGAAGAGTTCGGAGAAGTCGACGCCCCCCGTGAGAAGACCGATGGGGGGCATGAGGATGTCGTTCACCAACGACTTCACGATGGTGCCGAAGGCCGCACCGATGATGATGCCCACCGCCATGTCGAGCACGTTTCCCTTGATGGCGAATTCCTTGAATTCCTTGAACATGGCGGGTCTCCTCGCGCGATGGGCCGGCATCGCGTCGCAGGACGCGCCGGCGGGGACTCGGATGGGTTGTCGCAGGGGAGCGAATATGTGTTGGACCGCCTCTGCCCGCCAAGGAGAATCGCCTGCGTCACACCCTGTCCGCTCGAGGTTCGTTCCCCAGGAGGTCCGCGGGTGCTCGGCGATCTTCGGGAGGGGGAATCCTCACGCACCTCCCCCGCGCGGCGCGGCGGCGATGCGGCGGAGGACGGTATACACGAAGGGCTGTTCCGCCCCCGCCGGAGTGAGGTGCGATTCCCTCCGGAAGTCGACCAGCTCGAAGCCGGGCTCGAGCGCCTCCAGCAGCCCGCTCGGATCGTACCGGACCACCTCCAGCCCGCTGCAGCGCGTCGGGCCATCGGGCGCAAAGGCCGCGATGATGGCGTATCCTCCCTCCGGGAGCGCGTCGAGCAGCACACCCCGGTACGCCGCTCGGTCACCGGGGTCGGTGAGGAAGTGGAAGACGGCCCGGTCGTGCCAGAGGTCCCATTGGTGGGGAGGCCGGAATTCGGTGACGTCCGCCGACAGCCACTCCACCCCACGGCCCGCCTCACCCAGCCGATCCCGCACCACCTGGAGGGCACGTTCGGACACATCCAGCACGGAAACGTTGCGGGCGCCACCCTCCAGAAGGTGATCCACCAGTCGGGAGGTCCCGCCCCCCACGTCGATGACGCGAGCCGATGCCGGATCGACCACCTGGGCGACGAGGGCCAACGACACCTCCGGGATCGACTGGAACCAACTCACCGCGTCCTCCGGCTTCGACGAATACACGATGTCCCAGTGTTCCCTGCGATCGACCCTCCCCTGCGTCATCCAACCGACTCCTGGGTGCAGTGTATCGACGGTGTCACGGCCATGCGACGGCCGATGCATCCGAGCACACAGGAAAGATTCATGAAGACGTCTTCATGCGCCACACCGCGCCGTGGGCTTATTATTGGACCGATGGCCCGGTGAACCCGCGGAATTGCTCGAGGAGGCTGGAATGCGCTGGACGATGACCCTACTCGCCGTGACGCTGATGGCGTCGGGCTGCGACAAGGAAGAGGCCGCTCAGGGTGCTGCCACGACCATGAACGATCCCGCACCCGTGATCGCCGTTGCCGCCGCCCCCATCGACCTCCCCACCGTGATGGTGTACAAGTCCGAGTCGTGCGGGTGCTGCTCCGGATGGGTGGAGCACCTCGAGGCCGCCGGCTTCACCGTCGAAGCCCGCAACATGGACTACCTGACCACGGTGAAGACGGACGCGGGTGTGCCGGTCCACCTCTCGTCGTGTCACACGGCGCTGGTGGGTGGGTACGTGGTGGAAGGTCACGTCCCCGCCGACGTGATCAAGAGGATGCTGGCGGAACGTCCCACCATCGCCGGAATCGCGGTACCGGGAATGCCCATGGGATCGCCTGGGATGGAGGGACCGAACCCACAGCCGTACCAGGTCATGAGCTTCGACCACCAGGGCGAAGACGGCGTCTACGCGGAAGTGGATCCCAGATAGGGGATCCCGGTCAGGAGGGGTCCGCGCAGGTCGCCGGCCGCGTGAGGAGACCGGCTACTCCGGCCTACATCTCCCGGAGTAGACCCACCCGGAGGGCGAAGCGCACCAACTCGGAGCGGTGGTTCAGCCCGAGCTTGTCCATGATCCGGGAGCGATAGGTGTCCACCGTCTTGGGGCTGATGAAGAGCTTCTTCCCGATCTCCCTCGAGCTGAACCCTTCCGCGGTGAGCGCGAGGACCTCCTGCTCACGGCTGCTCAGGTCGTTGAGCCCCACCTGCTCCGCCTGGTCCGCGGCCTTGTAGCGCTGGAGGAGGAGCGTGGTCGCCTTGGGAGGCAGGAAGACCTGACCGCGGGCCACCACCTTGATGGCCTCGATGAGGTCCGTGTCCGCGCTGGTCTTGGTGAGATATCCGCTCGCGCCGGCTTCCACCACGGGAACGAGGTACTCCTCCTCGGCATGCACCGTGAGGACGAGCACCTTCGTGTCCAACTCCAGCGCCGCGATGCGCCGCGTGGCTTCGAGACCGTTGGAATCCGGCATGCTCAGGTCCATGACCACCACGTCGGGCTTCAGCTCGCGAACCTTGTCCACGGCCTCGTCTCCGCTGGAGGCTTCTCCGACCACGGTCATGCGGCCTTCCGCTTCGAGCAGGGCGCGGATCCCGGCCCGGAACATGGTGTGATCGTCCACTAGAAGAATCTTGGTGCCTTCAGACATTTTGCGCCTCCGCTGCCTTCGTGGGCAGCTCCACTCGGACGGAAGTCCCCTGCCCCGGGACCGAATCGATGGTGACGTGCCCGCCCAGCATGAGCGCGCGCTCCTGCATCCCGACGAGTCCCAACCCACCTCCCCCACCGTCCACCATGGCCTGCGTGAATCCGCGTCCGTTGTCGGTCACGATGGCCACCACCGTCGGACCCTCCGCGGTGACGGTCACGGATGCCTCCGAGGCTCCCGAGTGGCGCACCACGTTGGAGACGGCCTCCTGCACCACCCGGTAGACCGCGAGCTTGCCGTCCAGATCGAGAAGTCCCTCCACGCTCCCGAAATCCTCGCTGACGCGAAGTCCGGACGCCTCCCTGACGCTGCGGAGGTGGGCGGTCAGCGCGAGAAGCAGTCCCACGTCCTCCAGTTCGGGCGGACGCAGTCCCCGCGCGATGCGCTTGACTCCCTCCGCCGCGTCGAGGATCTCCTCACGGAACGCTTCCGCCTTTTCGATCCTCACTTCGGGATCTTCCTCCAGGACCAGAAAGCGCAGGCGCAGCATGAGGGTGGCCAGACGCTGAGCCGTGTCGTCGTGGAGTTCCCGCGCGATCCGCTGCCGCTCTTCCTCGATGGCATTGAGGGCACCACTGGAGAAGTCCCGGAGACGCTTTCGATCCGAAACGTCGCGAACCGAGCAGATCACGCAGCAATCCTCGTCGGGCGGCCCGGGGCTCAGCGCGATCTCGACGGGGATCTCCTGGCCGTCCTTGCGAAGCGCGCGAAGCTCCATTCCGACGCCCATGGGGCGCATGTGCGGGTTGCGCAGGTAGCGCCGGCGGTGTTCGGAGTGCGCCGTTCGAAACACCGTCGGAATGAGCATCTCCACGGATTCTCCGAGCAACTCCTCGCGGGCCCATCCGAAGATGGACTCCATCTGAGGGTTCACGTCACGGATGAGGCCCTCGTCGTCCACGACGACGATTCCATCCGGCGACGCCTCGAAGATCACCCTGTATTCGTCTGCGGTCAGCAAGACCTCGATGCTCCTTCCTGGAAGGCGTGGTGGGGAAATCCCCACACCGGCCACGGCTCATTTCCCACGATTCTGCACGCGAACACCCCGACAGCAGCAGTGCCCCCGCCACCCGAGAATTTATGCAACAGAGCGTGCACCGCGAGGGGGTATTGTATTCTGGGCCTCCGGCCGCGCTCTCCGCCCACACGTTTCGCACACTCCAGGCCAGGCCGTGGCTACACCAGACCCCACCTTCGCACAACAACGGATCCGGTCGCTCGGCGAGGAATCCGCGCCCGGCTCCACGGGCCCCGCGAAGAGATGGCGGGGCCGTCTGCATCGTGTGCTCTCCGCGCTTCCCATCTTCTGGAAGGTAACCCTGGCCAACGCGATGCTGGCGGTGGTGGCGCTTTCCGTCGGGCTCTTCCTCGCGTCCGTGCAGACGGGACCCACCACCCCGATGGGCTACTCCGCCATCGGGCTGGCTGCGGGGATCACCGTGCTGGCGAGCCTTCTGGTGAATGCGTTCCTCGTGCGTGTGGCTCTCTCTCCGCTGGATCGGCTGGTGGCGGTCGCGCAGGAGGTGGGGAGGGGAAGCGTGGAAACGCGGGTCGAGCGCCCTCTGTTCTCCGATGCCACCCTCGCTCAACTCATCCAGGTCTTCAACACGATGCTCGACACGGTCGCCGAGAACCGGATTCGTCAACAGGAACTGGCCCGCCGCGTGCTCCAGAGTGAAGAGCGGGAGCGGGAACGCATCGCTCACGAACTGTACGCCGGAACGGCCCAGACGCTGGCCGGTGTGCTCGTTCGCCTTCGCATGGTCGAGCGTCAGCTCGCCAACGGCAACACCTCGGCCATGGAGGTGATCCGCGCCGAAGTGGTGAACGCCCTGGAGGAGATTCGCGGCGTGGCACGGCGGCTCCGGCCCCCGGAGCTGGACGAGCTCGGAGTCCGGGCGGCGCTGGAAGCCCACGCGCGCTCGGTGGTGGACGGGAGGTCGTTGTCCGTCCGGTTCGACGGCGAGTTCCCCGCGGACAAGCTTTCCCGGGAGTCGTCTCTCGCCCTCTTCCGGATCGTCCAGGAAGCGTTGAGCAACGCCATTCTCCACTCCGACGGCGAATCGGTCCACGTATCGTTCTCACACGACGATCCGGACCATGTGCACGTGGAGATCGTGGACGACGGAGTGGGGTTCGATCTGGCGGACACGCTGGCGCACACCACCGAGTGTCTCGGCCTCTTCGGGATGCACGAGCGCGCCGGATACGTGCAGGGGTCGCTTTCCATCGAGTCGGGACCTGGGCTCGGTACGAGGGTATACGTGAGTGTACCCTTCGAGCCCGACCACACTCCACCGTCGAGCTTCGGATCCGACACCTCGGAGGACACGGTGGACCGGCTCGTGGAAGGAATGGTGCACACCGACACCCAGGCGAAGTCCACCCCGCTCCGGTCGGAGGCGGTGGGCGCAAGCTGAGCACGCCGCGCGACGGGACGATCTTCCGCCCGCACACGCGACGTCAGACCGGGAGGCCCCCATGTACAAGCAGATCCTGGTTCCCCTCGACGGATCGCGGTTCTCCGAGGCGGCCCTCCCCGTGGCCCTGGGGATCGCGCAGCACACCCGAGCGTCGGTCCATCTGGTCACCGTGCAGGAACCGATTCCCTCCTTCGCCTACGCGGAGTGGGAAACCGCGGCGGAAGAGTGGTCGGCGCAATACCTGGCCAACGCGGCGAGCCGCTGTCGCTCCCGTACGGAGGTGGTGGTCACGTCCTCACTCGTCTCCGGCCGTGTCGCGGAGATGCTCGAGAGCGAGGCTCGTGACCACGACACGGATCTGGTGGTCATGGCCAGCCACGGTAGAGGCGCACTCACCCGCGCCTGGTTGGGAAGCGTCACCGACGCGTTCGTGCGGCAGACTTCCCACCCCATCCTCGTGGTGCGACCCGAAGACGTCTCCGACGACGCCATCGAAGAGATGCCCACCCACGAGTTCTCCTCCATCCTGGTACCCCTCGACGGGTCGGCGTTGGCGGAGACGGTGCTCGATCACGCGGTGGACTTCGGCGAGTTGTACGGAGCCCGCTATCACCTGCTGCGGATCGTCCCCTACCCCATCGACATCTCCAGCCCCTACCTCCCCCATACCGTCCAGATGAACATGGATCTGGTGGAGGACGCGAAGCGCGCCGCGGAATCGTACCTGGAGGAGCGAGCGGCGGTGCTCAGGGAGAGAGATCTCCAGGTGGACATCGGGGTATTGGTGGATACCCAGCCTGGCCACGGCATCCTGAACGAGGCCGAAGCCCGCGGCTGTGACCTCATCGCCATGGCCACCCACGCGCGCAAAGGCCTCACCCGGGCCATCCTGGGGAGTACCGCCGACAAGGTGCTCCGCGGAAGCCACATCCCTCTCCTCCTCTACCATCCGCCGGAGCCCAGCTGACGCGGATGTAGAGGAGGCGCAGGACAGGAGGGACCATGACCGTCCAGGACATCATGCAGACGGCGGTGGTGACGGCCTCACCCGAGATGACGGTCCGCCAGTTCACGAGGCTCCTGGCCGACGAGGAAATCAGCGGCGCCCCCGTGGTGGATGGTGCCGGATGCCTGGTGGGCGTGGCCTCGGCGAGCGACGTGGTGCGCTTCGCGGCCGCCAACGGCGACGTGCGACTGACCAGCTCCACCCTCCCCACGGACGCCACCGACCTCATCCGGGACCCGGACGAGGACGAAGATCAGGAAGGACCGGATCCGTACGGGTTCTTCCTTCCGGAAGACTCCCCCGTGTCCGGAGAGACGCTCCTCGAGCAGTTCGCGGAAGACGAGTTCGACTCGGTGACGGTGGAGGAGATCATGACCGCCGTCTCCTTCTCCGTGCACCCCTCCACCTCCATCGACGCCCTGGCCGATTTCCTGACGCGAGGACGGATCCACCGTGCCGTGGTGGTGGCGGACGGGAGGTTGGTGGGCATCGTGACCTCCAGCGACGTCCTGAAGGCGGTGGCAGACGGACGGATTTCGTAATACTCTCCTGCCGTCACCCACGAGCACGAAGCCTCGGTAACCCAGGAGCACACATGCCCCGTCCCACGAGCGCCCGCACATTCGCGCACGGCCTCCTCGGCCTCACTCTCGCGGTGACCGCCCCCGCTCCCGCCGGGGCGCAGAACTCCCCTCAGACCCAGGCCGACGACTACACGCGCTACGAGCTCCAGGAGCCCGGCAGCGCCGCCTTCCGCATCTTCTACGACGTGACGGCGACCACCCCGGGTGCGCCCTTCTACTACAACACCATCCGCACGGGTGCGGAAGAAGTCGTGCACCGGGTGACCTCCCTCCATACGGGAGAGGAGCTGGAGTGGGAGCTCGTGGACGGAGCCTACGCACGGACCCACGGACACCCCCGGGCCGCGTTGGACGGGAGATACATCCAGGTGAAGCTCCCCCGGCCGGTCCCCGAGGGGGGTCAGGGGCGCATCCGCATCGACAAGACCTACGTCGATCACGCCAGCTACCATCTCGACGGAGACGACATCGTGTTCGACCGCTCCCTGGGGATCCTGCGGAACTCCGTGGTGCTTCCGCGGGGGTACGAGTTGGTGGGAGCCAACTATCCCGTGCAGGTGACCACGGAGAGCGACGGCCGGATCAAGGTCAGCTTCTCGAACCCGGGCCCGGCGGCGGTTCCCCTGGTGGTCCGGGGACGGCCGCTGCCGGAAGGCTCGTGGCCCGCGGCGTCTGGGCGTCACGACGGATTCCCGGAAGAACGGGGCGCCGCCACGGTCCCCGTGACCGCCCGGGTGAACTGGACCGCGCCGGAGCGCGCGTTCCAGGACCGGGACATCACGTACTTCCTCCAGCAGCCCGAGACCCACTCCTTCCGGCTCTTCCACGACTACACCGAGTCGAGACCGGGGATGGATCGGTACCTCAACGTGGTGCGATCCGGGAGTTCGGCGTCCGATCCGGAGGCCTACGACCTCGACACGGGCACACGCCTCACCGTCGAGCAACTCCAGGGGAACGCCATCGCCGAACGAGGCATCGACCTCGGTGCGGAGGGTGGCCCCGACGCGGAGGTGGTGGTGATCTGGTTCGATCCGATCCGCGAAGGTCACTCGACCCGGCTGCGGATCTGGGAAACCTATACCGATCCCGGCCGCTACGTGCTCGCCGGCGACGAACTCGTCTGGGACCGCGGCTTCGGGCGTCCTCGCAACACGGTGATCCTCCCCGACGGATGGTACGTGACGGAGAACGCCATTCCCGGAATCGTCGACCAGACCGACGACGGCCGCATCCGGATCCGGTACGTCAACCCGCGACCCGACGAGATCCAGGTGTTCGTGAAGGGGAGACGGCGCTAGGGAAGGGCCGGACCAGAATGGTGGGTCGGAACTTCCGACCCGCCGGGTTCACCCTCCCCGAGCCAGCCGCACCGCGAAGTAGAGGAGTACCAGGCCCGCCACGCCGTTGACGCGGCCCATCCAGGCTGCGGCCCTCCGGAGGCGCAAAGCCTCGGGGGTTCCGGGCTTCGCCCGCCCGGCCCGGGGCCCGACGTTGAAGTCGTGCACCAGCTGGACCGCCAGCATCACCCCCACGGTGACGAGCTTCCAGAAGAACGACCGTCCCATGGGGGAGCCCCAGAAGCGGGAGTCCGACCAGATCTCCATCCCCCACATCCCGCGGAAGTGGAGATTCCCCACGCCGGTCACCAGGAGCACGGCGATACAGACCCACCCCACGGTGCGAAACGCCGTTCCCAGGTCATGGAAGAGCCGGGCCCGCAGGGCGTCGTCTTCCAGGCTGCGGAGGGTGGGCGCGCCCACCAGGGCGAAGAAGAACATTCCGCCCAGCCAGATCATGGCGGCCAGAACGTGGAGGGTCACGTTGAAGATGTACACGTGCGGCGTGTCCGGTCTTGGAGATACGAAGAAGCCCGGGAAGGAATACTCCCCGGGCTTTCCCATGATCCGGCTCAGGCGTTTTCGCCCTATCTCCCTCTCCTGCCGCGCGAAGGTACGTCCACCGCGCCGGCTACGTCGGTGTACGTGACCGAGCCGCTTCCGTCGACGGGCACGATCAGATTCCCTTCGATGCGACGGGCGGAGATCGATCCGGAACCGTCCCGGATCGTGAGGTCGCCTCCGATGTCGCTCACGTCCACGCCGCCGGATCCGTCATCGATGCGCACGGCGCCGGTCACGTCGCGGATCTCCAGGGAGCCGGAGCCGTCTTCCAACACCAGATCACCGCGAACCCCGAAGACGTCCACACTGCCCGAGCCGTCGTCGATGTCCACGTCGCCGAGGGCGTCGCGGACGGTGATGGAGCCCGAGCCGTCGTCGATGCGAAGGGCGCCGGAGCCCACGATCTCCATGGACCCGGACGAGTCCTCCACGTCCATGGCCATGCCGCGCGGCACCTGCACCTTCAGGTCCAGCGACGCGACGCGGCTACCGATCCGCCAACCGTCCACGTCGGGGTAGTGCGCCGAGAGAAGCACCTCGCCGGAGCCGGAGTCCAGCGTCACCTGGAGTTGGTCCAGATCGGCCTCCCGCGTCGCGCATGCCCGCGCGACCACACGGATCTCTCCGAGTCCCTCCACCCCCTCCACGTCCAGCCCGCCCGACCCGGCCACGATCCGGAGGAGCTCGCTACCCGACACGCCCACGACGGCCTCCCGGGTCGCCTCGAAGTCACAGGCACCCCCCGGAACGTGCCGCATGGGCACGTCGAAGGCGCTGGGCTCATACGCCGCCATGGCGTGCCCGCTCGCGACGTGACCACCCGTCAGTGCATCCACCACGAACTCCCCGCCGGCACCGACGGCGGAGTACGCCACGAACAGATACGCCAGCTTCAATACACCCATCTCGCCTCCTCACTTGCCCTGGGGGGGGCACGGTTGTCAGCTTCCTGATGGATTGGACGACACGACCCCACGGAAGGTTTCAATACGATCATGAAGGCGCCCCACCACGATCCCTCCGTCGATCCCGACATCGCCCGCGCCCGCACCATCCCCTCGCGCGTGTATTTCGACGAGGGGATCCACGCCCTGGCCCGGGAGCGGATCTTCGCGCGGAGTTGGATTCCCGTCGGAGACGTGGCGCGCCTCAAGGCGTCCGGTCACGTGATCCCCCAGATCATGCTGGAGGGATGTCTGGACGAGCCGGTGGTTCTGACCCGTGACGAGGCGGGCCAGGCCCACTGCCTCAGCAACGTCTGTACGCACCGCGGCACCGTGGTGGTGGAGGGAGAAGGCCACACGCAGACGCTGCGTTGCCGGTACCACGGACGCCGGTTCGGCCTGGACGGTTGCATGAAGTCCATGCCCGAGTTCGATGGCGTTGCCGACTTCCCCTCTCCCGAGGACGATCTCCCCCGCCTCGCGCTTCACGAGTGGGGACCCCTGTTCTTCTCGTCCATCGATCCGTTCTGCCGTTTCGAAGAGTGGATCGCGCCGGTGCGCGAGCGTGTGGACTGGATGCGCCCCGAACGCTTCGTCCTCGACCCGAACCGCTCCCAGGACTTCCTCATCGAGGCGAACTGGGCGCTGTACTGCGACAACTACCTGGAGGAGTTCCACATCCCGTACGTGCATGGCGCCAGCCTCGGCGGAAAGCTGGACTACGAGAACTACCGCACGCTGACGTGGGAGTGGGGGACGCTCCAGATGGGTGTGGCGGCCGAGGGGGAGCCGGCGTTCGACCTCCCCGCCGGCCACCCCGACGAGGAGACGCGCATGGCGGCCTGGTACTACTGGCTGTTCCCCAACGTGATGTTGAACTTCTACCCGTGGGGGCTCTCCCTGAACGTGGTGACCCCCCTCACCCCGACCCGTACTCGGGTGAGCTTCCGTTCGTACGTACGGGACGCCTCCCTCCTCTCGCAGGGGGCCGGCGCCGACCTGCACCGGGTGGAGATGGAAGACGAGGAGGTCGTGGAGGCCGTGCAGAAGGGGGTGCGCTCCCGGTTGTACGACCGGGGCCGCTTCTCTCCCCGCCGCGAGGTCGGGCCTCATCACTTCCACCTCCTTCTCGATCGTTTCCTCAAGTGATGGACATCCCCCGTCTTCCGGAGACCCACGTGCCTCGTCCGATCCTCCCTGCGTCCCGTCTCGCCCTCGGCTTGACCGTCCTCCTCACCATCATGGCTGCGGCGGCCCCGCTCGACGCCCAGCGGCGACCCAGGCCGAGGCCGAGCGCGGCGCCTTCGTGGGCTCCCATCGAGATCGGCGGGATGGTCGGGTACGACAACTTCAGCCGGCGCGGGGTCCTCGGGGGTCAGATCCGGGTGCCGGTGATCCGGGGCGGGTGGCTGGCCCTGGTCCCCAGCGGGGACGTCACCTTCCTCAATGGGTTGAAGGAGTACCAGGGGAGCGTCGACCTCGTGTATTCTCCCGCGCGGCGGGGGTCGGGTGGCCTCTTCCTGGGGGGAGGGTTGGCCCTGCGGAACACCCTCTACGACGCCACCGCCACGCCGGGGTCCGGCGTCAAGGAGACCCGGGCCGGCTTCGGAGTCACGGCGGGCGTGCGGTCGCCTCCCAACGCCGGGCTTCCGTTCGGAACGCAGTTGGGGATCCGCTGGATCTTCGTGGACGACGTGCTCCGCCCCAAGGTGTTGTCTCTGTCGGTGAATTTCCCCCTCTGGGGAGGTGCCCGGGGGCGCCGCGGCGGACGCTGAGAGCGGAGACGTCCGCCGTCCTCGACATGACGCGGGAGCGCGCGTAGCTTCCCGGTCCACCCCTTCCCGGAGAGCCAGCCATGTCCCGGATCACCGCGTCGCACCGTTCCGTCCTCTTCGGCATGGCCCTGGTGGCCTCCAGTTCCCTGAGCGGAGGATCGCTCCTCGCCCAGGAAGGGTGGACACCCGCGAAGAGCATGGAATTCCTGCAGATCCAGGAGACCGCGGCGTCTCCCGACGGATCGCTGGTGGCCTTCGTGGTGCGTACGCCGCTCATGGAGGGGGAACAGTCCGAGTACCTGAGCCACGTCTGGCTCGCCACGGCCGACGGAGACCGGGTGCGGCAGTTCACCCGGGGCGACGTGTCGGCTTCGAGTCCTTCCTTCTCTCCCGATGGCCGGTGGCTGGCGTTCTCCAGCTCCCGGGGCGAGAAGAGCCAGGTATGGGTCCTCCCCGTGGACGGAGGGGAGGCGCGCCCCGCCACCGCGGCGGAGTCCGGGGTGGGCTCCTTCGCGTGGTCACCCGACGGCGCCCGCATCGCCTACCTCATGCGCGACCCCGAGACGGAAGAAGAGAAGGCGCGGAAGAAGGAGAAGCGCGATCCCATCTTCGTGGACCGCGACTTCAAGTACTCGCACGTGTACGCCGTCCCCTTCGATCCCGAGGGGGCCGAGCCCGGAGAGGCCGTGCGGATCACCGAGGGGAGCTTCTTCGTGACCTCCTTCGATTGGTCGCCCGACGGCACCCGCATCGTCTTCGGCCACCAGGCCGATCCTCGACTGGACGAGGGCGCGCGCGGATCGGACATCTCGGTGGTTCCCGCCGACGGAAGCAGGAGGGTGGCGGCGCTGGTGACGCTGGGCGGCACCGACGGTTCCCCCCACTGGTCGCCGGACGGGCGATGGGTGGCCTTCACCTCCAGTGGTGAAGAGATCGCCCGGGTGGGGCTCGACGACGTGTACGTGGTGTCCGCCGCGGGTGGCGAGCCACGCAAGCTCGCCGACAGTCACGACCGGAGCGGGGGGATCGTGGGATGGAGCCGGGACGGTACGCGGATCCTCCTCCTGGAGTCGGTGGGAACCACCCGCCACCTCACCGCCCTCCCCCTGGACGGCGGGCCTCTGGAGCGGCTCACCTCGGGCGACGGCGTGTTGGGCTCCGTGTCCTTCGCCGGCGGAGCGGACCTGATGGCATTCACCTGGCAGGACCTCGACACGCCTCCCGACGTCCACGTATCACGGGTCTCCACGTGGACGCCACGGCGGATCTCGGATGTGCACGCGGGCGTGGACGTGCCCACCATGGGGTCCACGGAGCTCCTCAGCTGGCGGTCCCAGGACGGACTATTCGAGATCGAGGGACTCCTGACGTATCCGGTGGGCTACGACGCGAGCCGCTCGTACCCCCTCATCCTCCAGGTCCACGGGGGGCCGGCGGGGGTGTTCTCGCAGGCCTTCACCGGAAGCCCCTCCATCTACATGACGCAGTATTTCGCCCAGGAGGGGTACGCGATCCTGAGACCCAATCCCCGGGGGAGCACGGGATACGGAAAGGACTTCCGCTTCGCCAACGTGGAGGACTGGGGCTTCGGCGACATGGACGACCTCATGGCCGGGGTGGACGAGGTCATCGCCCGGGGCGTGGCCCACCCCGACTCCCTCCTCCTCATGGGGTGGAGCTATGGGGGGTATATGACGTCCTTCGCCGTGACGCGCACGGACCGCTTCAGGGCCGCCAGCATGGGCGCCGGGCTCCCCAACCTCGTGAGCATGGTCACCACCACCGACATCGGAGAATACCTGGTCGGCCACATGGGTGACACCGAGTTCTGGGAGGACTACGACCGGTACGAGAAGCACTCCGCCATGTACCGCATCGCCAACGTGACCACGCCCACCCAGGTGATCCACGGCGAGAACGATCTCCGCGTCCCGTTCACCCAGGGACAGGAGTTCTACCGCGCGCTCCAGAGACGGCACGTGCCCACGGAGATGATCGTGTTGCCGCGAACGCCCCATGGTCCCCGGGAGCCGAAGCTCCTCATGGAGGTGTCGCCCCTGATCCTGAAGTGGTTCGAGCAGTACCTGCGGCCGGACCGGCCGCGGGCCTGAGCTCGAAGAGGTCGGGAGCGCGCGCCGGCGTCAGGCCCGCGCTCCCCTCCAGCGGGCACGGAGGGCGAAGTAGGCCCGCACGCCGAGAAGGATCCCCACGGCCAGGGCGACGTACCAGGGGCGCAGCGTGTCCGCGCGCTCCTTCCAGAAGAAGTGGATCACCCCCAGCACGGCGCTGGCATACACCAACCGATGGAGCCGGACCCACGTCCTGCCCAGGCGGCGGATCCACCCGCGGGTCGACGTGAGGGCCAGGGGGACGAGCATCAGGAAGGCGGCGGTCCCCACCGTGATGAAGGGACGTTCCACCACGTCCTCCACGATGAAGGACCATGCGAAGAACTGGTCCAGCGCCAGATACGCCGCCATGTGCAGGAAGGCGTAGAAGAAGGCGAACAGACCCACCAGGCGTCGCACCTTCTGGAGGTCGTTCCATCCGGTGATGCGCCGCAGGGGTGTCACGCCCAACGCGGCCGTGAGAACCCAGAGCGCCGTGAACCCCGACCAGTGCTCCAACTCTTCGATGGGATTCGCGCCCAGCCCGTCCCCCAGGAAGAAGCGGTGCGTGACTCGGCCCAGGGGAATCAGGCACGCGAGCCAGACCCCGGCCTTCAGGACGAAGACCCGTCTACGGTGATCCATGGATGTGGGCGGGTCAGTAGTACCGCGTGAGGTCCATACCCGCGTACATGTGGGCCACCTGTTCACCGTACCCGTTGAACATGAGCGTCTCGCGCCGCCGGAACTCACCGATCCGGCGCTCGCGGGCCTGGCTCCAGCGCGGATGGTCCACTTCCGGATTCACGTTGGCGTAGAACCCGTACTCGTGGGGTGTCATGACATTCCACGTGTTCGCCGGCATCTCGGCGGTGAAGGAGATCTTCACGATGGACTTGATGCTCTTGAACCCGTACTTCCACGGGACGACCAGGCGTAACGGGGCACCGCTCTGGTTCAGCAGATCCCTCCCGTAGAGACCGGTGGCCAGGAGCGTGAGATCGTTCATGGCCTCGTCCATGCGCAGCCCCTCCACGTACGGCCACGGGAGGATCGGCCGCCTCTGACCCGGCATCTCCTCGGGGCGGAAGACCGTCTCGAAAGCCACGAACCTGGCGTCTCCGGTGGGCTCCATGCGCCGCAGGATGGTGCCGAGGGGAACCCCCTGCCACGGGATCACCATGGACCACGCTTCCACGCAGCGGAGCCGGTAGGTGCGGTCCTCCACGTCCCCGGGAACGACGAGATCCTCCAGGGCGTACGTGCCGGGCTTGGCGCAGTGACCCGCGACCTCCACGGTCCACGGCCGCGGCGTGAAGCTCCCGGCGTTCTTCGCCGGATCCGACTTGTCCGTGCCGAACTCGTAGAAATTGTTGTAGCTCGTGACGTCCTCGTAGGGAGTGACCTCCTCCTGGCCGATGCCGGTGGCGGCCAACGCCCCCGCCACCGAATCGGGCACCAGGGCCACCGCGGCCGCGGCACCGGCCGCGCCCTGGATGAAGCGGCGGCGGTCGAGGTACGTCTCGTACGGGGTCACCTCCGCGGCGGTGACGTCGTCCCAGGGCTTCTTCCGTCGGATATGCATACAGGTCCTCTCGGTGTCGATCCACGATCCTGCGACTGTAACGATATCCGTGGCGGAGCCGTCAGGTTCCCGCCGCCGATCCGTCCGTTCTTCTTCTCTCCTCCCGGCTCGCCCGCGTCAGCCTCCCCGTCTCCGGGGGACTTCGACCAGCTCACCCGGATCAGGACGCACGCCCGCCGCGTCCATGGCCTGATACAGGGCCGGCACGCGCACGGAGATGAACTCGTTCACGCGCTCCACCAGGGGTGGCACCTCCTCCCAGGCCCGGTCGATCGCCCACAGTTCGTCGGCGGTGGGAGGTCCCGCGTTTCCTTCGATGCCGCGGGCGGCCCTTCCCAGGTTGGCCCGTTGCACCTCGGCCCTCAGGGAATCCAACTCTTCCGCCAGCGACTCCGCCCGCTCCCGAAGCGCCTCGTCGGCCTCGGCCTCCTTCATGAGCGCCGCCGCCTCGCGCAGCTGGTCGGACATCCGCCGGATGGCGTTCTGGGCGGCCCGAACGGTACCGGAAAGCGTCGCCGCGCTCCGCGCCGCCGCGTGACGCGCGCGGAGTCCGGCCATGTCCACCTCCACCCTCGGGTCCATGCGAACGGACACCTCTTCCTCCACCACGTGACTCCCGACTTCCAGCCGCACGAGATAGGTCCCCGGCAGTACGAGCGCGCCCTGGGGAGCACCGAAGAACCCACCCCCCTCTCCGGGCTCGGGCTCGAAGGGCGGTGTCTCACGCATGTCCCACACGACCTGGTGGAACCCCGGTTCCGCGGGCCCTTCGAGCTCGCGGACCGTCTCTCCCATGGCCGTGGTGACGACGAGCCTGGCCCTGGCGCCCGCGTCCGGAGTCCCTCCGGCCCCGTCGGGGCCGACCCTGTACCGGATCACGGCACCGTCCGGCGGGCCGGCGGCGGAGAACTCGTCGCCCCAGAACGGCCAGCCGCCCGGACGGAACCACTCCGTGGCGTCGGGAATGGGAAAGAAGTGGGCTCCCTGGGCCAGAGCGGCCCCGTTGGCGATCTGCACCAGCGGACCCAGGTCGTCGAGAATCCAGATGCTCCGCCCGTGGGTGCCCAACACCAGGTCGTTGTCGCGCGGGTGGATCACGGCGTCGTCCACGGGGACGGTGGGGAGGTTCCCCATGCGGCTCCAGGACCGGCCCCGGTCCACGGATACGAACACGCCCACCTCGTTCCCCAGGAAGAGAAGGTTCTCCGCCTCCGGGTGCTCCCGGATCACGTTCACCGACCAGTCGGGGAGCCCCGCCGCGATGCTCCGCCAGGACTGTCCGAAGTCCTCGCTCAGGAAGACGTAGGGCGCGTAGTCGTCGTCGTAGTGGCGATCGAAGGCGACGTACACGCGGCCGGCCTCGTGGGCCGACGCCTCGATCCGGCTCACGTACGAGCGTTGCGGGAGGCGGTTGATCCGTCCCACCACGTTGTTCCAGGTGGCCCCCCCGTCCGTGGTGACCTGGAGATTGCCGTCGTCCGTCCCCACCCAGATCAGGTTCTCGTCCAGAGGGGACTCTTCGATGACCGTGATGTTGCCGTAGCTCGACGTGCCGTCGTTCCGCGAAAGCGTCTCGTCGGTGACCGGCGCCCCCATGATGGAGAGCGTGTCCCGGTCGATCCGGCGCGTCAGGTCGGGGCTGGCCTCTTCCCACGTCCGCCCCCGGTCCCTCGACCGCATGACGTGGTTCCCTCCCACGTACACGGTGCCCGGCGCATGGCTTGAAACCGCGATGGGAGCGTTCCAGTTGAAGCGGTAGTCACGATCCTCGTCCTCCGCGGTGGGCCGGGCCGCCGGGCGGATGTTCTGGACCTCACCCGTGGCGAGGTTGACCCTGCCCGAGTTCCCGCCCTGGGACTCGGTGTACAGGATGTTCGGATCCTCGAGATCGAACTGGTTGAAGAAGCCATCGCCGCCCCACACGTCCACCCAGTCACGGTTCATCACCCCGTACTGCGTGAGCGTGTGGTTGGGAGCGCACCACGACGAGTTGTCCTGGAGCCCTCCGCACACCCGATACGGATCGCTCATGTCCACGCCGATCTCGTAGAACTGACCGATGGCGAAGTTGTTGTGCATCCGCCACTTCCGCCCCCCGTCGAGGGTGGACGAGACGCCCCCGTCACTCCCCAGGAGAACGTGCAACGAGTTGGAGGGATCGACCCAGAGAGCGTGGTGATCCACGTGCACGCCCTCGGCGGCGTCCCCCTCCCACCACGTCTTCCCCGCGTCGTCGGAGATGGAGAGCTGCACCCCACCCACGTAGATGCGATCGGGGTTGTTGGGGTCGATGCGGACCTGGCTGAAGTACATGGGGCGGGGGTTGCGCGAACTCACCTTCTCCCAGCTCTCGCCGCGGTCCCGCGAGCGGTACAGCCCGCTCCCGGATCCCGTGGCTTCAACCAGCGCATACACCAGGTTCCCATCCCGGCGGTACACGTCGAGCCCGATGCGACCCTTGTCGCCCTCGGGGAGCCCGTCGGTCAACTCGGTCCAGCTATCGCCGCCGTCGGTGGTCCGGTACACGCCGCTCCCCCCTCCACCCGCCGCGAAGCCGAATACCGTTCTCTGACGTTGGTACATGGCCGCGAAGAGGGTGTTGGGATCCGCCGGATCCATGATCAGGTCGATGGCCCCGGTGGATTCGTTGACGAACAGCACCCTCTCCCACGTCCGGCCGCCGTCGCGCGTGCGGTAGACGCCACGCTCGGAGTTGGGACCCCAGAGGTGTCCAACCGCCGCCACGTACGCCACGTCGGGGTCCCGGGGGTCCACCTGGATACGAGAGACATGACGGGTCTCGGTCAGGCCCAGATCCTGCCAGGTGCGTCCGCCGTCGGTGGTGCGGAAGACGCCGCAACCGTAGGGAGAGCTCTGGCGGTTCTGAGGCTCCCCGGTGCCCACCCAGACCACGTTGGGGTTGGACTGGAACACCGTGACGTCTCCGACGGAAGAGCACGGCTGCTCGTCGAAGAGAGGCCGCCAGGTCATGCCATGGTTGTCGGTCCGCCACACCCCTCCCGTGGCCAGCCCCACGTAGATCACCGACGGGTTGGTCTCCACCGCATCGATGTCGGCGACCCGGCCGCCCATGATGGCCGGACCGAGTTCACGGAACTCGAGGCCGCTCAGGACGTCGTCGAGAAGGGCGGCGCCGCCCGTGGACTGGGCGGCCAGTGCCGCCGGGACCAGGGTGACGAGGAAGGCGAGGAGGATGCATCGGAGGTGGGGCTTGGCACGGAACATGGTGGATCCCCCGGAAGGGCGTTCTGGGTCGATTCTTCTGGTAGGCAATGGGCAGAAGAACGGCGGATCTGGCAAGACCCGACCCGGAAGGTGCTCGCCCCCCGGCGGGAGACGCGACCGATCAGCGACGAGTCAGGTTCGCCCTGCGGGATTCCCGGATGTCGTCTTCCGTTCCCTTCACTCCGTCCGGCCCCATGGAGCCCACGGTATACGAAGAGCGGGTGACGTCGATGTACCAGATGTTGCCCCAGGGGTCCTCGGGAACGCCCGTGAAGTCACGCCGGAGCCACGGCTCCCACGCCTGCGGAAGTCCTTCGCCGCGCCCGATCCGCACGTCCAACTGGTCTCCCATGGCCTTGAGCTTGGACGGCACGGTCCGGACGAGTACCTGGTTCCAATGCGGTCTGAGCTCGTCGAGGAGCCGGGCCCGCGTCTTCGGGACGGCCACCACGACGGCACCCACCACGACCAGGATCTTCAGGAGTTGCTTGATGATGTTGCCCACCGCCCCTCCTCGTCAGGAGCACTTTCGTAGGTAAGCCGGAAATGTAACGCGTCGTACGGGGGAGTGGCGAACCCCGCCCGCGGACGGATCAGTCCGGAGCACCCGGGGCCGGGTGGTCGTGGGTCCGTCGCAGAGGCACCTCCGGGATGCGCAGCGCCAGGAGCAGTGCCGCCACCATCACCCAGATCCCGACGGCATAGACCCGATGGGTGGCCCGCGCGAACGCCCCCGCCACTTCCCCCCGGATTCGCGACGCCTCCTCCTCGCCCAGGCGGGTGACGGCGGCCGACCCCGCGCGGATCCGGCCCTCGTCTCCGAGCAGAGACGCACCGGCGCCCGGCGCCGGGCCACGAAGGGTTTCGACCACCTCCGCGGGGAGGTGCCAGGTGATCACCAGGGAGTCGAACCGGTAGTCGTCACCCGCGCGCATGGTCCGCTCCAACTCGACTGCCCGGTCCGCGTACAGCCCCCGCACCCGGGCGGGGAGCTCCACCCCACCGGTGGAGACCAATCGCTCCACGCCGGTGTCGCCCGTCGACGCCATTCCGGGCGGGAGACCCAACGCGGCGAAGGCGGTTCCCAGGGTGGTGGCCAGCACGGTTCCGAAGAAGGCCGTCCCCACGGTCCCGCCGATCTGGCGGAAGAACTGCGCCGCGCTGGTGGCCTGCCCGATGCGCCGCACGTCCACGGAGTTCTGGATGGCGAGGGTGAAGAGGGGAAGCGAAGGCCCCATCCCCAGCCCCGCCATGAGCATGTAGGCCGTGACGGTCCAATACGAGACGTCCGCATCCATCCGCGCCAGAAAGACCATGGCCCCGAGGAGGAGGACTCCCCCGGCGAGGATGTGATCGCGCAACCGTCCGAAGCGTGACACCGAGTGGCCGGCCGCCGTGGATCCGAATACCAGCCCCAGGGAGAAGGGGATCAGCGCCATCCCTGCGCGGGTGGCGGAGACGTCCACCACGTTCACCAGGAACAGCGGGAGGAAGATCACCAAGGACATGAAGGCCGCCCCGAAGAAGAAGGCGGACGCATTCGCCCGGCGGAAGACTCGATTCCGGAAGAGGCCGAGGTCCACGATGGGGCTCGCGACCCGGCGCGACCGTACCACGAAAGCGGCCAGCAGCGTCCCGCCCAGAAGCACCGATCCCATCGTCACCCAGGAGGCCCACGGGGGAGAAGTCGAGCCGGGATGCATTCCGGGAAGCCACGGAAAGCGGCGCCGGTCGAGCTGGAGCGCGAGAACGAGGGGAGTCAGCCCTCCCACCATGTAGAGGGCGGAGCGCACGTCGGGACGCACCCGCTCGCCCCCGGGGTCGAGACGCGGCATCCGCCGCACGAGGAACCACACGGCCAACGCTCCCACGGGAACGTTCACGTAGAAGACCCACCGCCATCCCTCGACTCCGGGCACCAGAGCGCCACCGTGGTCGGTGAGGAGCCCGCCGACCACGGGGCCGAGCACGGACGCGATGCCCCAGACCGCACCCACCAGCCCCTGATACCGTCCCCGCTCGGCGGGGGTGAAGAGGTCCGCGATGACGATGAACGTCATGGCGATGAGGCCGGCTCCTCCCGCGCCCTGGATCCCGCGGAACACCACGAGCTGCATCATCCCGTCCCCCAGGACCGGGAGGGTGCCGAACTCTCCGGCGAGGCCGCAGAGCACGGAGCCCGTGAGGAATACCGTCACCGCGCCCAGCTCGATGAACTTCCGGGGATAGGTGTCGGCCAGCTTCCCGTAGATGGGGACCAGGACGGTGGAGGCCAGGAGATACGAGGTCGCGACCCACGCGTATCGGCTCACGCCCTCCAGGTCCTCCACGATCCTGGGGAGCGCCGTGGACACGATGGTCTGGTCCAGCGCGGCCAGGAAGAGGGCCAGGAGGATCCCCACGAGGATGAGCGTCCGATCCTTGTCGGACACCGGTGCGCGGAAGGCTTCCGTAGGAAGGTTGGACATGGCGTTGGAAAAAAGCTCCATCAACGTAGAAACGCCACCCCTCCCACCGCTTGGGATATCACCCTAGAATGTCGAGACTCATTGCGACGATCCAATCGCGCCACCGGTGGTCCGGTAACCCACTCCATGCACCTGTCCGCACCCCCAGATCTCCCGAAGGCCCGTCCCTCCCTCGGCTCGCGCTCCACGTGGACGCTGACCCTGATCGCCGCCGTGATCGCGGCCGGAATCGGTCATTTCCCCGTAGAGATGGCGGGAAACGGGTGGATCGTCTTCGGCGGGATGGTCTGGATCCTGGTGGCGACCCTCTTCGGCCCTCTCCATGGAGTGGTGGTGGCCCTGGTGGCGACCTGGTTCCTCCCCTGGATCGGAGGGCTTCCCCTGGCCCAGATCCTGGCGGTCGGGGAGGCGTTCCTGGTCGGGTGGCTGGCCCCGCGCCATACCGCGGCCCTCCTGGCGGACCTCCTCTTCTGGGCCGTGGCCGGGATTCCCCTCTCCGCCCTCCTCCTCACGGTGGCCTCCCCCTCGAGTCTTCCCGCCGAGGCGGTTCCCGTGGCGGCGCTGGCCATCGGAGGTCTGGGAAACGTCCTCCTCGCCGAAGGAGCGCTCCGTACCGTCGCGAAGCGCATCCCCACGTTCCGGCCTTCCGCTCCGCGACACCCCGTGCGGGTCCACCTCGTACACGGGTTCGTGTTCGTCGCCATCCTTCCCGCTCTGGGTATCGCCCTCCAGCATCAGCGGGACGCCGGTGCCGCGGCCAGGGCGTCCGCCCAGCTCACTCTCCAGGAGGCCGCCCGGACCATCGCGCGGGACATCGACGAGTACGTGCGCAAACACCGGGACGCCGTCGCGGCGGTCGCCGCCAACCTCGGGCCGGCGGAACCGGCGACGTCACCCGACCTCACCAGGATCCTCGTGCGCACGCACGGCGTGTTCGACGCGTTCCTCACGATGCTGGTGGCGGAATCCGAGGGACGCATCGTGGCGGCCTCGATGACGTGGGACTCCACTTCGACGGAGGCGTCGGTCCTCAACGTCTCGGTGGCGGACCGGACCTATTTCCGGGAGCCCATGGCGGGAGGCGGGCCCCATATCTCCCCCGTATTCCTCGGCCGCGGATTCGGGAACGATCCCATCGTGGCGGTGTCGGCACCGATCCTGGACGGGGTGGGCCGGCCCGTGGGCGTGGTGGAAGGGTCCTTGGACCTGTCCCGCTTCGCCCGGTTCAGCCAGGTCTACGCCACCCGGTCCGAGGCGCGCGCGGTCATCGTCGACGAACTCAACCGGGTGCTGTACGCGAGCCCCGGCACCGGGGTGTCGGTACTGGAGAACGTCGCGGACAACGAGCTCGTCCAGGCCGCCCTCCGCGGCGCCACCGTGTTCCATCCACGCGACGGTCCGGACGGTGACGGCCCCCTGCTCCTCGGCACCGCCACCACTCCCTCCACGGGCTGGCGCGTCTTCCTGAGCCGGTCGCAGGCGGCCGTGGTGGAGGATCTGGGCGACGACTTCGTGACCGCCGTCATGGGGATCTTCGGCGCCGCCGCGTTGGCGCTCCTCCTGGCCCAGTTGTTCAGTCGAACCATCTCGGTGCCCATCGAGGCCCTGGCCGGATCGGTGAGGAGCTTCGAGGGTCCATCCCGACAGGCACAGGCCCCCTCCCTGGACCGGCTCGCCGGAGTGCCCGCGGAGATCGTCCAGCTCGACCGCGATTTCAGCGTCATGGCGCACCGACTCCACGAGTCGTACGACCAACTCGTGGACGCGGTGGCCCAGCGAGACCGGACCCACCTGGACATGCAGAGGATCCTGGCCGACCTGGACCAACAGGTGCGTGACCGCACGCAGGAACTCGAGGCGGCCAAGAACGCCGCGGAGGACGCGAGCCTGGCCAAGAGTTCGTTCCTGGCCCGGATGAGCCACGAGATCCGGACTCCCATGAACGGCGTGATCGGGATGACGAGCCTCCTCCTCGATACCCCGTTGACGACGGAGCAGGCCCAGTACGCGAGGATGGTCCAGAGTTCCGCGGAGGCCCTTCTGCGCGTGATCAACGAGATCCTGGACTTCTCCAAGGTCGAGGCCGGCGAGATGGAACTGGAGGAGGTACCCTTCGATCTGGCGGAGTGCATCCAGGGGATCGCAGATCTCATCCTCCCGTTGGCCCGGCAAAAGGGGCTCCAGGTCGTGCAGTCCATGGGACTCGACCTTCCGGTGCGGCTCATGGGCGATCCGGGGCGGCTGCGTCAGGTGCTGGTGAACCTGGCGGGCAACGCCGTGAAGTTCACGGACCGGGGGAGCGTGGAGATCCAGGCGCGAGCGGTCTCGCGCTCCGGCACCTCGATCACGGTTCACTTCGCGGTGGCCGATACCGGCACCGGGATCCCGGCCGAAGCCCACGAGAGGATCTTCGAATCGTTCGCGCAGGTGGATTCGTCCAGCACGCGCCGCCACGGCGGGACCGGCCTCGGCCTCGCCATCTCCCGGAAGCTGGTCGACCTGATGGGCGGGACGCTTCGGGTGGAGAGCGAGGAAGGCGTCGGAAGTCGATTCTGGTTCGACCTCACGTTCGCGCCGGCCCCGGACGCCGCCGTTCCGGTGTCGCACCGCCCGGCGCCACCCGTCCCGCCCACGGAAGGCGTCGAGCCCTCGGTCCACGCGACACCCGGGAGGGGTGCGCGGGGCCGGATCCTGGTGGCCGACGACAACGCGACGAACCGTGTGCTCGCGCAGAGACTCCTGGAGAAGTCCGGCTACGAAGTGATCCTGGCCCACGACGGCAGTGAAGCCGTCCAGGCGGTCTCGCGCCATCGTCCCGATCTGGTGCTCATGGATTGCCACATGCCCGTGATGGACGGGTACGACGCCACCCGAGCCATCCGCTCGGGGGAACTGGCCCGGCACGCCCCGCGGGTCCCGGTCCTGGCCCTCACGGCATCGGTGTTGCCTGAGGACCGGCAGGCCGCCCTCGACGCGGGAATGGACGGCCTGGTGGGGAAGCCCCTGAGACCCGACGAGCTGGCGCGGGCGATCGAGGAAGCACTCCCGGGTGAATCGGGTGAGGCGCCGAGCCGACCCGAGCTCGGAGATGAGATGCGGAAGAACCTCGATGCCATGCGCCGCGTCGTGGGCGACGAGTCCGTCGCGCGCATCGCGAAGCAGGTGGTCGGTTCCGTGGAGTCCCTCATCGCGCGGATCGAAGGGGCCAGGCTCGAGGAGGATACCCCGTCGATCGCCACGGCGGCGGGTCAGATCCGGGCCGGCGCGTCGAGCCTCGGCGCGTCGAGCCTCGACGAAGTCGGACAGGCTCTCGTGGCCGCGGCCTCCAGCGGCGACCTCGCCGAAGTAGACCGGACGGTGGAGCACCTGCGCCGGGAATTCGACGCCGTGCGCCGCGGCCTGGCGGGTTATTCGCTCGAGAGAAAGCCGGACACCACCTGAAGCCACGCCTCGGGAGCCTCCAGATGCACGCGGTGGCCGGCCACGGGCACGAGGGCCATCCGCGCATCGGGAATCGACGCGGACATGGACCGGGCGATGGCGACGAACTTCGTGTCGAGCTCCCCGCTGACCAGGAGCGTGGGCTGGGCCAATGAGGGCAAGGCGTTCCAGAGCGAGGGCTGGGCTCCGGTGCCGAGCCCTCGGAGCGCGGCGGCCAGAGCCGCCGGTTCGTTGGCCGAGCGTTGGGCACGCACCGCCTCCCGTACTTCCCGCGGGAGGGATCCCTGCGAGGCGAAGAGCGGAGCGTGTTCCCACCGGTGGAGGAATGGCGAGAGCCCCTCCGACTCCAGGAGCCCAGCCAACTCCTCGTCGGACGCACGGCGTCGGAGGCGCTCCTGATCGGTTGCCAGCCCCGGAGAGGCCGACTCGAGCACCAGGCGCCGCACCTTCCCGGGGTAACCCAGCGCCAGGGCCAGCGCCATGCGCCCCCCGAAGGAATATCCCACCAGGTCGACCGGGTCGGGCCCCAACTGCTCGGCCAGGTCCGCCACGGAGGCGTCCCACTCGAAGCTCCTCGGCGCGGCGCCGTGTCTCCGCTCGCCATGGCCGGGAAGATCGAGCGCGCGCACCCCTCGCAGCCCCGCGGCCAACCCCCTCCGGATCATCAGAGGCCACGCCATCGCGGATCCCGTGAACCCGTGCAGAAGCACCACGTCGGGATGACTTCCGGACAACTCCTCCCCCTCGCCTTGAACCATGGACCTGGCACGAACGCCCCCACCCTCTTTACCATGATGGGTCATCATCCCCCCGCGCGACACTCCCCCCCGGACCCCTCCGATCTTCATGTCCCCTCGGTTCAGGACGTTCTCGTTCGTCACACTCTGGTGGTGTGCCGGGTCGGGATGGGCGTGCTCGCCGGACCGTCCTCCCGAACAGGACGCCGACGTGCCGGTCCTGCGCCTCGGCCTCCTGGGAAACGCCGCCCAGCCCGAAGGCGCCCTCGTTCTGGGCCCGTATTTTCGCCAGCGTCTCGGGAGGGATATCCAGGTGATCGTCCGGTCCGACTACGAGGAGTTGGTGGAGCTGGCCCGGCGTGGAGAGGTGGATCTGGTCCGTCTCGGCGGCGCGGCCTTCGCCCTGGCCCAGATACGCGCCGACCTGCGACCCCTCGTCATGCGTGACGTGGACAGCGGCTTCCGCACCGCACTGGTGGCCGCGGGCGGTGTCGATGCGTCCGGCCTCGGAGATCTCCGGGGGATGCGCCTCGCGCTCACCCGCCCGCTCTCGACCTCGGGGCACGTGATGCCGCTGTACTTCCTGCGACGCGAAGGAGTCGACCCGGACACCCTCTTCGCGAACACGACCTTCTTCGGCGGCCAGCGTGAGGCGCTGGACGCGGTCCTGGAGGGGCGAGCGGACGTCGCCGCGGTACACACCTTCAACCTGGCCGAGTGGATCGGTGCCGGTCAGGTGGACTCGGTGGCCATCCGCGTCCTGTGGACGTCTCCTCCCTATCCCAACGTGATCTGGGGCGCGCGCGGGGGGCTGGGAGAGGACCTCCTCCTGAGGATCCGCACCGCCTTCCTCTCGCTCGCGACCACGGACCCCATGGCGAGTCCCATCCTGGAGGCGCTGGACGCACGGAGCTTTGTCCCCGCCGACATCCATGATTTCGACACCGTGGCCGAGGCCGTGCGCCTCCTCATCTCGCGGGGCGAGTTGTCCCTACCCGCGGAACTTCCCGACGACGAGGGCTGACCGTGCTCCCGGTCGCTGCCCGTCACGACCCCGGTGCAGTCTCCCGCGCCACCCGCTCCACCTCCCTCCACACCCGGAGGACGTTCCCCCCCCAGAGTCGGCGGACTTCCTCTTCCGAATATCCGCGCCGCACCAACTCCAGCGTCACGTTGAACGTCTCGGAGGCATCGTCCCACCCCACGATCCCACCACCGCCGTCGAAGTCGGAGCTGATCCCCACATGGTCGATTCCGATGAGCCCCACCGCGTGGTCGATGTGGTCCACGAAGTCCGACACCGAAGCCGGAGGCCACCGGGTGTTCAGTTCCTCCATGGCGGCGTCCAACTCCGCTCTCCGACCGTCGTCCAGACCCTGCATGTCCCGGAAGCCCCGAATCCCCATGGAATCCCAGAGGGCCGTGCGCGCGGAATCGAACTCCGGACGGACCTTCACGTACCCTCCCAGCGCCACCGCCTGCACGACCCCTCCGTTTTCCTTCAGGGCGAGCAGGGTCTCGTCGTCCATGTTGCGGGGGTGGTCCGCCACCGCCCGCGCACCGGAGTGGGAGGCGATGACGGGCGCCCGGGAGACCCTCATGGCGTGGAGCGCGGCATCCTTGGAAATGTGCGACACGTCCACCATGATCCCCAGGCGGTTCATCTCGGCGACGACCTCCTCCCCGAAGGGGCTCAGCCCACCGTGCTCCGCGGGCCCGTCCCCCAGAGCCTCTCGAGGCGTGGCCGAATCCGCGATGTCGTTGTGCCCTCCGTGGGCGAGCGTGACGTAGCGGGCGCCGAGTTCGTGGTAGCGGGCCAGAAGGGTCAGGTCCTTCCCGATGACGAAGCCGTTCTCGATCCCGATGGCGGCGACCCGCCTCCCTTCTCCGTGGATGCGCTCCACGTCGTCCGCGGTGTACGCCAAGCCGATGCGATCCGGATACATCTCATCGGTCATCCGATGGATGGCGTCGAACTTCGTGAGCGCGTCGGCCTCCGCCTTCTCGTACCCGGCGGGAGTGCGCTCGCCCTGGCCCACGTAGACCACGAAGAATCCCACGTCGAGTCCTCCGGCCTCCATCTTCTCGATGGTGACCTGCCGGTCGGCGTCGAGGGGATCGACTTCGGCGGTGGCGAAATCGAAGGGGATGTCATCGTGGGTGTCGATGGTGATGACGCGTTCGTGGATCGAACGCGCGGCCGCCTCCATGTCGTCGGAGACATCTCCGCTCCCGCAAGCCGCGGTGACCAGGGTGAGCGCGGCCAGGATGCCGGGGATCTTGGATCGGAACATGGGTCGACTCCGTGTAGGATGCGTCGTGACGTGCCATGAGAGTAGACACCGAGTCGCCCGCACACCATCCCGTTCCCACCCGTTCCCTGGCGCCCGCGACCCGGGGTCCCTACGATCCGCCGTCCACCACGCCATCGACCCCCGCACCCCTCGGGAATCATGTCACGCTCCCTGGAACTCCGTTTCGCCGCGATCCTGGTCGCTTCCGTCCTTTTCCATCCTCCCCTCTCCGCTCAGGACCCCGATTTCGATTCCGCGCGCGACGAGGCGGTGGAGATCCTGAGGGGGATGATCCGGGTGAACACCAGCTCACCTCCGGGCAACGAGACCGCGGCGGCGGAGTACATCCGCGACATCCTCGCGCGCGAGGGGATCGAGTCACGCATCTACGAAGGAGCCCCGGGACGCGGCAACCTGGTGGCCCGCCTGAAGGGGAACGGCTCCAAGCGGCCCATCCTTCTCATGGGACACATCGACGTGGTGGGGGTCGAGGACGACAAGTGGTCCGTTGATGCCTTCGAGGCCGTGGTGAAGGATGGATACGTGTGGGGGCGTGGAGCACAGGACGACAAAGGGATGACCTCGGTGGCGCTCCAGGTCTTCCTCATGCTCCACCGCTCGGGGATCGAACTCGACCGGGACGTGATCTTCATGGCCAACGCCGGCGAGGAGGGGAATCCCCAGGTGGGCGTCGAGTACATGATCGCCGAGCACTTCGACGAGATCGACGCCGAGTTCGCTCTGAACGAGGGAGGCGGGATGAGCGAGGTGAACGGGCGCATGGTGGTCAGCGTCGCGACCACCGAGAAAGTGGGGAGCGGGATGACCCTCATCGCACGCGGAACGTCCGGCCACGGCTCCCGGCCGCGACCCGACAACCCCGTGGTGCACCTGGCGGCGGCGGTGGCGAAGTTCGGCGAGTGGCAACCGCCCATGCGACTCAACGCCACCACGCGCGAATATTTCAGCCGCATGGCGGACGTGGTGGACCCGGAGCTGGCCGACCTCTACCGGAACCTGGAGAACCCCGAGCGCACGGAGGAAGTCCAGGAGAGGCTTCGCCACGTGGACATCACGGCCAATTCCACGATCCGCACCTCCATCTCCCCGAACATCATCGAGGGTGGATTCCGTTCCAACGTGATTCCGGGAGAGGCCTCGGCACGCCTGGACATCCGCGCCCTCCCCGATGAGGACATCACGGAGTTGATGCAGGCCATGGCGGCACTCATCGACGATCCCGCCGTGGAAATCGTTCCTCCCGGGCGCCGGAGGCCGGTGAATCCGCCCATGCCCATGGACTCGGAGCTCTTCCGGGCGCTCGAGACGGCACAGGCGGAGGTGTTCCCCGGCGGCCTCACCGTCCCCACGATGTTGACCGGCGCCACGGATTCAGCCCAACTCCGCGCCGCCGGCGTCCTGACCTACGGGCTGGGGGTGGTACGCGGAGACGAAGGTTCCCTGGCCCACGGAAACGACGAACGCGTCTCCATCGAGGGCGTGGGACGGTTCGTCGAGTACCTGTACGGAGTGGTGACGGAGGTGGCCGCCGCGCGCTGACGCGCCCGTTACGACTCCAGTGTGTTCAGGAACTCCGTGATGGCCGGTGCGATGTCACGGAGCGACCGGGAAAGTTCCTCGCCGAGCCTGCGCCACTCGTCCCAGTCCGATTCGGGCGGGAGGTGGTCCAGCGCGGTCGCCACGGTATTCAGCCTGGTGGACCCGAGTACTCCCGCCGCACTGCGAAGGCCGTGGGCCTCCGCTTTCAGCGTGGCCGCGTCCCTCCCGTCGATGGCCTCCCGAATCCGGAGGGCGCGATCGCCCGTCGCGCCCCGGAACTCCTCGAGCACCTCGCGGATCACGGCGGTCCGGGAGAACGACCTGCGGATCACCTTGGGGTCGAGGAGCCGATCGCCGGCGGCGTCCGCTTCACGAACGGCCTTTCCGTCGGCGGCCCGCCGCATCGCGGCCTCCAGGACACCTCGATCCACCGGCTTGGTCAGGACCTCGTCTCCCCCCACCGCGCGGCACGTAGCGATCGTGCTCGGTAGGGCGTCCGCGGTCATGAAGATGATGCGGGGACCTCCCCCATCCTTCTCCCTGATCCTGCGGGTAGCCTCGATCCCGTCCATCTCGGGCATGCGGACGTCCATCAGGATCACGTCGAAGTCGGACTGGGCCAGCGCGTCCAGGGCCTCGACGCCGTTGGAGACCACCTGGCGCCGGTGTCCCATGTGCTCCAGAAATCCGTCCACGACCCTCTGGTTGACGGTGTTGTCCTCCACCACCAGGACCCTCAAGCTCACCGGATCGGCGGACTTCCCGCTCTCGTTCGCGATGGGATCGGTCCGGGTCAGGCGGTCCCTCCCCAGGGTCACGGCGCGAAGCAGGTCGCCGTCGGTCAGGGGCGACGGGAACGCCCCGGTCCACCCCCGATCCGCCCATTCCCGCACTCGGGCCGGCCCCGATTCCAACGCCACGAACGCGGTATGGCGGTAGCGGGCCGCGAGGCCCCCGACATCCCACTCCGACGCCAAGTCGGGACTCACCAGCACGGTATTGAAGAATGAACCGCCCTCCAGCAACTCACCCGCGGCGGCGGTACCCGCGACCGGAAATGCCTTACCCCCCACGGCGAGGATCCGGCCGGACAGGGCCGATCGGTCCTCGGGACTCGGGCAGACCAGGAGCACGTCGCCGTGGACGGACGTCGCGGCGGCCAGGGGAAGCTCCACCGCGAAGGTGAACGTGGAGCCCTCGCCCTCCACCGATTCGACCGAAAGCGTCCCGCCCATGGCCTCGGCGATCTTCCGGGAGATGGGGAGTCCGAGTCCGGTTCCGCCGAAACGACGCGTGGTGGACGAGTCCGCCTGGGTGAAGGGGTCGAAAATGGACTCGAGTCGGTCCGCGGGGATCCCGATCCCCGAGTCCGACACCTCGAACCGCAGGCGCGCGGCGTCCCGCTCCTCGAGGGGATCCGCACGAATCCGAACCGTCACGCGGCCGCCTTCGGAGAACTTGAGGCCGTTGCTCACGAGGTTCAGCAGGATCTGGCTGAGGCGGGTCACGTCGCCACTCACCGCCACCGGCGACCACCCGTCGACGAACATACGCAGGCTCACTCCCGTGGACCGGGCCCGCTCGGCGTAGAGACGCATCACGTCCTGGATCGCGCGGACCGGATCGAAGGGGGCGGCCTCCAACTCCATCTGACCCGCCGAAACCTTGGAGAAGTCCAACAGGTCGTTGATGAGCCCCAGGAGACTCTGCGTGGAACCCTGGATGGTGGACACGCGGTCCAGTTGCTCCGGGGTGAGATCCGTGTCCATGAGGAGGCTCGCCATCCCCATGATCCCGTTCATGGGCGTGCGGATCTCGTGACTCACCGTGGCGAGGAAGTCGGACTTGGCACGGTCCGCCCGCTGCGCCTCGTCACGGGCCTGGATGAGAAGGCGCTCCGTCTCCTTCTGCTGACTCAAGTCGGTGATGATCCCCGCGAAGTGACGTTTCCCCTCGACGACGAACTCGCTCACGGCCAGATGGACGGGAAAGACATCTCCGTCTGCGTGCCGTCCCTGGACCTCGCGCCCGATCCCGATGATGCGCGGACGCCCTCCGTCCATGTACCGGTGGATGTACCCCGCGTGCTCGGACGCCTGACGTGGTGGCATGAGCATGGTGAGGTTCTTCCCGAGGAGGGAAGCCGGAGGATATCCGAACAGCCGCTCCACGGCGGGATTGGCCGTCTCGATGGTCCCGTCTTCGGAGGAGGTCAGGATGGCCGTCGCCGCGGAATCCACCACCGCCGCCAGGAACTCCCTCCCGTACACCGAGCGCATCTCGGACATCCGTCGCTGAACGTCGGATCGGGTCACGCTGATGAGCCCAGCGCAGGTGAGAAGCAGCGGCTCGACCAGAGCCTCGATCTCTTCGTCGTATCCCTCCGCGCGGTTCGCAAGTCCCACCATCCCGATCATGGTGCTCCCGGACATGATGGGGAGCCCCATGTATGCGTTCAGGGGTGGGTGGCCTTCCGGGAGTCCCCCCGAGGACGGGTGTGCGGACGGACGGTTCGTGATGACCGGCTCGCCCGTGGACAGCGTGTGCCCGAACAGGGTCCCGAGGCTGAAGAACTCCAGTCCCTCGGACGCGTTCTCCTCGTAGAAGGCGTGGGTGGCCTCATCCCAGGAGATGTCCGTGATCGCGCGGGTCCTGAGGTAGTTCTGTGTCCCGTCGTGGAGGACCTCACCGATGAACCCGTACTCGCTCCCCGTGACCACGAGGAGTTCCTG
>JAOUPR010000093.1 GCA_029879725.1 Gemmatimonadota bacterium | reverse complement strand
TCCGATCTGACGCCAAGTCGGTCGCCGGCCGGGTGACCTTCGACGCCTCCGAGAAGGTGAAGGTCTCGGGTCAGCTCGCGGTGCACGACTACCTCAATCCGGGCGACTCGGTGTCGTACGCCACGGGGTGGTCCGCGGACGTGGACTACGGGGGATGGCGGGACGGACTCCATTTCCAGGCGGCCGTATCCGGAGGGACCAACTGGGAGAACCTCGATGCGGCCGATACGCCCAGCGACTTCCTTGCCGTCCAGGCCGTGGCCTCCTACTACCACCCTCTCGCGGGCGCCCGTGTCGTGGGTGTGGAGCCCCTCCTGAGGGTCGGGACCGGAGATCCGGATACCGCCTTCGATGACGACGGAGCCCTCCTGGTCACCCCCGGCGTGATGTTCTACTTCTCCGGAAAGAACAAGATCGGCGCCAACTTCGACTACTACCGTCCGCAGGGCGGCGGCGACTCGGAGTATTCCCTGAAGATCCAGACCTTCCTCTACTTCTGATCGACGGTCGCGGAGGCCACCCCCGGGACGATTGACACGCCAGCCCGCCACGGGCACCTTTCGTGGCTGTGATTTCCCGGGGGTGGAATTCCCCGAATAACCGTAGAACGCACACCGGCGCCCATGTTCAACACCCTGAAGAGCCGCCTCGCCGTCATCGCCTTCACCATGGTGATCGCCGCCGGGCAGCTGTACACGAACTATCGGGACACCGGCTCGGCTCTCAAGCTCGGGCTGGACCTCCAAGGCGGGATGCACCTCGTGGTCGAGGTGGACGATCCCGACGGAACCCTCACCGATGAAGCCAAGAGCGACGGCATCGACCGGGTGGAGCGGATCCTCCGAAGCCGGATCGACGAGCTCGGCGTGGAGGAACCCCTCATCCAGAAGGTGGGGACGGACCGTCTCATCGTGGAGCTTCCGGGAATCGACGACGAGGATCGCGCCAAGGGGATCATCCAGAGCCAGGCCTATCTGGAGTGGAAGCTCGTCCTCCCCACCACGGAGGTGGACGCAGCCCTGTCACGCGTCGACCGTGCCATCGTGGCGACGTTGGGGGCCGACTCCATCCGTGCCATGGGGCGTGGCATCGCGGAGGCGCCCGGCGAGGACATCGAGTCCATGCTCTTCGGAGGCGGACGGGACACCACCGAGGCGGGCTCCGCGGATCCGGACGAAACGGCGGCGCTCGACGCGCTGCGGCCCTTCTCCTCGCTCCTGAGCTTCGGCGACACGGAGGGCACGTATATGGTCGCCTCGGAGGACGTGGAGGTCGCCCGGTACTTCCTCTCCCTCCCCGAGGTCCAGCGAGCCCTCCCGCGGAGGCATATGCTCCAATGGGGCGCCGAGGTGGTGGGGCGCGGCGCGCGCAACTACGTCCGCCTCTTCGTCCTGGAGGACGAGGCGTTCATCGACGGGACCATGCTCGAGAACGCCACGGCGGGCCGGGACCCCCAGTTCAACCAGTCCCAGGTCCAGTTCGAGCTCAATCGGGCGGGAGGGCGCCGTTTCCAGCAGTGGAGCGGCCAGCACATCGGGGACTACGCCGCCATCGTCCTGGACGGTGAGGTCATGAGCGCTCCCGTCATCCGTGACCGCATCGGCGCCCGGGGTCAGATCGAGATGGGCGCGGGCACGCCGTTGGACGAGGCCAGGGATCTGGCGCTGGTCCTGCGGGCGGGGTCACTCCCCGTGCGCATCAACGTCATCGAGGAGCGCACGGTGGGCCCGTCGCTGGGGCAGGATTCCATCGACCAGGGGAAGGTGGCCGGGATCGTGGGCGTCGTCCTGGTCCTCCTGATCATGTTGACCTACTACCGCATGACGGGCGTGCTGGCGGTTCTGGCCCTGGCCGTCTACGTCGAACTCGTCCTCGGTGGCCTGGCCGGGCTGGGTGCCACCCTCACGGTGCCCGGCATCGCGGGATTGATCCTCTCGGTGGGAATGGCCGTGGACGCCAACGTCCTCATCTTCGAGCGGATCCGCGAGGAACTCGCCGCTGGGCGGGCCACCCGGACCGCAGTGGAGGAGGGCTTCGCCCACGCGCTGTCCGCCATCGTGGACGCCAACATCACCACCCTCATCACGGCGCTGATCCTCTTCCAGTTCGGAACGGGCCCGGTGCGGGGATTCGCGGTGACCCTCTCCATGGGAATCGTGGCTTCGTTCTTCTCGGCGCTCTTCGTAACGCGGACCTTCTTCCTGATCTATCTGAAGGACAAGAAGGCTTCCGATCCCATCAGCATCTGACGGTTCGACCATGAGACTCTTCTCGAACGCCAAGTATCGTTTCATCGAACGCCGGAACACGGCGTACGCCATCTCCGCCGTGGTGATCCTCCTGGGGATCGCGGCCATGCTGAACAACGTCGTGTCCCTGGGATCGTGGCTCAACTATGGTGTGGACTTCACAGGGGGATCGCTGATCCAGGTGAGCTTCCCCGAGGAAGTGAGCACGGAACAGGTCCGTGACGCGCTGGGCGGGGCCCAGGCGCCGCTCATCACCCGCTTCGGGGACGAGAGCGAGTTCACCATCCGCGCCGGCCTCGCCGAAGAGACCGACATCGAGTCGGTGGCCGCCGACATCGAGGGTCAGCTGGCCAACGTGTTCGGACGGGAATCCTTCGAGGTGGTGCGGACCGAGCTGGTGGGCGCCAAGGTGGGAGGAGAACTCCAGGAGAAGGCGGCGCTGGCCATCCTCTTCTCCTTCCTCCTCACGCTGGTCTATCTGGCGATCCGCTTCGAGCTGAGGTTCGGGCTGGCGGCCGTCATCGCCACCATGCATGACATCCTCATCACGTTGGGCTTCCTGGCGGCATTCCGTGTCGAGATCGCTCTCCCGACCGTGGCGGCCATCCTGACCATCGTCGGGTACTCCCTCAACGACACGATCATCGTGTTCGATCGCGTCCGCGAGAACATGCACCAGAAGGGCGCGCGGAAGCGCGACACCATCGAGCTCATCGATTCGTCCATCAACGAGACGCTGCCCCGAACGGTGCTGACCTCGGGGACCACGCTGGCGGTGCTCATGGCTTTGGCGATCCTGGGCGGAGCGGTGATCCGGGACTTCACCGTGGTGCTCATCCTGGGAGTCGTGGTGGGGACGTATTCCTCGATCTTCGTGGCCTCGCCGGCGCTGGTGGAGATCCAGAAGCGGTGGGGACTCGGGAGTCATGAAAAGAAGCCGAGGCCTCAGCCCGCTTCCGTGTGATCGAGTTCTTCGACAGCCACTGTCACCTCACGGACACCGCCTTCGGGGAAGACCTGGAGGCGGTGTTTCGTCGTAGTGGGGAGGCGGGCGTGACCCGCGCCGTCACCATCGCCTCCGGTGTCGAGGACGCGGAGGGGGCGTTGGCCCTCGCCCGTGCCCGCGAGGGGCTCTGGTGTACCGCCGGGATCCACCCCCACGAGGCCGCGGCGGCGGCGCCCGACGCGTTGGAACGCGTTCGTGAGCTGGCGGCGAATGCGGAGGTCGTCGCCGTGGGGGAGACCGGGCTCGACTTCCACTACGACCACTCGCCCCGCGTCGTACAGCGGAGGCTCTTCGCAGCCCACCTGGAACTCGGGAGCGAATTGGGGCTCCCCGTGGTGGTCCACGCCCGCAGCGCGGACGCCGACGTGGCCGCCATGATCCGGGACGCCGGCCCCGCGGTGCGGGGGGTGCTCCACTGCTTCGTGGGCGGCAGGGAGCTCTTCGAGGCTGGGATGGACGTGGATTGGTACGTGTCCTTTTCCGGTATCACGTCCTTCAAGAAGTACGATGGCGCCGATCTCCTCCGGGAGGTCCCCGACCACCGCCTCCTCATCGAGACGGACGCGCCCTACCTCGCGCCGGTACCCTATCGAGGGAAGCGGAACGAGCCCGCGTACGTCCGTGACGTGGCGATGGCCGTGGCGGGCCATCTGGGTGTCTCCGTGGAGGAAGTGGCTCGCAGGACGACGGCCAACGCGCTCCGATTCTACGGCATCCCGGAGTAGCGTCGCGGGTTGGCCCCGCCCCGTGATTCCCCGTTACCTTTTTTCCGTTACCCATTCGCCTTCTCGCCCCTGGGATCGATGGCCCGACGCATCCATATCCTGCCCGACGCGGTGGCGAATCAGATCGCCGCCGGAGAGGTCGTGGAGCGCCCCGCCTCCGTGGTGAAGGAATTGGTCGAGAACGCGCTCGACGCGCGGGCCACCCGTGTCGAGATCGCCGTGGAGCGAGGGGGGAAGAGGCGCATCCGCGTCAGCGACGACGGCGTGGGGATGGGTCGCGAGGACTCCCTCCTCTGCCTGGACCGGCACGCCACCAGCAAGATCTCCCACGCGGAGGACCTGAAGGGGATCCGGACCTTCGGGTTCCGGGGAGAGGCGGTGCCCTCCATCGCCGCGGTGTCCCGCCTGACCATGGAGACCCACGACGCGGACGATGAGGTCGGTACGCGCATCGTCATGGACGGGGGGCGGATCGCGGCGGTGGACGACTTTCCCCGTCAGCGCGGCACCACCATGGAGATCAGGAATCTGTTCTTCAACGCGCCGGCCCGCGCCAAGTTCCTCAAGTCGGTGAGCGCGGAGACGCGCGCCATCAGCGAGGTGGTCACCTCCCTGGCGCTGGCCAATCCGCGCGTGGGATTCTCCCTCACGTCGGATGATCGCGTCCTTCTGGACCTCGCCCCCGCGGCCGACGCCGGCGGTCGGGTGGCTCAGATCTGGGGCGGAAAGGATGCTGGGTCGCTCGTTTCCGTCACCGGGGAAGCGGGCGGGATGGAGATCGAAGGACTGGTGCAGCGTCCCGACGCGGCGCAGCCCGGGCTCCGACGCGCGCACCTCTTCGTGAACGGGCGTCCTTTCCGCTCCGCGAACCTGATCCGGGCGGCGGAGCGGGGGTATCGCACCACCATCCCCCACGGCGCGCGGCCGTGGATCTTCCTCTACGTGCGTGTGCCCGGGGGGGAGGTGGACGTCAACGTCCATCCCGCCAAGGCCGAGGTCCGTTTCCGTGACGACTCGAGGGTGGAGGAGCTGGTGGAGACGGCCATCCGCGCCGCGCTGGACCACGAAGCCAGCGCCGCGACCTTCGATTCCTCGCCCCGGGGGCCGAGCCACCCCATGGCGGTGCGCGAGCCGCCCCCCCGCGAGGCGCCGGAGGCACAGATGGCGCTCTTCACCAGCAGTATGGAGGGCTCCCCGAGCGGGGATGCGGGTGTGGCTCCGCTGCCCGTGGTGGAGGCTCCCCGGCCGCGGCTCTGGCAGGTGCTCAACACGTACATCCTGGCCGAAACACGTGACGGTATCCTCATCGTGGACCAGCACTCGGCCCACGAGCGCGTCCTCTTCCAACGCCTCATGGACGCCTACGAGGCGGGCGGACAGACCGGTCAGCGCCTCCTCTTTCCGCTCACCATGCGGCTCACCCAGGCCGAGTACCGGCAGGTGGAGGAGCTGGGAGGACTGCTGGGGCGGGCGGGGTTCGAGGTGGAGGGCTTCGGCGGCGATACGGTGATCGTCCACGCGGTGCCCAATCCGCATCCGTACTTCGATGCCGAGCGCGCCTTCCGCGAGATGATCGATGAACTCACCCACGGCTCGGAGTTGGTGCGGTCCGCCAAGAATCAGCACGAGCGCATCGCCATGACGTTCGCCTGCAAGGGAGCCATCAAGGCGGGGCAGCGACTGAGCCCCAGGGAGATGCAGGAGCTCTTCGACGAGCTCTTCGCCACGGAGCTCCCGCATCACGACGTGCACGGGCGGCCCACCATCGTGCGGCTCTCCGCCGCCGAGTTGGAGCGCAAGTTCGGACGCTGACATGAAGGGCTCCCCCCACTCCCGGCCGGCATTCCTCGCCATCACCGGACCCACCGCCTCGGGAAAGACCGCGCTCTCCCTCGCTCTGGCCCGGCACCTCCCGATGGAGATCGTCTCCATGGATTCCCGCCAGGTCTATCGGGGGATGGACGTCGGAACGGCCAAGGTCACCGTGGAGGAGCGCGCCGCCGTCCCGCACCATGGCCTGGATCTGGTGGACCCGGATGAGCGGTATTCGGCGGGTCGGTTCGCCCGGGACGTGCGTAGCTGGATCCCCGAGATCACGGGGCGCGGACGGATTCCCGTGCTGGTCGGTGGGACCGGATTCTTCCTCAAGGCCGTGATGGAGCCCATCTTCGCCGAGCCTCCCATGGACCCCCGGCGGCGGGACGCGCTTCGGCAGTACCTCGCCGGGCAGGGAAGGGAACGTCTGGCCACATGGGTCCGGTGGCTGGACCCCGAGCGGGCGGAACTCGCCGTGGAGGGGGGCCCGCAGCGCATGAGCCGCACGCTGGAGGTGGCGCTCCTCACCGGCCGTCCTCTTTCGTGGTGGCACCGGACCAGCGCGCCGGAGGGCGAGGCCGTGCCCGGTGTCGTGGTGGTCCTCGACCTCCCCAAAGAGGAGATGGATCGCCACATCGACGAACGGGTACCCGGGATGTTCGACAGGGGCCTGGTGGAGGAGGTGCGGGCACTGCGGGTCGCAGGGTACTCCTGGGACGATCCCGGTATGACGGGGACCGGGTACCGGGAGATGCGGGAGTACCTGGAGGGCGAGGCGGACCTGGATGCGACCGTGGAGACCATCCGTCTGAACACGCGCCGATACGCCCGCCGGCAACTCACCTGGTTCCGGAATCAGCTCCCTGCCGACACGACGCGCCTCGAGGCCTCCGCTCCCATGGCGGAGAAGGTGGCCGCAGTCCTCGCCGCATGGGCGAAGGCGCAATCCGACGAAGAGGAGACGACGGGATGAAGATCGGGATCACCTGCTACCCCACGTACGGGGGCTCGGGCGCCGTGGCCACCGAACTGGGGATCCAGCTCGCGGCACGGGGCCACGAGATCCACTTCATTTCGTACGCGCAGCCCTTCCGTTTGGGTCACTTCAGGGAGCGCGTCTTCTTCCATGAAGTGGAGATGGAAGACTACCCCCTGTTCGAGCACCCGCCGTATTCCCTGGCGCTCTCCGTGGCCATCCACGACACGGCATCCCGCGAGGGGCTCGACCTGGTCCACGTCCACTACGCGATTCCCCACGCCACCTCGGCGTGGATCGCCCGGGAGATGATGGCCACGGAGAAGGACCTGCCCATCATCACGACCCTCCACGGCACCGACATCACCCTGGTGGGACTGCACCCCTCCTTCCACCGCATCACCCAGTTCTCCATCCTGCGGTCCCAGGGGATCACGGCGGTGTCCGACTACCTGAAGGAGGAGACGGTCCGGGATTTCGCGGTGCCCGGCGACCGTATCGACGTGATTCCCAACTTCATCGACACCGACGCCTGGCGGCCCGACCTCGAGCCGTGCCACCGGGGCACCTTGGCGCCGGGGGGAGAGAAGATCGTCATGCACATCTCCAACTTCCGGCCGGTGAAGCGCGTGGAGGACGTGGTGGCCGCCTTCGCGCGCATCCGCGAGAAGGTGCCCGCGCGGCTGGTCATGGTGGGCGACGGCCCCGATCGCCCCCGGGCCATGGAGAAGGGCGAGGAACTGGGGGTGCGGCGGGACATCCTCTTTCTGGGAAAGCATGCTTCGGTGAACGAGCTCCTGGCGTGCGCGGACCTGTTCCTCCTTCCCTCGGGGGGCGAGTCCTTCGGGCTGGCCGCGCTGGAGGCGATGGCGTGTGGCGCTCCCGTGGTGGCCACCCGTGCCGGGGGGCTCCCCGAGGTGGTCGAGTCCGGGCGGACGGGATTCCTCCTCCCCGTGGGGGACGTGGAGGGGATGGGTGACGCCGGAATCGAGATCCTCTCCGATCCCGCGCTCCACGGACGGCTGGCGGAGGCGGGGCGCGCTCGGGCGGTCGAGTATTTCTCGGCCGACCGGGTCGTGCCCATGTACGAGGCGCTCTACGAACGCGTGATCAAAGGGTGTGAAGACGAATGACCATCTTCGAGTCGCTGATCCTGGGGATCGTGCAGGGTGCCACGGAGTTCCTGCCCGTTTCGAGCTCGGGGCACCTGGTGGTCGCGCAGACGCTCCTGGACATCCACGTGGAGGGGGTGGTGTTCGAAGTGGTGGTGCACCTCGCGACCCTGATCTCCATCCTCCTCGTCTATCGTGCTCGGGTGGCGCGCCTCGTACAGGGAGCGGTGCGCCGCGACGCCGACGCGCTGCGGTACATCGGGTTCCTGGCACTCGCCACCGTTCCCGCGGGCGTGGTGGGCGTGCTCTGGAAACACGAGGTGGAAGCCCTCTTCGAGAACCCCGTGGCGCCGGGGATCGCCCTCCTCGTCACCGGGGCCGTCCTGTGGACCACGCGGTGGGCGCTGCAGCGTGAAGCCGGCGCCGAGGTCGGGTGGGGCAGGGCGTTGGCCATGGGTCTGGCCCAGGCCGTCGCACTGGTCCCCGGGATCTCCCGGTCGGGGTCGACGGTCGTGGCCGGGTTGTGGCTTCGCGTCGACGCCGAAGAGGCCGCCGCCTTCTCGTTCCTGATGGCCGTGCCCGCCATCGCCGGCGCCGCGGTGTTGCAGATCCCGGAAATGGGCGGCGCGGGTGGAATCGCGCTGGCGCCGCTCCTGGTGGGTGGGTTCGCCGCGGGAGTCACGGGTGTGCTGGCCATTCGCACGTTCGTGGCCATGCTGGCCCGCCGCTCGTTCCACCTCTTCGCCCCGTACTGCTGGTGCGTGGGAGGCGGCTACCTCTTCTACCTCGCGCTCCGATGACGCGGGCAACCGGGGACGACGCGCTCGTCCGCTCCCGGCACGATCTGGTGGTGGCGGCGCTGGAGGAGGACGTGGGCGAGGGCGATTGGACCACCCTCTGGACCATCCCCGCCACCGCGGAAGCCCGCGCCGTCATCGTGGCCAAGATGCCGCTGGTGGTGGCGGGAACGGCGTGCGTCGAGGAGGTGTTCCGCCAGGTGGATCCGGATCTCACGGTGGAGACCGAAGTGGCGGACGGTGTAGACGCGGAGGTGGGAGACGTCCTCTTCCGCCTCTCCGGCCGAACCCACTCCATCCTGGTGGGAGAGCGCACCGCCCTGAACTTTCTCGGACGCCTGGCGGGGATCGCCACGCAGGCGCGCCGCTACGTCGCGGCGGTGGAGGGGACGGGGGCCCAGGTCATCGACACCCGCAAGACGACCCCGGGGTGGCGCCTCCTGGAGAAGGAGGCCGTGCGTGCGGCCGGCGCGGCGAACCATCGCATGGGTCTCTACGACATGGTGCTGGTCAAGGACAATCACGCCGATGCGTGCGGGGGCGTGGCCGCCGCCGCCCGGGCCGCCGTGACCCGCAACGATCGCGGGATCCCGGTGGAGGTGGAGGTCCGGTCGCTGGAAGAGCTCGAGGCCGTCCTTCCGGTGGGCGTGGACCGCATCCTCCTGGACAACATGCCTCCCGAGGTGCTTCAGCGCGCGGTATCGCGCGTGGATGAGTGGGCCGGGAGCGCCCAACCGGGCGCGCCGCAGCGCCCCCGCCCCGAGTTGGAGGCGTCGGGGAACGTCACGCTGGCCAGCGTCCGCACGGTGGCCCTGACCGGTGTGGACTTCATCAGCGTGGGCGCGCTCACACACTCCGCTCCGGTGGCGGACGTATCCCTGCGGATGGTCACGTAGTGGGACTCGTGGGGGAATGGGAGGGGAGCGACGTCTCCCGATGGCGGGAGGAGTGGCGACTTCCGGCTCTGGAGTGCCACGACGTGCTGGGCTCGACCAGCGACCGCCTCAAGGAGCTCGCACGGAGCGGAGCAGCACCGTGGACCCTCGTCCTGGCGGAGGAGCAGACCGCGGGTCGGGGGCGGCGGGGCACCGAGTGGGTGTCGCGGAACGGATCGGGGATCTGGATGTCCGTGCTCCTTCCCCTGGTGGAAGGAAGCGCGGTTCCCGGTGGCCTGTCCCTCCTCGTCGGGCTCGCCGTGGCCGAGGCCGTGGAAGAGGTCCTTCCCGGCCTTCCGGTGGGGATCAAGTGGCCCAACGACCTCTTTCTCCGGGGACGGAAGGTGGCGGGAGTCCTGTGCGAGGCGGAGAAGGGCGGGGTGGTGGCGGGGGTGGGACTCAACGTGCACCAACGGACGGAAGAGTTTCCACCCGACCTGGTGGAGATCGCCACCTCCCTCGCGTTGGCGAGCGCCTCCCCGTTGGCGCCCCGTGTCCGAGCGCGCCTCGTCGGGGCCATCCTCGGCCGGCTGCGTGCGCACGCGGACCCGCCGCCCGGGTTCCTGCGCCCGGACGAGGTGGAGGGGCTGAATCGGAGGGACGTCCTCCGGGGACGGCGGGTGTCGTCGGAGATGGGTGAGTCGGGAGTCGCCGAGGGGATCGCCCCGGACGGGTCCCTCATCGTCCGTTCCCCCCATGGCCCCGTCGCCCAGGTGGCAGCGGGGCGCGTGACACTGGTGGACACGGCCTGACGGCGTAACCTTTCCGGGAACCGTGGCATCGCACACAGAGGAGACGGGTCCGCATGCAGCTCGTGGTGGACGTAGGGAATACGGAAACGGTGGTGGGACTCACGGGCTCCGCGCCCACCGAAATCCAGGCCCACTGGCGGGTCAGTACGGCTGTCCCCCGCACGGTGGACGAACTCTCCGTGCTCCTTCGCGCCTTCCTGGAGGAGGTGGACGGCGCGTCCGCTTCGCTCACCCAGGGCGTGGTCGGCTCGGTGGTGCCCGCGGCAACCCGCCTCTGGACCGCCACCATGGAGCGGATCATCCCCGGTGGAGACATCATCGTGGTCGATCCTTCCTCTGACCTGCCCATCCGGCTGGACGTGGACGAGCCCATGACGGTGGGTGCCGACCGCATCGTGAACACGCTGGCCGCCCGGGAGATGTTCGGCCGCGACACCATCGCGGTGGACCTCGGCACCGCCACGACGTACGACTGCATCACCGCCGACGGCGTCTTCGTGGGCGGGGTGATCTCGCCGGGGCTGTCGGCGGGGCTCGAGTGGTTGGGGAAGCGCACCGCCAAGCTTCCGCTGGTGGAGCTTCAGCCTCCCGAGAGCGTCATCGGCCGGCGCACCGAGACCTGTATCCAGAGTGGCGTCTTCTTCCCCGTGGTGGACGGCGTGGACCGGATGGTGGAGCGCATCAAGGACGAGTGGGGGAGGCCGGACGCCCTGGTGGTGGCCACGGGAGGGTTCGCGGCCGTGCTGGGACCCCATCTCGTCTCGGTGGATCGCATCGAGCCGTTCCTGACGCTCTACGGGCTGGCGCTGGCCGGCGTGCACCTCACCGGAAAGTAGCCGTACGGGTGTCGAAATTCCGTCCTGTTGGGCTACATTACTTGGCTCAAGTGAACTGAACCCGGACCGTCGTACACGATGACCCTTTCTCCCGTTTTTCGCTCCAAGGAAGCCGTGGCGCTCCTCGAGGCCCAGGGTGTGTGGGCCCGGATGGCCCCGGACATCGCGGCGCAGGCAGACGCGGTGCGCAGGATCTACTCCGATTTCGGGGAGGTGCTCGGGGGTGGGTTCATCGGCGAAGCGCCCCACGTCCCCACGGCTTCGGAAGGGACCCGTGAGGCCGGACTCCACTTTCTCCAGGAATATTTCTTCCTGATCCTCTTCCGGTCCATCTTCCGGTCGTTGGGTGTGGACGAGGCGCGGCTCGGGACGTACACGGAGTTGAACTTCTGCATCAAGGGGACCATCACCGCGGCGGACAACATCTTCGACGATCAGGCGAAGACGTTGTTGCCGCTGGATGCGGGGTCGGGATCGCGGTTCATGTCCATCCTCCAACTCATGTCCTTCGAGCGTCTTTCCCGTCGGGTACTCGACCGGGCGGAGGCGGCGGGGATCCTGGATGCCGGGCAGCGCGACGCCGTCCTGAAGGGACTTCTCGACCGGATGGCGTCGATCGGGCGGCTGGAGGGGTCGGAGGAAGGCGGGGTGTCCGAAATCCCCACCCCGGAGGACATGGTCGAGCGGGTGCACCGCATCCGCGGTGGGGCGCTCTTCGCGCTCGCCTTCGTGGCGCCGTCGGTTCTCGAGTCCGGTGAGATGGGGGAGCGCTTCGCGGCCGCGGAGCCCGCCGTGGCACGCCTGGGGACCGCCTTCCAGATCGTGGACGATCTCACCGACTTCGAGTTCGACGTGGGCCGGCGCAGCCACAATCTCCTCGTCTCCCACGTCCATCACCAGGGGACGCAGGAGGAGAAGGCCGCCCTGGCTCGATTCTGGGAAGGTGAGGCGGTTCCGCCCGGCGTCGTCGAGACCCTCTTCCGGGGCTCCGCGCGGGCGGTGCTGGAGATGGCCTACCGTGAGGGGAGAGCGTCCTTCGCGGTCCTGCGCGAGATGGGTCATTGGATGGACGACTCCATCGCGGACCAGGTCGTGCAGGCCATCGTCGGGCTCGATGGAGTGGCTCGGATGGAGGCCCTGACCTCCGCGGAGTGACGCCCGCCTCCTCCGGCCGCACGTCTCCGAGGCCCTGGCTGCAGGGCCGGCACCCGTCGTTGACACCCCCCCGGTCCACTATATCTTCCATCATCGATTAGCACTCACCGTGGTGGAGTGCTAACACCGAAAAATTCAGTTCACCATGCCTTTTTCACAGGAGGAAGGCGCGATGGGTAAGACCGCCGACAAGATCCAGCCGCTGGCCGACCGCGTGGTCGTGAAGTCGCTGGAGGAGGCCGAGCAGATGCGGGGTGGCCTCTATATCCCGGACACGGCCAAAGAGAAGCCGTCCCAGGGTGAGGTCGTGGCCGTGGGCCCCGGCAAGCTCTCCGACGAGGGCACTCGGATCGAGATGGACGTGAAGGTCGGAGACAAGGTCCTGTACGGGAAGTACAGCGGGACCGACGTCACTCTGGATGGGGACGAGTACCTCATCCTGCGTGAGTCCGACATCCTGGCCGTGATCAAGTAAGAGGAGATAGAACACAATGGCTGCCAAGGAGATCGAGTTCGATGTCGAGGCCCGCGCCAAGTTGAAGGCCGGTGTCGACAAGCTCGCCAAGACCGTGAAGGTCACCCTCGGCCCGAAGGGCCGGAACGTGGTGCTGGATCGGAAGTTCGGCTCTCCCACCGTGACCAAGGACGGCGTGTCCGTGGCCAAGGAGATCGAGCTGGAGGATCCCATCGAGAACATGGGAGCGCAGATGGTGAAGGAGGTCGCCACCAAGACCTCCGACGTGGCCGGTGACGGAACCACCACCGCCACGGTTCTGGCCCAGGCCATCTTCGGCGAGGGGCTGAAGAACGTCACCGCCGGAACCAATCCCATGGGCATTCGCCGTGGCATCGACAGGGGCGTCGAGGTCGTGGTCGCGGAGCTGAAGAAGCTCTCCACGGCCACCAAGGGAAAGAAGGAGATCGCCCAGGTCGGCGCGATTTCCGCCAACAACAACGCCGAGATCGGTGATCTGATCGCCGACGCCATGGAGAAGGTCGGCAAGGACGGCGTCATCACGGTGGAAGAGGCCCGTGGCCTCGACACCACCCTGGAGACCGTGGAGGGGATGCAGTTCGATCGCGGCTACCTCTCTCCCTACTTCGTCACGGATCCCGAGCGGATGGAGGCCGTCCTCGACGACCCCATGATCCTCATCCACGACAAGAAGGTCTCTTCCATGAAGGACCTCCTCCCGGTGCTGGAGAAGGTCGCTCAGATGGGTCGGCCTCTCCTGATCATCTGCGAGGACGTGGAAGGCGAGGCCCTGGCCACCCTGGTGGTCAACAAGCTCCGCGGAACGCTGAAGGTGGCGGCGGTGAAGGCACCCGGGTTCGGTGACCGCCGCAAGGCCATGCTCCAGGACATCGCCGTCCTGACGGGCGGGCAGGTCATCTCCGAGGAGGTGGGCTTCAAGCTCGAGAACACCGTGGTGAGCGACCTCGGGAACGCCAAGCGTGTCGTCATCGACAAGGACAACACCACCATCATCGATGGAGCCGGCGAGAGCGACAAGATCAAGGGCCGCATCGATGAGATCCGTGTCTCCATCGACAAGTCCACCTCGGACTACGACCGGGAGAAGCTCCAGGAGCGTCTGGCCAAGCTTTCCGGTGGTGTGGCGGTGATCAACG
>JAOUPR010000092.1:0-10000 GCA_029879725.1 Gemmatimonadota bacterium | reverse complement strand
GAAGACCGGACCGGGATCGAAGGACGGATACACACCGCCCGGAACCGGTAGACCCGTGAGCTCCACCAGCCCACGAAGGTCGAGGGGTCCTCGGATCCGATACACGTCCGCGTCGTCGAGCCACACACCCTCCGTCCCCGGATCCGATCCCATTCCCTGCAGGAGGCGAAGCCGGAGGTCGCCAGGCATCCCCTCCTCCACCTCCATGCGGATCACGGGGCGGAAGGGTCGGGACACCACCGAGTCTTCCACGGCGTCCAGGAGTGAATGGACACCTTCCTCGTCCAGCGCCACGTTCCCCGCACGGGTGATCCTGAAGGCGTGGGTTTCCGCGACGGTGCAGTTGGGGAAGAGGTGGCAAGCCATCCCGGCCACCACTTCCTCCACCGCGATCATCGACGCTCCACCTTCGACGGGAAGGAATCTGGGGAGCTCGGCGGGGAGGGTCACCAACGAGTACGCCGCATCTTCCGTCCCCGGCGCCCTCAGCGTCACCCCGAGGGCCACCTCCAGGGGAGCGATGGCGGGAAACGGGTGCCCGGGAGAGATCTCCAGCGACCGCGGGGTGAGAATGGGGAAGATCCGATCGAAGAAGGAACGCTCGAGCGGTGCCCTCTCCGTGGCCGACAGATCCGGCCACCGCACGATTCGCACTCCATGGGATGCCAATCCAGGGACAAACTCGTGTTCGAAGCAAGCATACTGGCGCGCCACCAGGGCGCGAACGCGAATCGAGATGGACTGTAGCAGCAGCCGCCGCCGCGCGTCCTTCTCGCCGTAGCCCGCCGACGACGCCACGTCCGTCTTCAATCCGCCGACCTGGACCACGAAGAATTCGTCCAGGTTGCTCGAGAATATGGACAGGAACCGGGCGCGCTCCAGGAGCGGGACCTCCGTGTCCAGAGCCATCTCGAGCACCCTCTGGTGGAAATCCAACACGCTCAGGACCGAGTCCAAGCGCTCCACCGAAGCACCTCCGGTCACCGACCCGGGGAGATCCGTGCACGTGATCGCGTGCCGCGCACTTGCGCTCACCAGGCGGATGCCCGCCTGGGAGCCCAGCAGAAGGTCGAGCGCCGCCACCAGGGTGGGATCGTCCAGACCGGTGCCTCCCACCCGCCCCAACAGCTCCATGATCGGCATCCACACGTCGACGTGCGGCAGAGCCTCGGCGCCGGAGACATGGCAGAGCCAGAGTTCCAACGCCGCGTCGTTGGATCCGGGATCAGCGAAGCCGACGAACTCGAGCCCTCCCTCCGGAACTTCACCGGAGCGTCGGCGAACGGCTTCTTCCGCCACCGGCTCACCCTCGCCCGGAACGACGAAGGGGAGGAGTGCCGTCCCCTCCCCCACCAGCCCGACCCGACCTTCGTGGACGCACAGCACTGCCACTGCGGGGGGTGCCGCCAGCGCGGCAGCCTCCGCCGAGCGTGACGGACGCTTCGCGAAGCCTGCCACCACCTCCACCACGTGCCGGGCATCGGGAACCGTCCCCAGCCGCGTCGACAACTCTTCCGCGAGATCATCCAGAACCGGCTCCCGCGGCCCCACGGACTCCACTGTGTACTCGACGAAGGCGTCGGTATGCTTCCCCGAATGCGCGATGCACCGGCGGATGCGCAGACGGTGGGAAGGACCGCCCCACCATCGCCGGCGGATCCCCCGACTCACCTCGTCCACGTCCAACGCGACCTGGGGACGAAGTGCCCACGGCTCACAATGCTCCCGAAGTGTCCGCGCCAGAACGTCGTCGCCTTCCAGGTGAGCGTACACCCCATGCCCGCCGAGCGGTACCCGCCACTCCTGCTCGGTGACGACCCCCTGTAGGTCGACCTCGAGGGCACGTCGCAGCGTCAAGGTCTCTTCCCCGCCGACCTCCAGACCGTGACAGAGAGACCAACCGCGCGCCCCCAGGAGTCCGGACGCGGTATCGAAATACGTCTCCCGGACCAACAGGCACGTCGTATCCGTCACGCGCAGTCCAGCGCACCGTCTACCGGTCTCCAGCTCCTCTCTTCGTCCGTCTTCCGCTCGCCACGTGGCTCTTCGCCGGATCAATTCTGCGCTCCGGGGTCGAGGATGCGACGGTAGACGGTCAGCCGGGCCTGTCGTCCATGGGCCTCGTCGGCCACGTACAGGTTCCCCTCCCCATCGAAGGCGATGCCTTCCGGCTGGGGGTGCCGGCGTTTCCGGAGCAGTACCGCCGAGAGCACCCTTCCGTCGGGAGTGACCTCCATGATGGCCTCTTCGCGGGCCGACACGAGCACCAGGGTACCCGTCATGGGGTCCACCTCGATTCCCGATGGGTGGAATCCATCTCCGAGCGCCGAGTTCGACACGTCCAGAGGGATTCGTACGGGGCGGACACGCATCTCGCCCGGTCCCAGCCAGACCCGGTACACCCACGCGACGTCGTCGGGACCCGAGTGCCGCTTACACGCCACCAGCAACTCATCCGCTCCCGCATCGTACGCCAGTCCCTCCGCTTCGCACCGGTCCCCCAGGCCCGTGTCCGCCGTGCGATAGGGCTGGCCCGCTTCCGCGGACCCACCCTGGAACGCGTAGAGGATTCCGCTCGAAGTGATGAGAAACGCTCTCGATCCCGCCACGGCGATCCCCTCGAAGTCCCCCCGAACCGTGGGTGTGCCCAGGGTCGAAGTCCCGGTCACCGCCCCGGAGACCGGATCGAGGGTGAAGGCGACGGCAACCTCGTCGTTGTGGGCCAGCAATCGTTCGCCTGAGAAGAAGGCCAGCCCGGACACCTCGTCCAGGGTGGAGGGGAGCGTGAAGACGGCGAGAGGCTCTTCGAAGTCGAAGCGATGAGCCAGGTCGCGCGGATCCAAGCGGGCCGGACGCATCGCCGATGCGGCGACGGATATCGCGGCCGCCCCGACCCACAATCCCACCCGCTTCGAACGGATCACGCGCGCTTGCCCAGCCCCTTGAGACTCCGCAGTTCGACGGAGAGAACTCCATCGCCATCCTGTATGCTCATCGCCACCCTGCCGGCCATCCCGTCTCCACCCGCGTGCAGAAGGTACTCGAGCACCCACCTTCCTTTCCCCGCGGGGATCAGTTCGGCGAACTTCCACCGCCGTGTCGCGTTCTCGAGCACAGACTCCGTATGGCGCTGCGCTTCGGACGGGTCGTCGGTGGTGACCAGGAGGAGCGCGTTGCTCCGATCTTCCTTCGGCCGCCGCCGCTCCGCCTCGATGTACGTCTCCATCCGGGAGGCACGTTCGGCCAGCTCCACCAGTTCACCGTGCCGAAGGGCCTCGAGGACCCGGGGGTCACCCACCCGGATCGACGCGGCCCCGCTCCCCGGACCCGCCAGCACGTCTCCCAACGTGAGCACGCCTGGCCTGACCCGTGCTTCCGCGTAGACGTTCCCGAAACGTGTACTCCACAGGACGAGCACGACGGCATTGAACACCACGGACAGTGCCAGAGCCAACCCGAGCGCCTGCACGCCCGAAGCGAGGCCGACTCCGATGGCGAGAAACACGTAGACCGCGTCCTTGGTGTCTTCCAGCGTGGTCCGGAACCGCACGGCTGCAACGATCCCCGCCAGCGAGAACGCCAGCGCCACGCTGTTCTGGACGATCATCACGATTCCGGTGACGGCCACCGGAAGGATGAGCAGCGTGTGCACCACGGACTCGTGATAGCCGCGGCGGCGGCGCGTGAGAAGGTAGACCCAGGTGACCGGAACCATGATGGCCAGCGCGCCCAGCATGGACACGGTTCCGACCAGCGCGTGGGTCCACGTGGACCCGAACCCCACCGCACCCCCCACCGGCGCCTCCGCCGAACCCAGGAAATCGGACCCGGCGGCGGCAGGCAGCGAAGAGCTCTGGAGGAGCTCCCCCAGGAGGGGAACCCGCGTCACCACCACCCAGACCACCGCGCCACCCAGAAGGTAGAACAGGAACACCCGGAGCAGATCGAACCGGCCGTGGTGGCCGGCGGAAACGGTGTGCATGGCGGCGGCGCTGGGGAGGTGACGTACGGAGCGGAATCCCTGAATCATGGTGTGGAGCCACCGGATGAGGCAAGGTGAGCCGGAAACCCACTCTGGACACCCAGCACGGGTCCACCCTACTCTTGGCGCACACCCGACAGGAGCATCCCATCGTGCGACCCTCGGCGACACGCTCGATCATCCCGCTCACGGCCCTGGCAGTGGGGCTCGGCGGGCCGATCGCCTCCACCCCCTCTCTGAGGGCTCAAGAAGCCGAGTCCGCGGACTCGGTGACGGCCTCCGCGATCCTCCCGCTCCCACTCTTCGAGGACGACGCCGTCCTGAAGGTCACCCTCCGCACGGAGATCGACCGGCTCCGCAAAGAGCGGTCCACCGAGGAGGAGGTGGATGGAGAGATCACGTATACCGATCAGGACGGAAACATCGTCACCTTGCCCATCAAGGTCCGTGCCCGCGGCAACTTCCGAAGGGACGCCGCCAACTGCAATTTCCCTCCCCTGCGCCTCAATCTTCCCACCGGCAGGGTGGAGGGCACCGTCTTCCACGGGCAGGACAAGCTCAAGTTGGTCACGCCGTGCAACGATCGGCGGGGCACCTACCAGGAGTACGTGTTGCAGGAGTACCTGCTGTACCGGACCCTGGCCATCATGACGCCCTACAGCTACCGGGTGCGCCTTCTGGAGATCACCTACGAAGACACCGCGGAGGAGTACGACACCCGGACGCTCCATGCCTTCCTCATCGAGAGTGGAGACGAGTTGGCGCGCCGTACGGGTGGACGGATGATGGAAATACCCCAGCTGCACCCCGCTCTCACCGACGACGGGGAAAGCACGTTCGTGGCCCTCTTCGCCTACATGATCGGAAACACCGACTGGTCTCCGGCCTTCTTCCACAACGTGGACCTGCTCCAGCTACCGGAAGGGCGTTACGTGACCGTCCCGTACGATTTCGATTTCGCGGGCGCGGTGAACGCCCGATACGCATCGCCCGACCCATCGTTGGGCATCCGGTCCGTGCGGGAGCGTGTGTTCCGGGGGTTCTGTCGAGCCACCCTCGAGGAGCCTGCATCGAAAGCACGCTTTCTGGAGGCCCGCGACTCCGTACGGGGCCTCTACGACGGATTCCCCCTCCTGGACGAAGGCGATCGGAAGCGCACGCTCGATTACTTCGAGGACTTCTACCAGACGCTCGGCGACGCCCGACGGTACGACTCCCGTATCGTCGAACGCTGCCGGCGGATGCCCGACTGACATGCCGCGGAAGAGCAGCCCTGCCACCCACGCCTCCGTGCTGCGGGACACGCTCCGGCTGGAGGGTGCCCTCTCCGAGATGGTCGGAATGATCCGGGGTGTCGTCGCCGACGGCTCGATCTCGGGCGACGAAGCCCGCCGGCTCCGCGACTGGGTCGACAGACACCCCACGCTGGCGGATCGCTGGCCGGCGAACCTCCTCGCCCGCAGGCTGGAGCGGATCTTCGCGGACGGCCGCATGGACGCCCTGGAGCGATCGCACCTCCAGTCCATCCTCGAGCGACTCGTGGACCGGAGCCCGGGAGGGTACGGCCCCGGGGACGCGGGAAGTGACCTCCCTCTCACCCGCCCTCCCCCTGGGATCACCTTCGAGGCCAGGACGTTCGTCTTCGCCCCGAAGATGGCGTACGGTCCGATCCACCTGTGCGAGCAGGAAGTCGTCCGCCTGGGCGGCAAGACGGAAGCCACGGTGTCGCGCCGCACCGACTACCTCGTCATCGGTGAGATCGCGGCCATGGATTGGGACCAGCGGTCCTTCGGACACTTCGTGGATCAGGCGGTGCAGTACCGCGCCAGGGGTGCGGACATCGCCATCGTGACCGAGTCCCACTGGATCGACGCCCTCCCATGAAGGGGGGCCACCCCCCGGTGCGCCCTTCCGCTACGCGGACTCCCCGTCGTGCATGCGCCGAAGCTGATCGAAGGTGAAGAAGCCCGTGTCGTGTCCGTCGCTCCATACGAACTGGAGGGCGTACCGCCCCACGTAGTGGATGGAGACGGGGTGGATGGTCTCCGGAACCGACTCGGGCCGGAGAGTACGGATCCCGGTCATCTCGTCCACGCACCCCGCGCAGGGACACCGGAGGCGAAGCGCTCGGGGCTCGTATTCGGCCATTTCGCCGTCGCCCCACACGATGGCCAGGCGTGTCCCTCCCGCCGTGGGACCGATGCTCTCCGGAGTGGTGCGTGGGTCGGGCATCAGATCTCCCCTCCGTGGCCCAGGTGCTCCGCCAACGCCCTGAAGGCCTTCCCCCGGTGGCTGCGTGCGTTCTTCCGTTCCTGGGTGATCTCCGCGAAGGTGCGGCCCAACTCCGGATCGAAGAAGAGCGGATCGTACCCGAAGCCGGCATCACCTCGCGGAGCATCCAGGATCCGCCCGGGCGCCTCGCCGCGAACGGTGACCACGCCCCGGGTGGACGCCCCAACCGCGACGGCCACACACACGTAGCGAGCGGTGCGCCGTTCGTCCGGCACGCCCCGCATCTCGTCCAGGAGGTGCCGGTTGTTGGCCAGATCCATATCGAGGCCGCTGAGCCCGGCCACGGGTGCGAAGCGCTTGGAGCGGACGCCGGGCCGGCCGTCGAGCGCGTCCACCTCCAGGCCGGAATCGTCCGCCACGGTGGGAAGCCCCGTCTTCCGGTGGAAGTGGTCGGCCTTGGAGCGAGCGTTCTCCTCGAAGCTGTCGTACGGCTCCAGTTCCTCCTCCACGGGATCGTAGGGCACACCAGCCTCGTTCAGGTCGAGAATCCTGAGGTCCGGCACGCCGGCCATGATCCTGCGGATCTCGGCCATCTTGTGCCCACTCCGGGTGGCTACGACGAGATCCACGGCTAGGCCAACGCCCGTGCCTGGAGCGCGAAGATCTCCTGGAGCCCGTGGCGGGCCATCCCCATCAGGACGTCCATCTGCTCCACGGTGAAGGGGTCGCCTTCCGCGGTGCCCTGCACCTCCACCAGGCGCCCGTCCTCGGTTCCCACAACGTTCATGTCCACCTGCGCCGAGCTGTCCTCGCGATAGTCCAGATCCAGGCAGACCTCGCCGCCCACGATCCCCACGCTCACCGCGGCCACGCGCTGGAGCACCGGACTCCGGGTGACGAGACCTTCTTCCACCAGCCAGTCCCCGGCCAACATCAGAGCGATGCACGCCCCCGTGATGGAGGCGGTCCGGGTGCCACCGTCGGCCTGGAGAACGTCACAGTCCACGGTGACGGTCCGGGGACCGAGCAAGGAAAGATCGGTGACGGCGCGCAGGGACCGCCCGATGAGCCTCTGGATCTCCTGGGTACGCCCCCTCGCCCCGGTCCGCTCCCTTCCGGTACGGGTGTGGGTCGCCCTCGGGAGCATGGCGTACTCCGCGGTGACCCACCCGTCGGCCCCTCCGGCGCGCCATCGCGGAAGTCCCTCCTCCACGGACGCCGTGCACAGGATGCGGGTGTTTCCGGTGGAGATGAGACACGACCCTTCCGCGTACGGCGCGACATCGGTGTCGACGTGGAACGGCCGGAGTTCATCCCGGCGGCGTTGAGTACGGGAGTTCGACATCAATCTTCCCCACGAATTCGAGTGATGAGATCCGACGTGGCGTACCCCTCCACGAAGGGAACCAGGACGACACGCCCGCCGGCTTCCTCGACCTCCTCGCGGCCGGGAATCGGGGACCCTTCGTAGTCCCCTCCTTTGACCAGGACGTCGGGGAGGAGCCGCGCCACCAGATCGCGGGGCGTGTCCTCGTCGAACAGACATACGGCGTCCACGAACGGAAGCGCCGCCAACAGGAGGGCGCGGTCGGCCTGGGCCGTGTAGGGACGCGCCCCACCCTTCCCCAGCCGTCTCACCGAGTCATCGGTGTTCACGCCCACGACCAGCCGGTCTCCGAGCCGATGAGCCTGCCACAGATACTCCACGTGGCCCCGGTGGAGAAGATCGAAGCATCCGTTGGTGAACACCAGCACATGGTCGCGCGGAGGCGCGAACCGTCGCTGGAGGTCGGTGACGCCCAGGACCTTCTCGCGGGGGTGGAGATGGCGGCTCACGTCCCGACGGACGCCAGCAACGCGGAGGCACCCCGGAGCTTCATCAACGAGGCCATGCGCTCCCCCAGGGAGCCCGGGTCGTCCAGCGCTCCGGTGAGATCGGCGCGCACGGCACGGAGCCCCTCGGGATCCAGGACCATGGCCCAGAGCCTGATCCAGCGACCGAAGGGAAGGGCCCAGGCACACACGGGACTCCCCGGTCCGGCACCCAGGGCCTGCATGAACGAAGCTTCGGCGGACAGCGCGTGGTGACTCATGGGATCATGCATCGCCGCCCACGGATCCGTGACCGCGTGGCCCTCGTCGCGCGAAAGCACGACGATGCCCCCCTGCCCCGGCGCCGGCATCCACGACTTGCCGGGAAGGACCTCCGCCGCGTGGCCCGTCCATCCGGATTTCCGGACCCGGTGGGCGGGAAGCACCAACAGGTCCACCCCGGCGTCGCCGGTGAGGGTGGCGCGGTCCAGGTCCGGATCGGTCATCACCGGAATCAGGTCGGGTCGATTGAGGGCGAGGAGTCCCCGGGCGCGAAGCGAGGTGACGCCCACCCGGCTCCCCGCCGCGACGTCGGCGAGCGAGACGGTGGACCCGTCGCCGCCACCCAGCGCGAGAAGCACGTCCCGCGGCTCCTTCCTGGGGAGGGAGGCGACCCACCGCAGGTTCGCGGGAATACCCTCCACCACCCTCCGCGCGTCGGCCAGACGAACCCCGTCGTTCTCCTCAGGGGGACCCGGCGGAAGGGTGCCGTCCCAAAGCACATCGACCCCGTGGACCTCTGCCATCCTGGCCAGCTCAGGGGAAGCCCACCCCAGATCCGGGTCCACCGATGCCGCGTGGGTCACCACGGCGTGCCGCACCCATGCCATGACGGCATCAGAGGTAGAAGATGATGTAGGCCCCGAGGAGGATCGCCACCCAGAGCACCATGCTACCGGTCGGCCACGTGCGTGCCAGAACCCCCCTGGGGCCATGCCCCCGGGCAGCGCCACGCACCACGCTCCCCACCACCCCGAGAGCCGCACCCCGCACGGCGTGATCCACGCGAGCCACCGCCCCGCCCACGCCCAGCACCACTTTCGGGGCGATGCGGCGGTAGAGCCACTCGACGTCCAGATTCACCGAAGGCATCTCCGGCGGATAGATCCCGCTCCGGATCAGTACCACCACCGCCAGTGCGCCGAACAGGAGCAGCTGGACCTGGGTGAGGACGTGGGTCACGTCGTACGGGTGGTACTCCGCCGCGTAGGGAAGGAGCGAGTAGAGGATGTCCGGGAACGTGCCGATGGCCACGCACAGTACGGCCCCGATGCTCATGGCGATGAGCATGTTCCTGGGAGGCTCCTTGGCGCGGATTCCCGAGTCGTGGGCGAAGAAGGCGAAGTACGGGATCTTGATGCCCGCGTGCTCGAGAACGCCCGCGGACGCGAAGAGGAGGAAGGGCCACAGCCACGTGTACCCTTCTTCGATCATGGCGGCCATCACCATCGACTTGGTGACGAAGGCGCTGAACAAGGGGAAGGCCGAGATGGCCATGGCCCCGACGATGCAGAGGGTGGCCGTGATGGGCATGGTCTTGTAGAGTCCGCCCAACTCGGACCCCTTCACCCGTCCGGTCATCTGGAGGACCGCTCCCATGCTCATGAACAGGAGCCCCTTGAAGATGACGTCGGCGAAGGCGTGGGCCACCGCCCCGTTCACCGCGAGCGCGCTCCCGATGCCGATCCCCGTGACCATGAACCCGATCTGGTTGATCATGCTGTAGCTCAGCACGCGGCGCAGATCGTTCTCGATGACGGCGTAGAAGATCGGGAAACACGTCATCACCACCCCGATGTACACCAGGATCTCCGTCCCGGCGAAGCCCCGCGCCAGGGCGTACACCGCCACCTTCGTGGTGAAGGCGCTCAGGAACACCGTTCCGGTAGGGGTGCTCTCCGGATAGGCGTCGGT
>JAOUPR010000091.1 GCA_029879725.1 Gemmatimonadota bacterium | reverse complement strand
GCCGACGGAACCGCAGGTTCGAGCCGAGGCGCCCGGGAGGTATCCCGCGAGAGCGGGCCGCCATGGTGACCGCCGAGGCCACCGAGGATCGCGTAGCGACCGCAGGTGCATCCGGGCGGCGCCTCTCAGGATGGGACCCCGCGGTCTGCGACCGCGGGGTCTTCGCATAGCTGCCCGCCGCCCGGATTCAAGGGGCGCGGGAGCGCCCCCGTCGGCGGGAAACGCCGACGGAACCGCAGGTTCGAGCCGAGGCGCCCGGGAGGTATCCCGCGAGAGCGGGCCGCCATGGTGACCGCCGAGGCCACCGAGGATCGCGTAGCGACCGCAGGTGCATCCGGGCGGCGCCTCTCGGCATGGGACCCCGCACCCACGCCTCCACTAGAACCGCGTGGCCAGATTCCCGAGGTCGATGGTCCGGGCCGTGGTCCACCCGGTCTCGGACGGATAGTAGAACTGGGCCTGCCTCGTCGATCCCCGGAGAAGCCCGTCCGAATACATGGTGAAGACGAAGTGATACCGGCGGTTGTTGTTGCAGCCCAATCGCATTTCGCCGACCTGGCTGTAGCTGGCGCCGGCCCGGAGGAACGGAGGGGCGATGCCGCCACTCGTCCTCAACCAGAAACTCGTGGGCAGCTCGCTCCAGGTGCCGGATCGGATGCGCACCCGCGTCTTGGGACTGACCGCGGTCTGCATCTGGACGACGCTGCGGTCGAAGGGCGGAGCGAGAGCAGCGGGCTGCCAACTGAACTTCAGTGTGATGGCGCACCCGTAGGAATCCGTCGGAGCGGACTCCCCGGGGGCGGTGGCCGCGCGCGGAAACATCGCCAGACCCATGCATGCGAGCAGGGTCGTTGCCGTGAGTTGCATGGTACCTCCAGGAATGGGTCTCTGACGGCAGACACAGAATTCCGGGGGCCACTCGGCTCATCCACGCCCGAACCTCCGGGCGGACGGGGCAACCTACACGCGGCTGGCCCGATCCTTGCCTCATGAATTTCCTGGCGCCGCGACGGTGATGGTACCATCGTGGGGCCGGGTGGCATCCATGGACCGATGATCGCTCTGGGGGTCGGGATTTCAGGGTGATCCGAAACCAGGAGGGAGCGACCGATGGAAGACATCACCAGGATCACGTGGCACGTCTTCGAGAACGGCGGTGGCAAGGTGAGGATCGAGAAGGGCCACCACCCGGATCAGGCCGAGGAGCACTTCTTCGCTTCGCTACACGACCTGTCGGTCGAAGTGGCGGCCATCATCAGCGATGACGGACGCCCCGTCGGAGAATGGCCTTCGGAATGACGGGCTCCTCCACGCCGTCCTGAAGCGAGTCGAGCCGGAGAGTCGCGACCGCCGATCTACACGCTGAGCGATTCGTCCCCGGAATCGAGCCCCGTCTCCCGCAGCCCCCTGGCCTCGCGAAAGGCCTCCGCAGGCATGACGAGGATCACGGCCGTCCCTTCGCCTTCACCGGGGCCCTCCACCACGACTCCGCCGTCCAACGCCACGGCGTCGCGCTCGATCCACGAGTGTCTCGATCCCGTGGGCGTCACTCCTCGCCGCAGCGTCCACCCTGGAGTTCCGGCGGCCTCCATGTCGGCCAGGATCCCGAGGCTGATGGCGTGTCCGTCGGTGATCCCATCCTCGGGCCACCGGGCCACCCCGTCGGCGATGGCCGCCAATCCCCGCGCCATCCGCCCGTCCGAGATCATCGCGTTGACGAGATCGGCCACGGGCTCCACTCCCGGCCCGGGAACCGCCATGACACTCAAGGGAGGGGGAGTCGGGGGCATGCGCACGCTCCTGCGGGTGGGTGGCCAGGGAGGGACAACCTAACCGGACCGATTGTGTTTCCGCGACCGGGACTCCATTCTCCTTCGTGGTGGCGCGCCGGGCGTCGCACCCGGGCTCTCCGGACGACTGCGGATCCGCCCACCACCACCGGCTCATGCGCACCTGGGGGGGACGCAACATGACCGATCTCTTCTGGCTACTCATCGTCGCTCCACTCGTCGGGTACGGCGTGCTCGAGTGGATTCGCCTCCTCTTTTCCGACGACCGTACCCTGGTCCGGAAATACCTCAAGGAGGAGCCGGTTACCATGATCGCGGCCATGACCATCCTGGGTGCCGGGTTGACCTGGGTGATCGTCGGCTTCGTGGAGTTCCTCTGGGGCCGAGGCGGTTGAGCCTCACGCGTCGGGGACTACCTCGGCTCGCACCGTGAGGAGAAGGGTGGCGTCTCCCGCGGACTGGGGTGCGGTTCCGATCACCAGCGTCTGGCCGGGCCGTACGTTCACCGTGGTCGAGAGTGCCGAACCTCCCTCCCCGTACAGGGCGATCTCCTCCAGACGGATCGTCTCCCTCCGCGGCCAATACACCCGCCCCGTCAACTCGTAGAGTCGTCCACCCGCCCGCATGCTCTGACGGATCTCCGACCAATCCGTGGCCGAGACGACCGCCTCGCCGGCGAGCCGGTATCCCCGGAACTGGAGGACCTTCCTCAACTCCGCTTCCACGTCGGCGATCCTGGGATCGGCCTGGGCGTATCCGTCGGCCTCGATGAGCCGGAAGTGGAGCCGCAGGTCGGGCGCGGGCTGGTCGTACTCCGCCAGGACCGCCCCGATGCGGCCGAGGTTGTCGGGCGTCTCCCGCACCGTGAGCGCGCGCTCCGAGGAACTCACGAGACCCGGATTTCCTTCCCGCTCGGTGAAGACGTACGGGGAGATCAGGTCCACCGCCTCGCCGGGCTGAAGGTGGTCCAGCGCGTAGGTCCGGGTCTCCAGGTCGGGCGTCCTTGCGCACGCCGACAGAGCGAGGATGCACGCGGCGAGAATGGGCACGTTGCGAACCTTCATGGTCTCACTCCTGTTCAGTAGATCCACACGATGGTCAGGTCGGGATCGGAAGTGGGGATGACGGCGGCGTTCCGCCCTTCGGGGACTTCCACCAGGGCGAGGGCGGACGGTGAGACGATCTGCCGGGATGGCGCCTCCGGCTCCGGGCGAATCCCGGGGAAGCGGGTCAGCACCACTCCGGCCAGGAGGGCGGCGGCGGCGAGGGGAACGAACGTACGGACCCTGTTCCGCGCCACGGGGGGGAAGGAGGCCACTCGGGCTCCCACCTCCTCCACCGCGTCCCTCCCCGACAGGATGGCGTCGAGGAGCGCCCCCTCGGAGAGGATGACTCCGGCCGCCGTGGAGCACGACCGACATCCCCTCAGATGAATCGCCAGGGGTGTGTCACCGTCGCCGCGCAGGGCGGACGGCTCGACCTCCAGGAGGAGTCTCCGGGCCTCCGTGCAGGACATCATGCGAGTTCCTCCGTCAGTTCCGATGCGTCCGCCAGGATGCGAGCCCGCAGGGCCGTGCGGGCCTTGAAGAGGTTGGCCCTCACCGAGACCGGTTCGATCTCCATCATCTCCGCGACCTCGGGAGCGGAGTATCCCTCCAGGTCGATGAGGTTGAATACCTCTCGCTGACGTGGGGGGAGCACCTCGACGAAACGGAGAAGCGTCGCCATGCTCCGCTCCCGGTCGATATCATCTCCGGGATCCACCGAGCCCGGGGGCCGCGACCTCTCGACGCCCCCCGCCGCGTCCACCCGACGCCGATGGGCGTGCTCCGCGCGCTGGAGGTCGAGGTGGGTGTTCCGGGCGACGGTGTAGAGCCATGTCGTGAACCGGGATCTTCCTTCGAAACTCTCCAGCTTCCGCACCACCTGCATGAGAATCTCCTGCGTCACGTCGTCGGCATCGAACGGATCTCCCGTGCGCACCAGCGTCCACCGCCGTACGAGGGGATAGATCGCCTTCGCCAGAGCCTCCACGGCGGGCGGGTCTCCCTCCCGGGCTCGCCGGACGAGAACCGGGTCCACCTGTACGGTCGGTGCGGCGTTCTGGCTCACCCCTCTGTCCTTTCTGGTGCCCGTTCTCCCCTACGACGGATCGGGGAACGCGTCCGTTTACTCGGCCGGTCCCGCACCTTGCTCCCGTGGCGGGCCCGTGGCAATGTTGGCTCGCGTCCCGTTCCCTCCTCCCGGAGAGCGCCACCGTGGCCCACATCCCCTACGTCCCGTACGCCGAGGCCCGCGGTCTCCTGGCGGAGTTGTACGCGAAATACTCCACCGAGGAGGGGATGCTGGACAACATCCTCCGGATCCACTCGCTCAATCCACGCTCCATGAAGGATCATGTGGAGCTCTACTCCCACCTCATGCGGGGGCCGTCTCCGTTGTCACGGGCCCAGAGGGAGATGATCGCCGTCACCGTGTCCGCGGCGAACCGGTGTTTCTACTGAATCAATCATCACGGGGCGGGCCTCCGTACGATCACGGGCTCCGCGGATCTCGCGCGTGCTCTCGCGGTGGACTACCGTTCCGCGCCGCTGGAACCCCGGGACCGGATCATGCTCGACTACGTTCTGGAGTTGACGACGAGCCCGCATTCCATCCGCGCGGCGCACGTGGAGCGGTTGAGAGAGGCCGGCTTCGATGACGCGTCCGTGCTCGACATCTGTCAGGTGGCCAGTTACTACAACTACGTCAATCGCCTCGCCGACGGGCTCGGGGTCGAACTCGAGGTGTTCTGGGCCGAAGAGGACCTCACCATGACGCGCGGGGAGTTCGAGGAACTGGTGCACAAGGGATCCACGCCATGACATCACCCCTGCTCATCGATGGACGCACCCTACGTCTGGAAGATGCGGAGCGCGTGGCTCGCGACGTTTCGGTGGAGGTCCGCCTGGCGCCCTCGGCCCGGGACGCCATGAATTCCTCGCGGGAGTTCATCCAGGACAAGGTCCGGGCCGGAGAGAGGGTCTACGGAGTCACCACCGGCTTCGGGCGGCTCGCCGAGGTGGTGATCGCGGAGGAGGACCGTGAGACGCTTCAGCTGAATCTGGTGAGGAGTCACGCCGCCGGGGCAGGGGATCCCCTCGACCGCCCGGCGGTTCGGATTCTGATGCTCCTGCGGGCCAACGCGCTGGCCCGGGGCCACTCGGGGTGCCGTGTCGCGGTGGTGGAGCAGATCCTCTCCTTGCTCAACGCGGGGATCCACCCGGTGGTCCCGCGCTACGGGTCGGTGGGCGCGAGTGGGGATCTCTCCCCGCTGGCCCACGTGGCCCTGGCCCTCATCGGAGAGGGGACGGTGGAGCACGACGGGGTCATCGTGGAAGCGGGTTCCGCGTTGGCCCGTGCGGGAATCGAGCCGCTTCGCCTGGAGGCCAAGGAGGGACTGGCGCTCATCAACGGCACGCAGGCCACCACGGGCCTGGGAATCCTGGCGTGGACCGCGGCCATGCGGGCGGTGGAGACGGCGGACGTGGCCGGCGCCATGGCGGTGGACGCCCTCCTGGGGACGCCCGAGGCGTTCCGCGAAGAGATCCAGGCGGCTCGCCCCCATCCGGGGCAGGCCACCAGCGCGTCTCGGCTCCGCGCCCTCCTGGAGGGCTCGGAGATCCGTGAGTCCCACCGCGAGGAGGATCCCCGGGTACAGGACGCCTACGCGCTGCGATGCATCCCCCAGGTACACGGGGCCTCCCGCGACGTCCTCGAATACGTGCGCGGGGTTCTGGAGAGGGAGGCGAACAGCGCCACCGACAATCCTCTGGTCTTTCCCGAGTCGGGGGTGATCGTGAGCGGGGGGAACTTCCACGCGCAGGTCGTGTCGCAGGCGTTGGACTTCCTGGCCATCGCGGTGGCCGACATGGCGTCCATCTCCGAGCGACGGATCGAGCGGCTGCTCAACCCGGACCTGTCCATGGGGCTTCCGGCCTTCCTGGCCCACCGCCCGGGGCTGGAGAGCGGCCTCATGATCGCGCAGGTCTCGGCCGTGGACTCCCTGGCGGAGTGCCGCGTGCTCGCTCACCCGGCGAGCGTGGATTCGGTCACCACCTCGGCCAACCAGGAGGACCACGTCTCCATGGGGTTCACCGCGGCACGGAAGGCGCGCCAGGCCGTATCCTGTTTCGAGCAGGTGCTGGCGGCCGAACTGCTCGCGGCGGCCCAGGGGCTCGACTACAGGCGGCCTCTGCGCAGCGGTCCCCGCGTCGAGAAGGCACATGAGACGATCAGGCGTAACGTGTTACCATTACAGGGCGATCGGGTCCTCGCGGGAGACCTCGCGGCGATCGTCCGGATGATCCGGGACGGAGACTTCGCGTCCCTGGCCACCGAAGGAGTCGAATGATGTCCGTGACAGCCCGAACCGTACGTGCCCCCCGGGGAACGGAGATCTCCTGCAAGGGATGGACGCAGGAGGCCGCGCTCCGGATGCTCATGAACAACCTGGACCCGGAGGTCGCCGAGCGTCCCGACGATCTGGTGGTGTACGGTGGCACCGGGAAGGCCGCCCGCAACTGGGAGGCCTTCGACGCCATCGTGTCGACGCTACGGACGCTGGAGGACGACGAGACCCTGCTGGTCCAGTCGGGAAAGCCGGTGGGCGTGTTCCGCACCCATCGGCACGCGCCCCGGGTCCTTCTGGCCAACTCCAACCTGGTGGGAAGGTGGGCCACCTGGGAGCACTTCAACGAGCTGGAGCGGGCGGGTCTGATGATGTACGGCCAGATGACCGCCGGGTCCTGGATCTACATCGGTACCCAGGGGATCCTCCAGGGGACGTACGAGACCTTCGGCGCCATGGCGGCGCGGCACTTCGGCGGGACGCTCGCGGGCCGTTGGATCCTCACCGGTGGGATGGGGGGGATGGGGGGCGCACAGCCTCTGGCCGCCACCATGAACGGGGGAGTGATGCTCTGCGTCGAGGTGGACCCCGCCCGTATCCGGCGGCGCATCGAGACCCGGTACTGCGACCGTATGACCGAGGATCTGGACGAGGCACTGGCGTGGGTGCACGAGGCCACCGGGACGGGTACGGCCCTGTCCGTGGGGCTGGTGGGGAACTGCGCCGAGGTTCTCCCCGAGCTTCTGCGCCGGGGCGAGGTCCCGGACATCGTCACCGACCAGACGTCGGCCCATGATCCCCTGAACGGGTACGTCCCCGCCGGCTGCTCCCTGGCGGAGGCGGAGGCGCTGCGGGAGTCGGATCCCAACGAATACCTGCGGCGTTCCATGGAGTCCATCCGGGTCCACTGCGAGGCCATCGTGGCCCTCCAGCGCGCGGGGTCGGTGGCGGTGGACTACGGCAACAACCTGCGGGGGTACGCCCTCGACGCCGGGTTCGCCGATGCCTTCGCCTACCCCGGCTTCGTTCCGGCGTACATTCGTGACCTCTTCTGCGAAGGGAAGGGGCCGTTCCGGTGGGTTGCCCTTTCGGGAGACCCGGCGGACATCCATCGCACCGACGAGCTCGTCCTCGAGATGTTCCCCGAAGACGAGCACCTCTGCCGTTGGATCCGGATGGCCCACGAGGAGGTCGCGTTCCAGGGGCTCCCGGCCCGGATCTGCTGGCTGGGGCAGGGCGCCCGGGCGCGCTTCGGGCTCGCCATGAACGCGCTGGTGGCGTCGGGGGAGGTGAGCGCGCCCATCGTGATCGGACGTGACCACCTGGATACCGGGTCGGTGGCCTCCCCCTTCCGGGAGACCGAAGGGATGAAAGACGGGACGGACGCGGTGGCCGACTGGCCCATACTCAACGCCCTCCTCAACACCGCCAGCGGGGCGAGCTGGGTATCCTTCCACCACGGGGGTGGGGTGGGGATCGGCAACTCCCTGCACGCCGGGCAGGTGCTGGTGGCCGACGGCTCCGACGAGGCGGCGGAACGCATCGGGCGCGTGCTCACCAACGATCCGGGGATCGGGGTGGTGCGCCACGCGGACGCGGGGTACGACATCGCCGTGGAGACGGCGCGACGGGAGGGGATCCGGATCCCTATGTTGGACGAGTGATCCGGCGGGCGACGCGCCGATAGGCCTCGAGGTTGGAGTCCTGGTCGAGCGTACGTCCCTCCTCGACGACCCATCGCCCCCCCACCATCACGTCGCGCACGGGCGTGTCTTCGCCCGAGAAGATCCACGAATCGAGCACGGCGTCTCCCTCCCGCCCCACCAGCGCCGGATGCTCCGGGTCCAGCGCGACCAGGTCGGCGCGGCTCCCCTCGGCGATCCGTCCCACGGGGCGGCCACACGCCTGGGCGCCGCCCGCCCAGGCCCCCTCCAGGAGCGCCCGGCCGGTGGACGCGTCCACGGGACCCACCGTGACGTTGCGGAGCTGCCGGGTGAGGCGCTGACCGTACTCCAGGGTACGGAGCTCGGCCACGGGACTCACGCTCACGTGGCTGTCCGTTCCCACGCCCCAACGCCCCCCGTTTCCCGCGAACCCGGGGAAGGGGAAGACCCCGTCCCCGAGGTTCGACTCGGTGGTGGGACAGAGCCCCACCACCGCGCCCGACGACGCCACGCGGGCGGTTTCGTCGGGGGTCATGTGCGTGGCGTGGACGAGACACCATCGAGGATCCACCGGAGCGTGGTCGAGGAGCCAGTCCACCGGGCGGGCTCCCGACCACGCCAGGCAGGCCTCCACCTCCCGCGCCTGTTCCGCCACGTGGATGTGGATGGGCGCACGGGCCAGTGCGCCGTCCAGGCCGGAGAGGGCCTCGGCGAGCGCGTCCGGCGGGACCGCCCTGAGCGAGTGGAGCGCCATCCCGGCGCGGGCGTTTCCGCCCGCGGCGGTCGCCATGACCTCCAAGGCGGCCACGTCGTCGAGGAGTTCGGAGACCGTGGCGACGAACCGGCGCTGGGCGCCCGTGGGGGCCGCGCCTCCGAAGTCGGACGTCCGATAGACGACAGGGAGGAGGGTCATCCCCATCCCCACGGCGGAAGCGGCGGCCAGGAGCCGCGCGCCCATCTCGTGGGGCGTAACGTAGGGCGTGCCGTCCGGCGCGTTGCGGAGGTAGTGGAACTCTCCCACCGAGGTGAAGCCGTGCCGGAGCGACTCGGAGTAGAGTTGTCGCGCCACCGCCTCCACGTCGTCGGGCGTGAGGGCGTCGAGGAAGGCGTACATCCGCCGGCGCCAGGTCCAGAAGGTGTCGCCCGTGGGGCTTCCGCGCTCCGTGAGCCCCGCCATGGCGCGCTGGAAGGCGTGCGAGTGAAGGTTCGGAACCCCGGGAACCGTGATTCCAGGCACCGAGCGGGCGCCCCGCGCGTCGGATCCGACGTGGACCGCGGTGATGTCTCCCCCGTCGCTGACGCGGAGACGGACGTCGGTGGCCCACCCGTCGGGAAGGAGCGCGGTGGGCAGGAAGAGGTCAGGCATGGCGAGGGAGTGTAGATTCCGGCAACGTCCGACGTCAACGTCCGTTCCCACACCGATCCTGCCATGACGCGCGTGACCCCCACCCATACGCTCTTCCGGAATGGACACCTCGCCACCATGGTGGCGGGCGCCGACCCCTACGGGGAGATCCGCCACGGAGCGCTCCTCGCCACCGATGGCCGGATCGCCTGGGTGGGAGCCGACTCGGGGGTTGCGACCGCGTTGGCTGAGGCGGGAGTGGATGGGAAGCGAGGGGGCGACGTGGTGGAGGTCGATCTCCGGGGCCGTTGGCTCACACCGGGACTCATCGATTGCCACACCCACCTCGTCCACGGCGGAGATCGGGTCGGGGAGTGGGAAGCGCGCATCGGCGGGGCCTCGTACGAGGAGATCGCACGGGCCGGGGGCGGGATTCTCTCCACGGTGCGCGCCACCCGCGCGGCGGCCGCGGAGGAACTGTTCGGGAGCGCCGTGCGGCGGCTTTCTTCCCTCATGCGCGAGGGGGTCACCACCGTGGAGGTCAAGTCGGGGTACGGGCTGGACCTCGAGACCGAGGTGCGTATGCTGACCACTGCCCGGAAGCTGGGTACGGAGTTGCCCGTGCGGGTGCGCACCACGCTCCTGGCGGCCCATGCGCTCCCGCCCGAGTTCGTGGACCGCCGCGGCGAGTACGTCTCCCTCGTGACCGACGTGATCCTCCCGGCCGTGGCCGACGGGGGGCTCGCCGACGCCGTGGATGCCTTCTGCGAGGGGATCGCGTTCTCCGCGGAGGAGTGCGCGGCGGTGTTCGACGCGGCCCGACGCCACGGCCTCCCGGTGCGCTTGCATGCGGACCAGCTGTCCGACTCCGGAGGGGCGGAGCTCGCCGCCCGGTTCGGGGCCCTTTCCGCCGACCATCTCGAATACACCGGACGGGCGGGTGTGGAGGCCATGGCGCGAGCGGGAACCGTGGCGGTTCTCCTTCCCGGCGCCTTCTATTTCCTCGGGGAGACGAGAATGCCGCCGGTGGACGAGTTCCGCTCGGCCGGAGTCGCCATGGCGGTGGCCACCGATCTCAACCCCGGATCGTCGCCTCTCGCCTCGCCGCTCCTGGCGCTGAACATGGCGTGTGTCCTGCTCGGATTACGCCCGGAGGAGGCCCTGGCGGGGATGACGCGGAATGCCGCGGGAGTGCTCGGCCTCGGGGCCGAAACCGGGACTATCGAGCGAGGGAAGGCCGCCGACCTGTGCGCGTGGGAGATCGACCGGCCCGCCGAACTCTGCTACTGGATGGGTGGTACGCCTTCGGTGGAAGTGTGGTACGGGGGAGGGCGCCGCGACTGAGCCCCGCCGGGACCGTGTAGGTCCCGGCGGGGCTCCTGGGTCTGTCGGACCCGACCCGACTACCCGTCAGCCACCGCGCCGGCGCTGGGTCGTCGGACGGGAACTCCCGCTCCTGGCGGGAGGACTATTCGACTTGCCGGACGACGGGCGGGCCGCCGGCCGCGACTGCTGGCCGGATGATCCCGACGAGCGAGGGGCCGCGCTGGGCCGACTCCCCGACTGGGGCCGGGAACTCGCCTGCGGACGGCTCCCGCTCTCCGGGCGTGAACTCGCCTGGGGGCGACTCCCCGAAGACGCCGGGTTGCTGCGGGACGGCCGCGATGGTGCCGCCGCGGGTCTCCGCTCGCCCGACGACGGGCGGGTGACTGTGGCCGGACGGTCGTTTCCGCGGGGACGGGAGGACGTGGCCGGTGTCCGGTCGGTCGTGGGCCGGTCGGCGGTCGGACGCCGACCCTCCGAGGATCTGGGTGTCGCGGCGGACGGCCGCGTCCGATCGGACGGTGCTCGGGTGGCCGACGAAGGACGCTCCCGTGCTCCGGACGCCCTCAACGACGGACGGTCCGGTGTGCGAGCCGACGCGCCGCGCGGCGAAGCGTTCGTCCGGTCCGACGGCTCCCTCGCCGTGTCGGATGGCCTCCGCGGATTCCTCACCGCGCCCGCGCTCGCTCCGTCTCTTCCGGTGCGCGCGACCCGCGACCCACCGGATACCGATGATGGATCGTTGGTGCGGGCGCTCCCGCGTGCCTGTACGCTGGTGACCCGGGGGGGCGTGGTGCGGACGTCGGGCGTGGCCGTGGCGGGTCGCCTGGTGGCGGTGCGGGTGGTGGCCGTCCGTGCGCCCTCCTTGTACGTGGGCGCCCAACGGGAGTAGGGCGACGGTCCGTACGCCACCCGCGCCGGACGACTGTACCGTGGCGCTGCGATCCATCCGCTGTGCCCGGAACCATACCACGTTCCCGTCCGGTAGCCGTCCCAGTACCCGTTCCAGTATCCGGCCCACGGATCGTAGGCGAAGTGACGCCCCCAGGGGTCGGACCAAGGATCGCTCAGGATCACCGTCCGGTACGGATAGCGATCGTAGTACCACCCCACGCCGGCGCGAGACCAGGCGACGCACTCCACGTATCCGTAGTAGGTCCAGTACCCGTCCCAGCAGGTGTTCCGATAGCGGCTCCGGTACCTCTCGCGTCCCCATCTGCCCCTGTGCCATCCATCGTACGTGTGGGAGTAGATGCCGTAGGTCTGGAGGTCCCAGACGTCCGGGTAGTCCGCGACCCAATGGCTACCGATGGAGAATCCCACGAACGCACCGGGCACGTCGTAGGTTCCCCAGTGGAATCCCACGCTCATCCCGGTGAACGCCGACCCGACGCCGACGGCGACGGACGAGTACGTCTGTGACACACCCGGGCGGATCGACGCCACCATCAGGGCGGTCGCGAAGAGCAGAATCTTTGGCACGTTTCGCACGGTGACCTCCATGTCCGATGAATCCACCTGGCATCATTGCACGGACCGTGCCAGTGTGACGACAATGTGTAAACATATGGAGCACAACAGCTTGCGGCCTGTACCGAAAGAGCTCGGCCCCTCGCCTGTCCCGTCCCGGGGACAGGGGGAGGACGGGATCTGGACATCGTGGTACGCCCACCATCGCCACGGCCTACCGCGCATCCCTTGCCCAACGCGACCCGTTATTGAACATTATAGCGTCCGTCGACACCTCGGTGTCGAATCCAGCGGCCTGCTCGGCCAGCTGACCGGACGGTTCGCCTGCTCCCGAAAGGGGGCATCTCCCAAGTGTGCGCGCCCGCAAGATCGTTCGTTGGGGCGAGCGCGCAACGTGCCCGGCAACATGGGTTCAGACGTGCCCGATTCGCCCGAAAACCAAAATGGCGACGGGGAGCGGTCAGGGTCACGGCGCGGTTCGAAGAATCGCCGTCGCGGTCGACGCCCCCGACGCAGGTCCAGAAGCGACCAACCGCAGGTAAGCCAGGAGCCGGCAATCCAGCTCCCCGAGGATCCCGAACAGCTCGAGGCGGAATCACGCCCGCTGGGACTCCTCGAGGTGCTGAGCAGCGGCTCCGGGTTCATCCGCCGACGCGAGGCCGGCTATACGCCGAGCAAGGACGACATCTACGTCGCCTCGCGGATGATCCAGAAGTACGGACTCCGCACCGGCGACGAGCTGGTGGGAATTCCCAGTCATCCACCCCGCGGTGGGAAGAGCGCCCCGTTGGCGTACATCGCGCGCGTGAACGACCGGGATCCGGAGGAGATCCGGAAACGGCCGGACTTCCAGCGCCTCAGCGCGGTGCACCCCGATCAGCAACTCCGCTTGGAGTGTGGTCGTACCGTGCGAGGCCAGGAGGACTACACGAACCGCGTGATCGACCTGTTCTGTCCCTTCGGCAAGGGCCAGCGGGCCCTCATCGTCGCTCCGGCCAAGGCCGGCAAGACCACCGTGCTCCAGTCCGTGGCCGAGGGGATCGTCACCAACAATCCCGAGTGCCACCTCATGATCCTTCTGGTGGACGAGCGTCCCGAAGAGGTGACGGAGATGGAGCAGTGCGGTTTCGGGGAGGTCATCGCTTCCACCTTCGACCGTCCGGCGGAGCGGCACTGTCAGGTTGCCGAGATGACCCTGGAACGGGCCCGCCGCAGGGTGGAGATGGGCGAGGACGTGGTCATCATCCTCGACTCCATCACCCGGCTGGCGCGGGCGTACAACACCGTCGAATCGGGAAGCGGACGGACGCTGTCCGGTGGTCTGGACGCGCAGTCCCTCGAGAAGCCCAAGCGTTTCCTCGGGAGCGCGCGGAACATCGACGCCTCACGGGGCGGTGGATCGCTCACCATCATCGCCACGGCGCTGGTGGACACGGGATCCCGGATGGACCAGGTGATCTTCGAGGAGTTCAAGGGAACGGGGAACAGCGAACTGGTGCTCTCCCGTGAACTGGCGGATCGTAGGGTGTATCCCGCCATCGATCTCGCCGCGTCGGCGACCCGGAAGGAGGAGCTCCTTTTCGACGACGACGCGCTCTGGCTTTCCAGGGCGATGCGGCGTCAGCTCTCCGACGTGGGGTCGGGCGACGGGATGCAGGAACTCCTCAACATCATGAAGAAGACCCGGACCAACAAGGACCTCATCGCCTGGGCGAGGCAGCAAGGCTGAAGGTCCCGATGTGCGGGAAGGAACAGCGGCGTCCTCTCTCAGCGGGAGGGCGCCGCTTCTTCGTTCCGGTCGGATGGAGGGGGAGGAGGTGAAGGGGGTTCCGATCCTGATTCGGCCAGCCGTCTGAGTGACTCCAGGTTCTTCTCCATCTCCGCGCCCTGGGACCGGTCCATGGCCAACGCCCAGTACCCCATGAGGGGATTCCAGCCAAAGTCTCCCTCCTCTCGCCACACCACGCGGGTGCCCATCTCGGTGGGCTCGAGCAGGATCACCCCCCGGGTGATCATGGCCCCTTGCTGGATGGAGACCTCGTACCGGACCGAGCGGAGTGGTTCCGCCTCGACGATGGTGAACGAGCCCTCACCG
>JAOUPR010000144.1 GCA_029879725.1 Gemmatimonadota bacterium | reverse complement strand
CTCGCATCCCCCACGGGGATGACGCTGGCCGCGGACGGCGGCGTGGGGATCGGGCGGCAGAGCGGGTCGTGGCACTGGGTGGTTCCCGCGGGGCTCACGCTCTGGATCGACCCCACGCCCGACGCGGCGGTGCATCCCTTCGTGAGCGCGCGCGGGTTCATCACGGGGCGCAGCGGATACGGCGAGGACGTGGGGTTCTCCGCCGTGGGTGGGGCTCAGGTGCGGCTTCCCGGAGGGCCGGCGTTCCACGTCGCCCTGGAATGGGAGGTCGCGGACGGCCAGAAGCCACTGGGGATCGGGTTGGGGATGAGCGTCGGCGGGTGAGGTAGGGGCCCGGGGATCGATCCGGCGGCTTCCATCCTGGGGATCCCCGCGTCTCCCATGTGCCGCGCCGGCAACCTGGAACCGCACCGCCTACGCATATCGGAAGGTGGGACTACGGGAAGATGCGTAGACCGCCGGGCTCTCCGAGATCGCACCATCGATGGGTCGGCCGACGTTCGTGCGGCCGCATATCCCCCATTCGATGAGGAGGCATACCATGAGGTCTTCCTACTTGACCGGCCTGCTCGCCGTCGCGGTCCTCGCGGCGTGCGACGAGCCCACGGTGCCGGAAGCGCCGGTGATGGCGGTCGTCCCCGAGGCATCGGCTTCGTCGTCCGGCGGTGTGGCCACCCTCGCCAGCGGGAGTGGCCACATGATCGTCGGCGGCGAGCGCCGCACGTTTTCGTTCTCGGCCACGGGAAGGCGCGATGGGTCCGCTTCCGGGACCTTCGAGCTCCATGCCCGGCAGGCGGACAGTCGGATCCATGGAGAAGTCGTGTGCATGACGAGCTTCGGCGGGATGGCGTGGATCGGAGGCCGGGTGACCGACGGTCCGTGGGAGGGATACGACGCGGTATTCCGTGTCCTGGACCTCGGCGAAGGCGAGAAGGGATACGACGACATGGTCACCCTCGTGGCGAGGCAGGCCCCTGGCCGCGCGCAGTGGTTCTGTGACTTCACTCCCTGGTACCCGGACGCCCTGTACGCGGTGGATGGCGGCATCAGCGTCACTACTCCGGGGAGCACCAGCTTCTCCTCCGTCTACTCCTTCTCCGTGGACGGATGGTACACCTACGCCCCGTGCGCCAACGGCGGCGCGGGCGAACTGGTCACCGTCATGGGAGACATCCAGTTCCTGTACCACTTCAACCAGGACCCGGCGGGTGGCTACCACGGAACGTCCGAGGTGCGCTATCAGGGGATCAGCGGTGTCGGAGCCACGTCCGGTGACGCGTATCGGATCACCGGCGGTGGAGGGGGAAGCTGGAACGCTTCCATCAGTGGACTCCCGTACACGGACACGTACACGGAGAGATTCCAGGTCATCGGGCAGGGTCCGGGGTCGGACTTCACGGTCCACTACCGCGTCCACATCACGGTGAATGCCAACGGTGAGGTCACGGCCACCCCGTCCGATTGGTCCGTGGAGTGCCGCTGAGTCACGCGGCCGGTGGCGGCCCGCACGGGGCCATCGACTCCTCGTCCCGAAGGGGCCTACGGGTCTCCCGGGGCGGGGAGTACCCTGGCGGAAGGGGAGGCACTGGGGATACCGTGGGCGCGCGGCCCTGGAGATGAACCCCAGGTCCGCTCCCCCAGTATCCTCCCTTCTCCTCCGGAGACCCTCTCATGTCTCAATCTCCCCAGAACTTCGCCAACCACGCCAAGCTCGTTCCCGGATTCCACTACGTCCTCCTCCCTCTCGTCATGGTGCTGGTGGGGTGGGCCGGGTACAACGCCTTCAGCTCACGGACGGGGGAGAGTCACATCATCCTCTTGATGGCGGTGGCCTTGTTCATCATGGGATGGTACGTGCGGACCTTCCCACTGGGCGTACAGGACCGGGTGATCCGCCTGGAGGAACACCTCAGGATGGCGCGGGTCCTTCCCGAGGACCTCAAGGGCCGCGTCGGGGAGTTGACCACCGATCAGCTCGTTGGTCTCCGATTCGCCTCCGATGAGGAGTTGGCCGATCTCACGCGACGTGTCCTCGGCGGCGAGTTCGCGGACCGGAAGGCGATCAAGGCCGCGGTGAAGAACTGGAGGGCGGACCACGAGCGGATCTGAGGGCGGGTCGCAGGGCCTCGGTGCTACGTCCCGCTGACGGTGCGGGCGTGGCGCCGGTTCGCTTCCGCGGCCGCCTCTTGCAAGGTGGCCGCCAGCGCCGGGTCGAGGGCGATTCCGCTTCCACCGTTCGGAATGCGGGCGGGTAGGTCTCTCGGGTCCCGACCGGAGAGTTGCTCGTACATCACCAACGCCGCGACGTAGGTACCATACACGGACGGGTGGAAACCATCCGGGCCGTACAGAGCGACGTCGGGGTCGAGATCCCACGCGACGCGCCACGCCTCGCCGGCGGGGAAGAAGAGCCCGTCGGCCTGCTCGGCGGCAGTCCGGTAGGAGTCGAGCACGCCGTCGAAATCGAAGGCGCGTTGTGCCGAGGGCCAAACCATGAACAGGGCGGGTACGGCGTTCGCCTTCCGGATCTCGGTGGCGAAGATGCCGGCGTATTCGAGAAGGGAGGGACGGCCTTCCGTCGCCGACGGACCCTGCTGGAGCACGACGTGGTCCCACGGGTGATTCCGCATCAAGCTTTGAGCGACACCGTCGGCCCAGTGGTCGGACAGGGCATAGTTGGGGTAGGCCAGCACATGCACGACGAGGGGTCCGGCTCCGCCCAGATCGAACAGCCCCTGGAGCATGGTGGGGAGGTCGTTCGAGTACGTGAGACTGTTCCCCACGAACAGGATGGCGAAGTCCTCCGGCGTGGGGCCGTCTCCACCCAGGTCGGTCGGATCGCCTCCGCACGCCAGCATGGTCAGTGCGATGACGAGGGCGTACGCACCGCGTGAGGACCGGCACCGAGGCCGGATCTCGGCGAGATCGGTGTGCGGAGATCGCGTTGGCATCGTTCTGATCCTGTCGTGGGTGCCGGAGGAGTCCGTGTCGGTCTTCTCGTCATACGGGAACGATCGGGAGCGGGTTTCCCGGACCGGCCCTACGTTCCCTGCTTCGGAACCACGAAGCTCCCGCGGGCCGCGTCTGCGTCGGCACGCACGGTGCACCCGTCCTCGTGATCGTTCACCATCCCCATGGCCTGCATGAAGGCGTAGACGGTGGTGGGACCCACGAATCGCCAGCCCCTCTTCCTGAGGTCCTTGGACAGCGCCACCGACTCCGGGGTGGTGGCCATGGTGTGGAGCACCTCTTCGGTGATGCGGTCGGGGCGTGACGATGGCTCGGGCTCGAAGCGCCAGACGTACGCCGCCAACGACCCGAACTCCTCGACCACCTCCAGAGCCCTCGCGGCATTGTTGATGGTGGCTTCGATCTTCCCCCGGTGACGCACGATGCCCGCGTTGCCGAGGAGTCGCGCCACGTCCTTTTCGCCGCACCGTGCCACCCGGTGGAGGTCGAAGTCCGCGAAGGCGCGGCGGAAGTTGTCGCGTTTCCCCAGAATGGTCCGCCAACTCAACCCCGACTGGAACCCTTCGAGGCAGAGCTTCTCGAAGAGACGCACGTCGTCGGCCACGGGGAAGCCCCATTCGTGGTCGTGGTACGAAGCGTAGAGGGCGTCGCCGGCGGGGACCCAGAAGCAGCGGTTCATGGCGGAGGAGGGTGGGAGGAGAGGGAGTCGCCCATTATGGGGGACGACGGCCGGTCACGCACCATCGACCGCCCCGCGTCCCGGTTCATGTCTCGCTCGCCGCACCCACGCGCGCTCCCCTCGATGTCCGCCCCGTCTTCGCGGACGTAGGAGGCGCCTCATTGCATCCGCTTCCGGCGCGCCCCATCCTGGGTGCCGTCCCGAACCGTACCCAGGAGCCCGTCATGAGCCGCTGCCGTTCCCGTCGTTCGTATTCCGAGATCGCCACGCCGGTGATCCTCTCGTCCATGCTCGCCCTCGCGGGGTGCGGGGGCGGGGGGGAGGAGGCGCCCGTTGCCCTCGACACCCCCGAGGTCCAGGCGGCTCTCGCTGCCATCCGCCCCGAGGGGGTGGAGCACCACATGCGGGTCCTGGCCGACGACTCCCTGGAGGGGCGCGCGCCGGGCACGCGCGGATTCGAGATGGGCTCGGCCTACGCCGAGGTCACCCTGGCGGCGCTGGGGCTCGAGCCCGCCGGAGTGGACGGGACGTATCGCCAGCCCGTTCCGCTGCGGGAGAGCATGGTGGTGGAGGATGCCA
>JAOUPR010000143.1 GCA_029879725.1 Gemmatimonadota bacterium | reverse complement strand
GTAGTCCGACCCCAGGAGCCCCCATTCCTCCGCCGTCACCACCAGGAAGATCACCGAGCGCCGCGGCGGGGTGGGGAGTGACGTGTACCCCCGGGCGATCTCCAGGAGGATGGACGTGCCCGACGCATTGTCGTGGGCGCCGTTGTAGATGCTGTCGCCGTTCATCGCCACCCCGATCCCGAAATGGTCGACGTGGGCCACGTAGACCACGTGCTCGGCCCGGAGTTCGGGATCGCTCCCCTCGAGCTTCGCCACCACGTTCCGGCTCTCCACCCGGCGATGGGTGGTGGTGGTCTTCATGGAGACGCGCGCGGGGAGATCGAACCCCTGGGGCTCGCTCGCCGCGGCGGCCGCGAGGATCTCCTCCATGGACCGGGGCGACCCCTCGAAGAGGAGGGCCACGGCGGAGTGGTTGAGGGAGGCCGACCCGAGAATGGCGGCGTCGCCCCGGCTCGGGGTGCCGTCCGCGCTCAGCCAGGCGAAGCTCCCCCGCTTGTTACGCGCCGCGTTCACGTTCCACCGGAATCTCGGATCGTCGGGATCCCAGAAGGTGAGCGTCCCCACGGCGCCGCGACGCACCGCCTCCGCCTCCTTGGTGGCGCCGGACGCGTAGTACGCGCCTTCGTTGCTGGGGAAGGACGGCGGACGCCCGCTCAGGAACACCACCACCTTCCCGGTCACGTCCACCCCGGCGTAGTCATCGTACCCCAGCGCCGGAGCGCTCACCCCGTATCCCACGAATGCCACGGGCGCGTCCTCCACCGAGACCTCCCCGCGCAGGGGATCGGGGCTGAGATAGAAGTCTTCGCCGTACGCCAGCGTGGACGCACCCGTCGCGCGCGCGATGGTCATCCCGCTGGCATCCTCCACCACCATGCTCTCCCGCAGCGGAACGGGTTGGCGGTACGTCCCGTCCACTCCGGCGGGCTCGAGCCCCAGCGCCGCCAGGGTGGCCTCGGCGTACGAGGAGCCCATCTCGAATCCCCGCGTGCCCGGTGCGCGCCCCTCCAGGGAGTCGTCGGCGAGGATCCGCATGTGGTGCTCCACCCCCTCGGGGCGGATGGCGGCGAGAGCGGCCTGGACCTCGGGGGTGTCGAGGGCAACGGGCGCCTCCTCCCCCACACCCCCGCACCCGGCGAGGACGAGCATGGACGAGAGGATCACCGGCGTGGCGATCTCGAGATACGGACGACGGGAACGGCAGCGGCTCATGACGGGCTCCTGGAGACGGTTCGGGACGGCACCCAGGATGGGGCGCGCCGGAAGCGGATGCAATGAGGCGCCTCCTACGGTGCCAGTCCCGTGGGAGACGCCCCTTCCGGCCGTGCTGCGTCCCGGACCTATCGAACCACCGCCGCCTTCACCCGGTCGGGGACGTCCAGAAGTCGGGAGTGAGGACACCCAGGTGGCTGTACGGGTCCGCGGTGACGACGACGACCAGGTCTTCGTCACGCGCCATGTGGATGATCCGCACGCCGTGCCCTTCGGCCATGAACGCTCCGTCGAGCCGAACCCACCAGTAGTATCCATGGTCGCCCCGGGCGTTGTGGGGAACGGCACTCTCCACGACGCGGGGTGCCACACTTGTGCAGAGCCGCCCTAGCCGCCAGCTCCCCGACCCACCCACGTCACCAATGGCCTGAGCAGCGCCCTTGTAACGCTCCCCACCCTTTCGTTCCGGGCGATGAAGCGCGCGAGGGGAGGCGACAGGCGATAGTACGTCCGCACGAAGGCTCTCCCGAGGCCGTTCCGCATGAGTGTCTCATCTCTCCATCGACGCAGCACCATGATCTCGGGCGCCATGGGCGTGCCGAAAGCGGCGGTGGCCACGAAGCAGATGTTGTTTCCGATGATGGGCTTCACCCAAACCGTACGGGCCATGAGTTTGAGCCGGTGGGGACGCTTGATCTCGAGGAGAAGAAGGAAGAGTTCGCCCTCCTGGTCCACTCCCGCCCGGCTTACCCGGAGCGGCACGGTCGACCCCGGAGGCGACGGCACCAGCATGGCCGTGCCGGGACTCCACGCATGGCTGCTCCTCGAGCCAGGCCATTGGGCGTTCTCCCATTCGTCCACCACCACGCCCGCGTCATTCCACGTCATCACGAAGTGCGTTCCGGGCGTGGGATCCCAGTTGGGTGCGATGAAGTCGTTGAACAGAGGCGTGTCTTCACGTCTGGGGACCGCGGTATTTCCCGCCACGCTCAGGAGGTAGTTCCCCTTTGCTCCGTGCCCCTGGTATTCGGGCGGATCGTAGAGGAGCGAGAGATCGGTGATGGACGGCTTGGGTTGGAAAAGTGAAAGGCGGAGGACCTCGGCGGTGCCCGCCACCGTGTCGAGTTGGGCCGTCACATCCAGCTTGAACACGACGTTGCCGATATCGACCCCCGTCTCCGCCGGAGCGAAGGGCGGAAGGGCGTCCGGCGCCACATCGTAGATGTGGATGGGAAGATCCCGAGAACCCGGCTCGATCCGGTACTCCAGATCCGCCTCTATGGTGGAGTAGGGAAAGTCCTGGAGGAGCGAAGGTGCCGCCCAGGCACCCGCCGCCACGGCGCCGGTGGACTTCACGACACTGCGTCGAGACCAGATCATGACCGCCTCCTTCCGTTCGCGGCACGTAGGCCGCGTGGTCGCCGACCGGCAGCACGTCACGCCCGGGCAGGGACCAACGAAGGGGAAGCGGTGCCGAACACGACGATGCGGCACGGTCTCAGTCTGGCCCACGATGTAGCTGGCACACGCCGGGGGTCAAGGATATTCTGCGTCCTGCAGGTTCCACACCGACACCTCCCACCCAGCCCCGCCATGAACCGCTGCTTCTGGGTCCCCGCCGGCGACGCCCTCTACGCCTCCTACCACGACCACGAATGGGGCTTCCCCGTGGCCGACGACGTGCGTCTCTTCGAGAAGCTCTCCCTGGAGGGATTCCAGTCGGGGTTGAGCTGGCGGACCATTCTGGGGAAACGCGACAACTTCCGGCGCGCCTTCGCGGACTTCGACTTCCACCGCGTGGCACGATTCGGGGAGAAGGACGTGACCCGCCTTCTCGGCGACGCGGGGATCGTCCGCCACCGTGGGAAGATCGAGGCGGTCATCAACAACGCCGCCCGTGCCATCGAGGTCGTGGAGGAGTTCGGATCGCTGGCCACCTACGTCTGGCGCTTCGAGCCGGACGCATCGAGCCGACCCCACCGGATCACCGAGGCGGTGCTCCACACCATGGCCACCACCCCGGAGTCGGTGGCGCTGTCCAAGGATCTGAAGAAGCGCGGGTGGAAGTTCGTGGGGCCCACCACCGTCTACGCCTTCATGCAGGCCATGGGGTTGGTGAACGACCACGAGCACGCGTGCGGCGTGCGTGCCGAGGCAGCTACCGCCCGCGGGAGGTTCGTGGTTCCGGAGCAGGGAACGTAGGGCCGGTCCGAGAAACCCGCGCTCGATCGTTCCCGTATGACGGGAAGACCGACACGGGGTCCTCCGGCACCCACGACAGGATCAGAACGATGCCAACGCGATCTCCGCATACCGACTTCGCCGTGATCCGGCCTCGGCGCCGACTCTCGCGCGGCATGCACGCAGGCCTCACGGTACTGGTCACGCTCGCGTGTGGGAGCGCTCCGACCGACCCGGACTGGGAGGGTCCGACCCCCGAGGACTTCGCCGTCCTGTTCGTGGGGAACAGTCTCACGTACTCGAACGATCTTCCCCGGATGCTCCAGGGTCTGTTCGATCTGGGCGGAGCCGGACCCCTCGTCGCGCACGTGCTGGCCTACCCCAACTATGCCCTGTCCGACCACTGGGCCGACGGTGTCGCTCAAGGCTTGATCCAGAATCATCCGTGGGACTACGTGGTGCTCCAGCAGGGTCCGTCGGCGACGGAAGGCCGGCCCTCCCTCCTCGAATACGCGGGCGTCTTCGCCACCGAGATCCGGGAGGCGAACGCCGTACCCGCCCTGTTCATGGTCTGGCCGTCGGCACAACGTGCCTTCGATTTCGACGGGGTGCTCGACTCCTACCGGACCGCCGCCGAGCAGGCCGACGGGCTCTTCTTCCCCGCCGGCGAGGCCTGGCGCGTCGCGTGGGATCTCGACCCCGACATCGGCCTGTACGGCCCGGATGGTTTCCACCCGTCCGTGTATGGTACCTATGTCGCGGCGTTGGTGATGTACGAGCAACTCTCCGGTCGGGACCCGAGAGACCTACCCGCCCGCATTCCGAACGGTGGAAGCGGAATCGCCCTCGACCCGGCGCTGGCGGCCACCCTGCAGGAGGCG
>JAOUPR010000023.1 GCA_029879725.1 Gemmatimonadota bacterium | reverse complement strand
ATCCGCGACCCGAACTTCGCCGAAGTGGAAAGGTCGGGAACGCCACCGTTCAGCCGCACTTCCATCTGGTGCATGAGGGTGGGATAGAGAATCACCATCAGCACACCCCCGACGATGATCGCGACGAACCCCGTCATGGCCGAGGATACCGATCCCGCCCCCACCGACGTGAGAATGGAGCCGACCGAGAAGGGTAGCGTCGCAGCCACCGTGGTCATCGCGTACAGCCCCAGGTCCTCCCGGACCAGCCGGAAAGATCCGTCGAGGAGTTCACCCACGCTACGAGGTCGAAGGGACATGTCGGGCTCCCGAGTGAAAGAGACTGGATGATCTGACGGGCGGATCGGGACGCTAGCCGCGACTCACCCTCTCCACGTGCACGCCACGGTACGGATCGAAATGCCCGTCGGCAAGGAAGGACCCGGGCGCCACCTTCGGTGGCACGTTTCCTGCCTCGTGGGTAGCATGATCATGTGTGGAGCTCCCGTAGGCTCCGCCGTCCCGTCCACAACACCCGGAGAATCATCATGAAGCTCAACCCCCTCCTCCTGGCTGCGTCGGCCCTCCTGGCCGCACCCGTCCTGGTCGCCGCCCAGGAAGGCGTATCCGTCGAGATCGTCATCGCCGCCGACGTCGTCGACCGTGAGCCGGTGGGAGCCGCCGAATCCTTCGGCGCCGACGTCGGCAAGGTCTACGCCTGGATGCGCGTGTCGGGCGCCGCCGACAGCTCCCTCGAGGTCGTCTGGACCCACGGTCCGCACACCTCTTCGGTTCCGCTGAACATCGGCGGATCTCCGTGGCGCACGTGGAGCTCGAAGACGATCCCGGCCGAGTGGACCGGTACCTGGACCGTGGAGGTCAAGGACGCCTCCGGGACCGTGGTGGCGACCACCACGTTCACGGTGAACTGACCCGAGGACGGTCGACCGCCTCCCCCGGGAGCGCCGTCGACCACCGAGGTGGAGGGGTGGCTTCCCGACGGGAGCCACCCCTTCTTCGTCAGCTCACCGTGGCCGGGCGGAGAATGACGAGATCCACGTCGTCTTCGGCAACGGCCGCCAGCCAGTCGATGAGATCCTGGAGCGCTTCCCTGGGCTGGGTTCCGGAGCGCCCCTGGAAGGTCCGCTCGATGGTGAGCACCCGCCCCTCCTGCGCGTAGGTCGCCCGGTAGAACCCGAAGGGGCTGTCCGCGAGCACGTCCAGGGGGAGTTCGGCCTCCCACCCCTCGGGGAGCGTGAGAACGAAGCGCACCACCGCCGTGGACAACCCCGAGACCCCGTCCACGTCGATGGGCATCTTCCGGGTCGGCAACTCGTCTTCGAGCCCGGTGACGAGCGATGGATTGGCGAAGTTGGCGATGGGAAGATCGAGGAGGTAGTCCCCACTCCGGCTCTTCCTGGCCGCGCTCCTCACGTTGAGCGTCACCGCCACCCTGGGAATCGCCGTGAGGTCACGACCGTTGAAGATCTCCAGGTCCTCACCACGTGCCCCTTCGACGATCCGGCCGGCCAGCCCCTGGGTGATGAGGTCGATCTCCCGGGCCGTGAACTCCTGGGCGAACCCGCTCCGCAGCGAATACTGGAGGACGCCCGTCGGCGCCTCGACGTACCGCACGGTCATGGATCCGTCTTCGAAGAGCTCCCCTTCGAGAGAGACCAATTGCACGTTGTCCTCCGCCCCGCTGTCGGGGAACTCCACCTCTTCCACCGCCCCGTCGTCGAAGACCACCAGTCCGAACTCCCCTTGATAGCCGGGAGAGATCTCCCCGAAGGGGATGAGCTCCGCGGTCAGGTCGAGGAAGATCCATCCCTCGTCGCCGCGCACCGCGGCGATGGCGTGGTCGAACTGTCCCACCGACGGGAGGTCCTCGTCCACGCCACCGCTGCTGCTGAGGAGCACCGGATACGCTTCGTATCCCAACCGCCGGGCCAGCGTGACGAAGAGGGTCGCCTTGTCCTTGCAGTCTCCCGACAACGTCTGGAACACCTCGTCGGGGGGGCGAGGCTGGAAACCGCCTTGCCCGAGGGAGATGGAGATGTACCGGAAGTCCTGGGCGATCCAGCGATGGAGCTCGCGCAGCTTCGCGTCCCTCGTCTCGAAGGAAGCCACCACCTCGTCCGCCGCGGCGGCGAGATCGTCGCCCGCCCGGTAGCGGTCACGGGCCAGATCCGCGTACCACGCCCCGATGTCCTCCCAGCGATTGGGGCCCCCGACGCTCACTCTCTGGAACATTCCGCTCGCGATACGCGCCGCGAAGTACTCGGGCTCGATCCAGGGGAGATCCGCGGTGGACCATTCGTACACCATGCGATCCCCCACCTGCCGCACCTTCGGCTCGAAGGCGAGGTCCCGCTCCTCCTTGCGGAGACCGAAGTCCGTGGGGACGTCCACGATGAGGCGGGAGCGCAGGATCGTGCCGCCCGTGGTGATGGTCCAGCCGGTGAAGAAGTCTCCCGGCATCACCGGGTCCTTGGTGACGACCGTGTAGCTGTAGTCCACGATGGTCCCGGCCTCTACCCCTCCGAGAGATACGCGGACCCGCTTCCAGTCGGTGTAGATGGGGCTCTGCTCGGGAACCGGCATGTCCATGACCTGCTGGTGGAGCGGCTCCGCGCTGATGATCTCCCCGTCGGACCCCACCACGCGGGCCCAGTTGAGGGTGAACTCCTCCCGCCCCCCGTCGTACCCGAAGGTGTGCTCGGCCCAGGAGTCCACCGCCTCTCGCGTGAGGAGCTGCGCCACCGTCCGATAGGTCCTCCGGCCCGTGCCGTCGGCTTCCTGGATGACGATCCCGTCGTCCAGGATCACGATGACGTCCTCCTCCGGATAGTCGGCCGGGTCCACGGCGAGGGCGTAGAGCGTGTCGTCGTCCACCGAGGGATCCCCTTCCGGGGTCACGATGGGCGCCTGCCCCGCCAAGGGAGAAGACAGGGCGACGAGAAGTGCTGCGATGGGAAGGAGGCGCATGAGAACCCCAGGAGGAAGAGACCCCTGCCGGGTCGGAGTTCCCGGCGCTCAGGAGGCCATTCTACCCAACGTCCACGCTCGAGGCGAGCCCCGTGGAAGGTCTACGCGGACCCCTCCGGACCCCGTAGCTCCCTCCCCCCACACGACATGGACGGGCGGCTCACCTCGCCGCCGCGATGCACTCCACCTCCACCCGGGCGCCCAGCGCCAGACCGCTCCCCGCCATGGCCGACCGGGCCGGCGGGTCCGCCGGGAAGAACTCGAGGTAGACCTGGTTCATGGCCGCGTAGTCGGCGATGTCGGCCAGGAACACCGTGCACTTCACCAGGTCGTCCAGGGTGAGATCCGCCGCGGCCAGAACCGTGCGGATGTTCTCCATGGTCTGGCGGGTCTCGGGGGTGACGCCGCCATCCACGAGGGTGGGGGTCTCCGTGCCCGGAACCGTTCCGATCTGTCCCGAGAGGAAGATCAGGTCACCCGTGCGCACGGCGGTGGAGAAGACCGGGAGGCGGGCCACTCCCTCCGGCTGGATGATCTCCTTGTGCGTTTCCCTCGTGGGCGCCGAGTCGCCGCCCCGGTCGGTACGCGGCTCCAGAGTGCACGCCCCGGCCGCCAGCGCCGCCAGCGCCAGGACCCCCGCTCGCGCCCTCACCCGTCCCTCCGGAAGCGGATCTCTCCGCCCACCAGCGTCAGGTCCACCCGGGCTCCCGCGATCTCCTCTTCGGGGACGGTCATGATGTCGCGGTCGAGCACCGTGATGTCCGCCACCTTGCCAGGCGTGATGGACCCCTTGATCTCCTCCTCGAAGGCGGCGAAGGCGTTGTTGATCGTGTAGCTCTCCAACGCCTCCATCCGCGTCATCCTCTGGGATGGAAAGAACTCGTTCCCATCGCGGTCCCTGCGCACCACCGAGGCGTAGAAGGAGGCGACGGGGCTGATCGCCTCCACCGGAACGTCGGTCCCGTTGGTGACCACCACCCCCGCGTCGATGAACGAACGCCACAGGTACGCCCCACTCTCCGCTCGCCCGGCGCCGAGGCGCCGGTACACCCAGGGAGCATCCGAGGTGGCGTGGACCCCTTGCATGGCGGCGATCACGCCGAGCTGCCGGAAGCGATCCACGTCGTCGGGATCCACGTGCTGGGCGTGCTCGATCCTCCAGCGGAGATCCGTGGCATCGTCGCGTCCGGCGAAGGTGCGCTCGTAGATGTCGAGGACCTCGCGGTTGGCGCGATCTCCGATGGCATGGGTGTTCACCTGGTACCCGGCTTCGATGGCGATGCGCGCGGTCTCCTCGATGTCCTCCACGGACTCCAGGACCAACCCCGTGCTCCCCGGCATGTCCTCGTAGGGCTCCAGGAGCCATGCCCCGTGGGATCCCAGCGCTCCGTCGATCTGCCGTTTGATGGCGCGTACCGTGAGAAAGTCGTTCCCGTACCCGACCATCCGATAGGCGGGCAGCTTTTCCGCCATGACGTCGTTGCTCTCACGGCGGACCATCACGTACAGACGCACCGGAAGGGATCCTTCGTCGGCTAGACGCTTCAAGCCGTCGATGGTCGCGAAGCCGGATCCGGCGTCGTGGAAGGACGTGACTCCGTTCTCCAGGGCGTTTCTCCCCGCCAACTCCACCTGGAGGGCGAATTCCTTCCACTTCTCCTCGTCCGAGCGGGCGTTCATGGTCTGCGCCATCACCGCGGACACGATGCGCTGGGCCGTCTCGCGAAGAAGACCGGTGGGCGCGCCGTCGGGACCCCTCACGATGGTTCCCCCTTCGGGATCCGGCGTGCCCGCGCCGATTCCGGCGAGCTCCAGGGCGCGGGCATTCGCGAAGGCCGCGTGACCACTGGCGTGTCCCAGGAGGACCGGGTTGTCGGGAGACACCGCGCTGAGGGATCCATGCACCGGATTGCCCTCCACGCTCGGCTCCGGCGTGTGGCTCCACTTCTCCTGGTGCCACCCCCGCCCCTGGATCCACGTTCCCGGCGCCGCGGCGGACGCGGCCTCCGCCACCATGGCCACGATCTCCTCCCAATCCGCCGCCGTGGTGAGGTCCAGGATCATCTGGGCGTGCCCCAGCCCCATGTAGTGTCCGTGCCCCTCGATGAAGCCGGGGACGGCGAGTCGTCCCGCAAGGTCCACCACTTCGGTGCCGGGCCCGACGTAGTCGGCCATCTCCGCCGAAGACCCCACCGCGAGGATGCGCCCGTCGCGAATGGCCACGGCTTCCGCTTCCGGGTGGGCCGGATCCACGGTGACCACCTTCCCGTTGGTCAGGACCATGTCCGCGGCGTCACCGCCGGAGCACGCCACGATGGCGGCCATCAATGCGGACGGAATGAATCGGCGTGCAAAGGAGGATCTGGACACGTCATTGCTCCTGGGTGAAGTGTTTCGGCGTGGGGACAAGGTGGAGAGGGAAGACATCCGGCGCTATGGGTCTTCTCGGCGCGGCGGGTCGTTGCGGTACACCACGCCTCCCTTCATCACGAAGACCACGCGCCCCAGCGCCTCGGGGTCCTTCAGCGGATCACCGTCCAGGGCGATCAGGTCCGCCTCGAGCCCGGGCGCCAGGCGCCCCACCGTACCCGAGAGCCCCAACGCCTCGGCGGCCAGCGAGGTGGCCGAGACCACGGCGTCCATGGGGTCCTGCCCCCCCGCCGTGATGCGGTATACCAGTTCCTCGTGGTTGCGCCCGTGGGCACCGGCCACCGCGTCCGTGCCGAACACCATGTCGAGGCCGGGGACCGTGAGCCCCTCCACGAACACGCGCAGCGCCAACGGCTGTGCCGCCCGCATCTGAGCGAATCCCTCTTCCGTGTAGTTTCCCACCCCCAGGAAGTGTTCGGCGTTCTCGAAGTAGTTGCGCATCACGAGGTCCGTGTTGGGATCGAGATACACTCCGGCGCGGGCCATGGCCTCCAGCGTCTCGCGGTCGAGGAGCGCGCCGTGCTCGATACCGGTGCAACCGGCCCGGATCACCCGCCGCGCCGCCTCCGGATCGTAGGCGTGCACGAAGGACCGCAGCCCGCGAGCCCGGGCCTGGCCACACGCTGCGTCGAGCTGTTCCTGGGTCAGTGTGGGCCCACCACCGTCACGGATGCTCGCGGAGGCGAAGATCTTGATCACGTCGGCCCGGGCGTCGGCCATCCGGTCCACGTGCGCCCTGATGGCGTCCGGAGCGCCCGTACCTGCCGTGATCGCCACTCCCGAGGTGAGGATCCGTGGGCCAGGCAGCGTACCCGCCTCGATGGCGTCACGCAACGGAATGTCCACCATGGCACCCAGGCTCTGCACCGTGGTCACCCCCGCTCGCAACGTCGTCCACGCGTTCTCGGCGGCGTAGAGGGCGGCCTCCTCGGAGGACTCCTCCACGGCACGGGAGTGGGTCTTTCCGTTGGCGCGGTCGAAGTGCCACCCGATGTGGACGTGGGTGTCGATGAGCCCGGGCATGAGGGTGGCATCCCCCAGGTCGTAGACCCGCTCCCCCGTTCCGGTACCCGCCGCCAGCACCTCGACGATCCGCCCGTCCTCCACCACGACGTCGCGCGCGGAGGTCTCGCCCCCCGCGCCGTCCAGGAGATGCGCGGCGCGGAGGATGATCCTGCCCTCCTGGGCCGACCCCGGAGCGGGACCGAAGAAGACCCCGGTGGCGGCGAGAAGTACGGCGGCGAGCCCGAGGCGGACGGCTCGTGGGAAGAAGGAGGATGGACGTTCCGACATATCGCGCCCCATGCGGTGGGTGAAGACCGGGAATCGGCTCGCACCATCATATCACACGGCGCGTAGCCCCGCCCCCACACCACCCCGCGGGCGGGTGGCACCCTCACCGGCCTCTTGTGGACTCGCCGCCCCGGGTGCACCCTTCCGCCCGTCTCCTGACTTCGCCCACCATCGGCACGACGGTACCCATGCGTCGCTCCACCCTGATCGCCACGGTGCTCGTGGCGTCCTGCGCGCCTCCGGCCAGCCGGGGGTGGGAATGTATCGCTCCGGCCAACGCGGGAGGGGGGTGGGACCTGACCTGCCGTACCGCGGGGCAGGTGCTCTACGAGCTGGGTGAGGCCCCCGGGCTCGTGCGCACCACCAACATGCCCGGCGCCGGCGGTGGCGTGGCCTACGCCCACACGGTGGCCCAGAGGAACGGGGACACCGAGGTCCTGGTGGCCGCGAGCCCCTCCACGACGCTCCGCCTGGCGCAGGGACAGTACGGGCGTCTGACGGAAGACGACGTGCGCTGGGTGGGTGCGGTGGGCGCCGAGTACGGTGTGCTGGCGGTGGCCGCCGATGCTCCCTGGCGAACCCTGGACGACGTCATCGCGGCCTGGCGCGACGACCCCGGGTCCCTGGTGGTGAGCGGCGGGAGCGCCGTGGCCGGGCAGGACCACATGAAGGTGCTCCTCCTCGCCCACCGGGCGGGAATCGACCCCCGCAAGATCCGCTACGTCCCCTTCGACGGCGGCGGCGAGGCCATGACCGCGCTCCTGGGCGGCTTCGTGCACGTGTTCTCGGGAGAGGCGTCGGAGGTGGAGGGCCAACTCGCCGCCGGGCGGATGCGGGTGCTCACGGTCCTGGCCCCGGAGCGCCTCGGCGGGCGGCTGGCCGGCGTGCCCACGGCCCATGAGTCGGGACTGGACGTGGACTGGGTGACGTGGCGGGGGTTCTACGTCCCCGGGGAGATCGGCGACGAATCCTACGGACGTTGGGTCGAGGTCATGCGGCGCCTGGGCGCTTCCCCCGAATGGGAGAAGGCACGGGTCACGAATCGACTGGAGGAGTTCTTCCTGGTGGGAGACGAGTTCACCGAATTCGTCCGCGCTCAGGTGGAGGACTTCCGCGAGATGTCCCGCGAGATCGGGCTGATCCCATGAGCGACCGCGTGACGGGAGCGATCCTCGTCGGCCTGGCGCTGGCCATCGGCCTGGAGGCTTCCACCTTCGAGGTGGCGTTCCTCACCGATCCGGTGGGCCCCAAGGCGCTCCCGTACCTGGTGGCGGTGATCCTGGCCGGCGCGGGCGCCGTCATCGCGCTTCGACCCCGTACGGCGCCGGAGTGGCCGGGCCGGCCCGCCTGGCGCCGCATGGGCGGCGGCGCGCTGTCCTTCCTCGTCTTCGCCGTGCTCCTGGAGCCCGCCGGGTTCTTCGTGGCGTGTACGCTCTGTGTGGCGCTGATGTCCACCATGTTCGGAGCTTCCCGCTGGCAGAGCGCGGCGGCCGGGGTGGGGGTCTCCGCCGCCCTCTGGGGACTCTTCGTACGCATCCTGGCCCTCCCTCTTCCCCTGGGTGACCTGTGGACGCGCTGACGCACCTCATGGGCGGGTTCGCCGTGGCCCTCCGCCCCCTGAACCTCGGGCTCGCCTTCGGCGGCGTCTTCGTCGGAACCTTCGTCGGAATGCTCCCGGGAATCGGCCCCATCAACGCCATCGCCATCCTGATTCCGGTGATCTTCGCCACCGGCCTCCCGCCGGAAGGAGCGCTCATCCTCCTCGCCGGGATCTACTACGGATCCCAGTACGGGAACTCCATCAGCACCATCCTCCTGAACGTCCCGGGCACCGCGTCCGCCGTGGTCACGGCCCTCGACGGCCACGCCATGACCCGCCAGGGGCGCGCCGGGCCGGCGCTGGCGATGTCGGCCATCGCGTCCTTCGTGGGTGGCACCGCCTCGGTGTTCGGACTCGTCCTCCTGGCTCCCGTCCTTGCGAAGTGGGCCATCCGCTTCGGACCGGCGGAGTACTTCGCGCTCATGGTGTTCGCGTTCTCGGCCCTGTCGAGTCTGGCGGGCGGAAGCCTGGTGCGGGGGCTGGCCGCCACCGCGATGGGTCTCTTCCTGGCCACCGTGGGGCTGGATCCCAACAGCGCCATCCCCCGGTTCACCTTCGGCCAGATCAAGCTCCTGGACGGAATGGACTTCGTGGTGGTGACCATCGGTCTCTTCGCGGTGAGCGAGGTCCTCCAGCTCCTCGAGGACACGGAGGCGGGACGCGAGGTCCAGGCGAAGGTGGGCCGTGTGATGGTGTCGGCCCGGGAGCTCACATCCACGGGCTGGACCATGGCGCGGGGGAGCGTCCTGGGATTCTTCGTGGGCGTCCTCCCGGGAGCCGGAGGAACCATCGCCTCCTTCCTCGCCTACACCACGGAGCAGCGTGTGGTGGATCGGGAGGGCACCTTCGGATCGGGAGACATCCGGGGCGTGGCGGCGCCCGAGTCGGCCAACAACGCCGCGGCAACCGGCGCCATGATCCCCCTCCTGACCCTGGGCGTTCCCGGAAGCGGCACCACGGCCGTCCTCCTGGGGGCCCTCCTGGGGCTCGGCGTGACCCCCGGACCACTCCTCATCCAGGAGGAGCCGGACCTCTTCTGGGGCCTGGCGGCCTCCATGTACGTGGGGAACGTCTTCCTCCTCCTCCTGAACCTCCCCCTGGTGGGGTTGTTCGTGCGTGCGCTCACCGCGCCCCGATGGCTCCTCATCCCGGGGGTGGCCGCGCTCTCCTTCGTGGCGGTGTACGCCGTGAACCAGAGCCCCTTCGATCTGGTGCTGATGACGGGGTTCGGGGTGGTGGGCTACGCCATGCGGAAGCTCCGCTTCCCCCTGGCACCGGTGATCCTCGGGCTGGTCCTGGGCCCCCTCATGGAGAAGAACCTGCGTCGGTCCATGGCGCTCTCCGGAGGCGAGTGGGGGATCCTCTTCGACAGCCCGGTGGCCCTCACGCTCTGGGGGATGGCGGCGGCGAGCCTGGTGATCCCTCCCCTCCTGGCACGGCGGACCCCGCTCCCTCCCGAGGCGGATCTGAGCGAGGTGGACTGACCGTCACGCTACCGATCGGGCGGTCGCGGCGGACCTGGGTCGTCGCGGCGACGTGAACGCCGCCACGCCACCCCATAGAGGGTGCTCGTGAGAAGGATCAGGCCGATGCCCAGGACCACCTGATGGGTGTGCGTCAGACCCGGCGGGTACACGATGGGCTCCACGTAGTGTTCCAGGAATCCCCCCGTGTATCCCTCCCTCCCCGCGCGACGACGGAGACCGATCTCCAACGGCGTGAGGGGGCACACCCGCTGGGCGAACTCCACCCACGCTCCCCAGAGAGCGCACGGCGCGTGGATCCAGACCACCCGAGGCCACCGCAGTACCAGAAAACCGCCCCCGATGACGAAGAGGAGGAAGGCGACGTGGGCCGCCAGCACGACGTCGGCCAGGATCCTGTAGACCATACCGGCCTCCTCGAAACCCGCTCGGCACCGGCTCCTCCGCTGCGAGCATCCCTCTCTCCTACCCTCGCCGCGGGAAGACGTGTCTCCACCACTGGCGCGCCGGGCCCGCGCCCTGGATCTTCGGACGATGGACAGACGACGCTTCACCCGACTTTTCGCCCTGACGGCCGGGAGCACCGCGCTCCCCGGCTTCCGGTTCCCCACCCTTCACGGCTCACCGGCCGTCGACGCCGCACGTCTGGCGGCCCGCATGACGCGGCTCGCCGGCTTCGGCGCCAATGACGCCGGCGGGATCGACCGGGTCGCCTTCGGTGACGCCGACCTGGCCGCACGCGCGTGGATCCGGGGCCTCATGGACGACGCGGGGCTCGCGACCCACGTGGACCTCGCCGGAAACCTCGTCGGCCGCCGGGAAGGCACGGATCCGACCCTCCCCCCCTTGTCCCTGGGATCCCATGTCGACTCCGTTCCCGGAGGCGGGAACTTCGACGGGCAGGTGGGCTCCATGGGCGCGCTGGAGGTGGCCTGCGCGCTGCACGACGCGGATCATCGCACCCGTCACCCGCTGGAGTTCCTGATCTTCTGCAACGAGGAAGGCGGGAAGACGGGGAGCCGGGCACTGGCCGGAGAGGTGGATCCCTCCGAGCTGGAGCTCCCCACGGCGTCGGGCCACACCATCGGACAGGGCGTGGCCCGCCTGGGCGGTGATCCCGCCCGCCTCGCCCAGGCCCGCCGCCCGGCAGGGTCCCTCACGGCGTTCCTGGAGCTCCACGTGGAGCAGGGCGCCATCCTCGACGCCGACGGGATCGACATCGGGGTGGTGGAGGGGATCGTGGGGATCGAGCGCTGGAACGTCACCGTGGAGGGGATGACCAACCACGCGGGCACCACCCCCATGGACCGGCGACGCGACGCCATGGTGGCCGCGGCCCGCTTCGTCGACGTGGTCCACCGCTCGGCCCGATCCATTGCCGGGCGCCAGGTCGCCACGGTGGGGCGCATCGAAGTGGAGCCGGGAGCGCCCAACGTCATCCCGGGAAGGGTCACGCTCTCACTGGAGATCCGCGACCTCACCATGGACGGGATCCACGCCACGTACGACACCATCTGGGAGCAGGTGCCCGATCTGGCCGAGGCGACGGGCACGACCTTCACGTCGGAGCGCTTCTACGTCAGCAAGGCGGCTCCCACCCACCCGGTCATCCGCGACGTGGTGGAGCGCGCCGCCCGCGCCGCCGGGCTTTCGACGCTGCGTATGCCCAGCGGCGCCGGCCATGACGCCCAGAGCATGGCGCTCCTCGCCCCGGTGGGGATGATCTTCGTTCCGTCGGCGAAGGGGATCAGCCACGCGCCGGACGAGTTCACGGAGGCCGAGGACGTCACGCGAGGCACGCGACTCCTGTTGGACACACTCCTGGCCCTGGACGAGGGGGTCGGGCTGGGGTGACCTCGCCCGTCAGGCCCGCGGGCCGCTCCGGCCTCCCGTCCGGCCCACCCGGACCATCCATCCTCCGCCCCCGGCGGCCCTGATCATCTCCGCGACCCTCCCGCCGGTTTCCTCCCGCAGGAAGTCTCCCACCGCGCCGAGAAGCACGGGGCCATCGGCGGAACGAGTCCCCTTCCCCGTGACGACACGGAGGACGGCTCCGGGCTGACGCCGCGCCCACGTCTCCAGAAGGTTCTCGACCCGCCGCAGCGCCTGCTGGACGTTCATCCCGTGGAGATCCAGTTCCGCGTCCGCCACCGCGCCGTGGAGCGTCTCCGGGAGATCCGGGGGCGAGGGTGTGGTCGGTCGGCGTTTCCCCATCAGCCGTCTCCAGGAGGCGTACGCGTCCCTGGCCGGGGCGCCGCTCCCGTTCGTCGGGGAGGATTTCTCCCACACCGACGTGGACGGCGTGGACTAGTCGGCCGAAACGGAAGGATCACGCCTTCGCGCCTTGGGATCTTCCACCCGCTGCAGGAGGAGCAGTCCCCCACCCATGAGCACGGTGAGCGCCAACATGGCGATGCGTTGGTTGCCACCCAGCGTCACCGCGATGAACCCGAACAGGGACGGCCCGACCATGGACGACGACTTCCCGCAGAAGGCGTAGAAGCCGAACATCTCCGCCTCCTTCCCCTCGGGGATCAGCGACGACATGAAGGCGCGGCTGGCCGACTGGACCGACCCCAGGCCGAATCCCACCACCACGGCCATGGCGAAGAAGATCCGAGGGCTGTTCACGAAGAACACCGAGAATCCCACCGCGATCCACAGGAGGAGCGATCCCGTGAGGACCTTCTTCGGGCCGATCCGGTCCGTGGCCCGGGCCAGGGCGAGGGCACCCGCGAGAGCCGAGAACTGGACGACCAGGAAGAGCATGATCGCTTCTCGCCTCCCGAACCCGAAGGTGTGCTCGGCGAAGGGGCCCGCCATGACGATCACGGTGAGGATTCCATCGATGTAGAAGAAGAAGGCGAGGAGGAAACGGCGCAGGTCCTTCAGCGCGAGCACCTCACCCACGATGTGGCGGAAGTTCCCCACGCCCCACACCACGGCGTCTCCCACCGACATCTCACCCGGCTGGTCCTTGGGGAGGAAGAGGAAGGTGGGAATCGAGAAGAGTCCGAAGAAGAGCACCACCGAAACCCAGACCAGATCCATGTTGGTGTCGACCAGGAAGCCGGCGATGATCAGCCCGAGCGCCGACCCGAGATATCCCACGCCGAATCCCAGCCCCGAGACCCAGCCCTGCTTCTCTCTGGGTACGATGTCGGGGAGATACGCGTTGTAGAACACCAGCGCGCCCTCGAACCCCACGTTGGCCACCACGTAGAGGAGCAACCCCTGCAGCGCCATCCCCGGCTCGAGGGTGGTGAACATCGCGACTCCGGCCAGCGACATGGCCGTGAAGGTGAGCATGAACTTCTTGCGCACCCCCGCACGGTCGGCAACGGCACCCAACAACGGAGCCGTGACCGCGACGATGAGGACCGAGATGGAGATGGCGCGTCCCCACCACCAGTCTCCCTCCCCGGCCTCGTTCCCCACGATGTACGACGTGTAGAAGATGGAGAACACCGCCGTCTGGACCACGGCGGGATAGATGGAGTTGGCGAAATCGAAGAGCGCCCACGCCCCGACCTGCTTGCGGTTCATTCAACCCTCCGTGGCGGCGACGTCGTGCCGGGAACGATCCCGCCACGGTATTACCCACGTCCCCCGGCCGCCAGTGCGAAGCGCTTCCACCCGCCCACACGGCGGGGGACGGTTGCCCGGCACCCGGTGGATGCCCATCATCCGGGAGTGACCTCCACCCGTTCCCACGACAACCGACGGACACCGGGTTCCATGAACAGATTGATCGGAAAACGAGTGCTCATCACCGGCGCGTCCGCCGGTATCGGCGAATCCTGCGCGCGCGCCTTCGCGTCCCACGGCGCCCACCTCCTCCTGTCCGCCCGACGGAAGGACCGGGTGGCGGAGCTGGCCGGCGAGCTCGCCGCCGCCCACGGGGTCCAGGCCTCCGCCCACGCCCTGGACGTGACGGATCGCGAGGCCGTGGCCGCCTACGTGGCGGAACTGCAGGCCGACGATCTCCTTCCGGACATCCTGGTGAACAACGCCGGAAAGGCGCGCGGGCTCGACAAGTTCCACGAAGGAGCGCTCGACGACTGGGAGGACATGATCGACACCAACGTCAAAGGGCTCCTCTACATGTCCCGGGCCATCCTCCCCTACATGGTGGGACGGAACGCGGGGCACGTGATCAACATCGGGAGCATCGCCGGGCGGTGGGTCTACCCGAAGGGCGCGGTGTACAACGCCACCAAGTTCGCGGTGTGGGCCCTCAACGAGGGGATGAACATCGACCTGGCCGGCACCAAGGTGAGGGTCTCGAGCGTGGATCCCGGGCTCACCGAGACCGAGTTCAGTGAAGTGCGCTTCCACGGAGACACCGAACGGGCCAGGTCGGTCTACGCCGACACCACGCCCCTCACCGGCGAAGACGTGGCGGACGCCGTGGTCTACGTGGCCAACACTCCCCCGCACGTGGACGTCATCAACCTGGTCCTCATGCCCACGGACCAGAGGCACGCCATGATCCTCCACAGGGGCGGGAGCTGATTCACCGGATGGGAGACTGATCGGGTGACGTCCAGGAAGGATTCGCCCTTCGTCATCATCTTCACGCTCTGGCTCCTCGTCTTCTCGGCGGCGAGCCAGACCATGATCATGGCGCCCATCCTTCCCCGCATCGGGGAAGGGTTGGGGGTGAGCGACGCCGTGCTCGGCACGCTGGTGTCCGGCTACTCCCTCATGCTGGCGGTCTTCGCCATCCTGGCGGGTCCCGTGTCCGACCGCATCGGGCGGCGCCGCATCCTGATCCTGGGCACGGGACTCATGACGCTCGCCCTGGCCCTCCACGGGGTCGTGACGAGCTACGCGAGCTTCCTGGGCGTACGCGTGCTCGCGGGGATGGCCGGAGGGGTGCTCAGCGGCGCGGCGGTCTCGTACATCGGCGACTACTTCCCCTACAACCGCCGGGGATGGGCCACCGGGTGGGTGATGAGCGGCGCGGCGTTCGGGCAGATCCTGGGGATCCCCATGGGGATCTTCATGGCCGGGCGTTGGGGATTCCGCTCGCCGTTCTACCTCTTCGCGGTGACCATGGCGGCCACCGTGGTCCTCCTCTTCTTCGGCGTGCCCCAGCCCCCCGTGAAGAGCGCCTCCCACCGGCTCAGCGCGGGTCGGGCCGCCCGCGACTACCTGACCATGTTGAAGCGGCCGGAAGTGGCCTGGGCCGCCGTGGCCTACTTCATGATGTTCCTGGGCGTTTCGGTGTTCATCGTGTACTTCCCCACGTGGCTCGAGCAGGAGATCGGAGCCACGCCCGACCAGATCGCCCTGATGTTCCTGGCGGGCGGGGTCGCGAACGTCCTCACCGGGCCGCAGGCGGGACGCCTCTCGGATCGGATCGGGCGCAAGGGGATCATCCTCATCGCGTGCGTGGGCCTCTCCGTTCTCATGGTGCTCACCGTTCCCCTGGTGACCGATCTCTACTTCGCCTACGCCATCTATTTCCTGATCATGGTCCTGGTGGCCATGCGCATCAGCCCCTTCTCGGCCCTCCTGACCTCCCTGGTGCGCGACGAGCGGCGGGGTTCGCTGATGAGCCTCACCGTCGCCCTCGGACAGATGGGCTTTGCGGTGGGAGGAGCGGCGGCCGGCCCCCTCTACTCCAGCGTGGGATTCCGGGCCAACACCCTCCTCGCGGCCGTATCCGTCCTGGCCATGGGCCTCATCGTCTGGCGCTTCGTTCCGGAGCCCGAACCGGGAACCTCCACGTAGGATCCACCCTACGCCCCGCCCCACTTCGCGGCCCTTCCTCTTCTCCGAAAATCCACTCAAGTATCCATTCCGCAGGTCCGATACTTGTTTTTTGTAGGCGGTGGACTACATTTTTTCGTGGATTTGACTGACGGTTCCATGTAAACTTCAACTACGTACATTTTCGCCACTGTCTGAGGTCGTGCACGCCCCCCCCATTTGCGTTCCTCCGGACCAGTAGCGGTTAGATCATGTCCCTTCGTGTACTCCTAGTAGAAGACGCGTTCGACCAGGCGTTCCTGGTCAAGAACTTCCTGCGCCCCACGGGCCTGTTCGACATCACGTATTCCCAGGATGGCGACCGGGCTGCCGATCTCCTGAAGGACAAGGAGTTCGACATCCTCATCACGGACCTCAACCTCCCCGGTGTGAGCGGTTTCGAACTCATTCGCCTGGCTCGCGCCATGAATCCGGACATGCCGGTCCTGGCCACGACGGGCTACACGGCATCCACCTATCAAGAACAGGCCTACCGCGCGGGCACCGACGACCTTCTCCTGAAGCCCCTGAACCGGAGCGCCCTCGTTTCCCGCGTGAAGAGCATGCTCTCCCACAAGCTCGTGGTCGGCACGGGGAACACGGCGGTCCTGGCGCTGGGAGGCCTCATGGGCGACGTGGAGATGGGATGCGGCGGCACGCTCTCCAAGGCACGGGCGCAGGGAAAGGAAGTGATGATCATTCCGCTGTGCCGGTCCGAAGCGTGTTCCGATCCGGGCGCCATGGACACGGCCCGCCGGGCCGCGGGCATCCTCGGCGCCAAGCTCCTGGTGGAGGAGTCGTCCCTCACCGATCCGGCCCGCCGGGTGGAGCTCGTGGAGCGGGTCGTGGAGGACATGGAGCCCGAGATGATCTACGTTCCCGCGGTGGAGGAGAACGACCCGGTCCGGCGTGAAGCCGTGCAGGTCGCTCAGGTGGCCAACACGTACTCCGCGGTCGTGCGGGGATACCAGACGGCGACTTCGGGGCTGGACTTCCGGCCCGACCAGTTCGAAGATGTGTCCAACCAGATGAAGCTCAAGCTGGAGGCCCTCACCGTATATGGTGACTCCGAGAGCAATCGGTCGGACCTGACTCCGCACATGGCCCAGGTCTACGCACGGTACTGGGGCCGGCTCTCCGAGTTCTCCGAAGTGGAGGCCTTCGAAACCATTCGCTGACAACCCGGACGGGCGATGGCCGCCTACAAGAGTATTCCGATCCCCCTCGTTGCTCTTGTGACCGTCGCCTGTTCGGGGGGTCAGCCCTCCGGCGCGGTCCCGTCGGAGCCCATGCCCATCCAGGCCGGTGTCGCGCCCACGCCGGGACCCTATGCTCCCGGCGTGGACGTCCTGCACTACGACGTCGAAGTGGGCCTCTCCCGCTCCGAGTCCTGGGTGGGCGGCCGCACGTCGATCCTGGCGCGGGCGCTCACCGACGCCCCTTCCCTGCCGCTGGACCTCACGGGCCTCGCCGTGGAGAGCGTCTCGGTGGACGGCGCACCGGGTACGGGCCTCTACGAGAATGGCGTACTCCGGATCGAACTCCCCGGCCGTCACGAGGGAGACACCGTCCACGTGCGGGTCGACTATCGGGGCACCCCCGACGACGGGCTGATCCTGAAGGAGAACGTCCACGGAAACGCCACCGCGTTCGCCGACAACTGGCCCAACCGCGCCCGCTTCTGGTTCCCTTCGGTGGATCACCCGTCGGACAAGGCCACGGTGACCTTCACCGTCCACGCTCCCGTGGAGTGGCGGGTCATCGCGAACGGACGTCCTGTGGGGGAGCCCGAGCCGACCCCGGCCGGCTCGCCCGGTCCCGCTGGGGACCGGCTCACGTGGCGCTGGGAGGTCGGCGTGCCCATACCCACGTACACCATGGTGGTGGGCGCCGCGGACTTCGCCGTTCTGGACGGGGGGCTCGCCGCGTGTGGGCGGGCGCCCGCTTCCCCCCGGGAAGACGGATGCGTCCAGGTGGAGTCGTGGGTCTTCCCCGAGGACGTGGAGAACGCCGGGAGGATCTTCGCCCGATCCGCGCTCATGGTGGACTACTTCAGCGACCTCGTGGGCCCCTTCCCCTACGAGAAGCTGGTGAACGTGCAGTCGTCCACCCGCTTCGGGGGAATGGAGAATGCTTCGGCCATCTTCTACACCGAAGAAGGGATCGCCGAGGGACGGGACATGGAGGGAACGGTGTCCCACGAGATCGCGCACCAGTGGTTCGGCGACGCGGTGACGGAGACGGACTGGCACCACCTCTGGCTGTCCGAAGGATTCGCCACGTACTTCGGCATCCTCTTCTTCGAGAACGCGGACGGCGAGGTCCGCTTCCGCGAGCTCATGGAGGGCCGCCGCCAGGACTACCTCGCGTCCCGCGTGGTCGACCGTCCGGTCGTGGACCCCGAGGAGCGCGACCTCTTCGCTCTCCTCAACGCGAACAACTACCCCAAGGGCGGATGGGTCCTCCACATGCTCCGGGGGGTCATGGGCGACGAGGCCTTCTTTCGGGGCATCCGGGACTACTACCGCACGTTCCTCCACGGGAACGCGCTCACGGAGGACTTCCAGCGCACGATGGAAGCATCCCATGGCGAGAGCCTGGATTGGTTCTTCGGGCAATGGATCCACCAGGCCGGATACCCGATCTACCGGGTGGAGCACACGTGGACCCCGACGCCCACCGGATCCGGCGGCGCGGTGGAGGTCACGGTCCGTCAGATCCAGAAGGCCGCGTGGCCCCGATTCCGCATGCCCATGGACGTGTTGGTTTCGACCGGGAAGGGCTCGGTGCGGCGACGGGTCTGGGTGACCGACGAAACGACGGCCTTCACCGTGGAGTTGGAGGACGCGCCGCTCGAGGTCGTGTTGGACCCGGACGGATGGGTGCTGAAGGGAGATGGGCGTTAGCCCGGAATCCGAACCCGGCCCCTTGGGTTCCCGGCCCCACCGGCGCTAGAATACCAATTCCGAAACAACGCCCGGATGGAATGACAGGGAGGCCAGACCATGGCTACGGTCCCTCATCTAGATTTCGAACGTGACATCGTCGACCTCCAGACCCAGATCGATCAACTCCTGGGACTGGCCGACCGGAAGGGAATCGACGTGTCCCAGGAGCTGGACGTGCTCCGGGGCAAGCTGCAGACCCTGAAGGAAGACACGTACCGGAACCTGACACCCATGGAGCAGGTCCAGGTGGCACGCCACCCGAGTCGGCCCTACGCTCTGGACTACGTGCAACGGGTCTTCACGGACTGGATGGAGCTTCACGGCGACCGAGCCTACCGCGACGACGAGGCCATCGTGGGCGGGTGGGCTCGCCTGGGAGACCAGACCGTCATGTTGATCGGCCAACAGAAGGGCCGGGACATGAAGGAGAACCTCCGGCGCAACTTCGGCATGCCGCACCCGGAGGGGTACCGCAAGGCGCTGCGCCTCATGCGCCAGGCGGAGAAGTTCGGGCGACCCGTGATCACACTCATCGACACCCCCGGGGCCTACCCGGGCATCGGGTCCGAAGAGCGCGGAATCGCCGAGGCCATCGCCTTCAACCTGCGGGAAATGGCCCGGCTCCGGGTACCTCTGGTGTCGGTGGTGATCGGAGAAGGAATGTCGGGCGGCGCGCTCGGCCTGGGAGTGACGGACCGCATCATCATGATGGAGCACAGCATCTACTCGGTCATCTCACCGGAGGGGTGCGCGGCGATCCTCTGGCGCTCCGCGGAACACCGGGAGAAGGCCGCCACCGCGCTGCGTCTCACGTCGAAGGACCTTCTCTCCCTCGGCGTGTGCGATCGGGTGATCCCCGAGCCGGTGGGGGGCGCGCACTCGGATTGGGACGAAACCGCGCGGACGGTGAAGACGGCCCTCGTCGAGATCATCGCGGAGTTGAGCGCTCTCTCGCACGAAGACCTGCTCACCCAACGGTGGGCGAAGTACGATTCCATGGGGGCCTGGAAGGAGTCGGACGGGTCCACGGGGAGCTGACCACCGGTGAACTCCCCACAGGGTTTCGCCGAAGTCCGCTTCAAGGGGTCCCGTACCGCATATTTCTCGTACGGCTCCCTGGATCTCGTCCCCGGCGGACACGTGATCGTCGAAGCGGATCGGGGCGAGGACCTCGGTAGAGTGACCGCGCTGGGCGTGGTCGCCGCCCGCAAGTGCTCCACCTCCGGCGGATGCGCCACGCCCACGCCGGACGTGAAGGTGCTCCGCGTCGCCGGCGACGACGACGTGGCGAAGCTCGAGTCCCTTCGCTCCGACGAGGCCCGCGTGCGCACCGAGACCCGCAAGCTCGTGCACCGCCACGGGCTGAAGATGAAGGTCACCGAGGCCGAGTGGCAGTTCGACCGCAACAAGCTCATGATCTACTTCACGGCGGAGCGGCGGGTGGACTTCCGCCAACTCGTCCGGGATCTGGCCCGCACCTTCCGTACGCGAATCGAATTGCGTCAGGTGGGCGTGCGGGACGAAGCCGCCCTCCTGGGCGGGGTGGGCCGCTGCGGGAGGGAGTTGTGCTGCTCCACCTGGCTGTCCGACCTCCAGCCGGTGAGCCTCCAACTCGCCAAGGATCAGAACCTCTCCCTCAACCCCGCCCAGATCTCCGGCTGCTGCGGCCGGTTGATGTGCTGCCTGACGTACGAGCACCAGAGCTACGTGGAGTCCCGCCGCCGGTTCCCGCGGGAGGGAAAGGTCCTCCACACGTCTCAAGGAACGGAGCGCGTCCGGTCCGTGGACATCTGGAGGGACACGGTGACCCTTCGCAACGAGGCGGGAGATCACAGAACGGTGGCGCTCGACGTGTTGAAATCCGAAGTTTCGGCCTCGTCGGGAAAGAAGACCGGCCGTGACCACAAGAGTCGAGGGGATTCCGAGTGACCCAGAGGCCCAGGCGGTATCTCACCACGCCCATCTACTATGCCTCGGGCGAGCCCCACCTCGGGCACGCCTACACGACGATCCTGGGCGACGTCCTGGCCCGCTTTCATCGGCAGGACGGTTCGGAGGTGCTCTTCCTGACGGGAACCGACGAACATGGCCAGAAGATCCAGGAAGAAGCCGCGCGTCGAGGGGTCGAACCCATCGAGCTCTGCGACCTCATGGCGGAGCGCTTCAAGAGCGCGTGGCAAGAGTTGGAGATCTCCTTCGATCGATTCATCCGCACGACGGAACAGGAGCACGTCGCGGTGGTGCAGGCGTTCCTGCAGCGGCTCTGGGACCGGGGAGAGATCTACGACGACGTGTACCGGGGTTGGTACTGTGTCCACGAGGAGCGCTACTGGACGGAAAAGGACCTCGGCGAGGGGAATACCTGCCCCGACTGCCACCGGCCCGTCCAGCACGTGGAGGAGAAGAACTACTTCTTCCGGATGAGCGCCTACCAGGACAGGCTCGTCCGCCACATCGAGGAGAACCCGGACTGGATCGTCCCCGACATACGGCGTAACGAGGTCCTCGGCTTCCTTCAGAAGCCTCTCGGCGATCTGTCCATATCCCGCCCGAAGACCCGTGTCCGCTGGGGAGTGACCCTTCCCTTCGACCAGGACCACGTGGCGTACGTCTGGGTCGACGCGCTCATCAACTACCTCACGGCCTCGGGGGCGATCCACCCGGAGCGTGCGGACGGCGAGCGGGGCTTCGACGACGTGTCGGAGTCGTGGTGGCCGGCGGACCTCCACCTCATGGGGAAGGACATCATCACCACCCATGCCGTGTACTGGCCCACCCTCCTCATGGGTGTCGGGCTCCCGGTGCAACGGCAGATCCTGGCCCACGGTTGGTGGGTGGTGGGCGACACCAAGATGTCGAAGTCGCTTGGAAACGTGGTGGACCCGTTGGCGCTGCGCGCGGAGTTCGGCACGGACGCCGTCCGTTGGTACCTTCTGCGCGAGATGTCCACGGGGGGGGATGCGTCCTACACTCCGGAGCGCTTCCTGGTGCGGTACGAGGAGTTGAGCAAGATCCTGGGGAACCTGGCCAGCCGGGCCATCGCCATGATCGGCAAGTACCGCGGCGGGGTCGTCCCGGATGCCCGGGGACGCGGACTGGACACGGAGATCGAAGCGGCGTTCGAAGCGGCAAGAAGTGCCATGACCCGATACCGTGTGCACGAAGCGCTGGCCGCGGCCATGGATCTGGCACGTTCGGCGAACGGGTACATCGAGGAGCGCCAGCCGTGGTCTCAAGCCAAGGACGATACCGCGGCGTCCCAACTGGATGAGACGCTCGCGACGCTGGCTCGGGTCCTCGTGGCGCTCTGTGCGTTGTTCGAGCCGGTGGTGCCTGCCAAGATGTCCGAACTCTCGAAATCCCTGGGGCTCGATGCGGTCCCGAACTTGCACGAAGCGCTCTCCATCCCCATCGTGGGGCTTCATGTCACAAAGGATGAGCCCCTGTTTCCTAAAGTCGAGCCCTCGTGGGAACGACCCTGATAGGGGTGGAGGCACCTGCCCGACGAATGTTTTTCTTGACGCGGTTCGGAGCCACAGTCTAGGTTGGACTTGTAAACGTTAGTTTCGAACATAGTTTCAGCGCTCCCGAAAGCGATGTTGGTGATCGTCCCGGGAGCTTGTTGTGTCACTGGGCATCAGAGTGAGCCATGATAGGAGACAACTGGACCTTCCTCGTCCTCCGAGACGGTGACGGATCGGTCAGCCAGTACACGGTCTCGAAACGGATCCTGCGCTACGCCGTGGCAGGGGTCGCCGGGACGGTGCTCGTGCTCGGCGGACTCGCCGTCGCACTGGGTGTGGACGGCACGGCGCGGGTCAAGGCCATGCAGCTCCAGGCGCAGAACGAAGCGCTGCGTGAGGAATTGGCACAGTTCCAGGGCCGGATCGGCAGTCTCGAGTCCACGCTGGGGAAACTGGCGGAGCAGGACACGAGGTACCGGAATCTCGCGGGACTCGAGTCCATCGACCCCGAGGTGATGCAGGTCGGCGTCGGTGGCCCTGGCCTCGGTACCCCCGAATCATACCCTCTCTGGGAGCTCGACACGGAGGCCAGTCAAACGGCGTTCGCGCTCAGCTACGACCTCAACGCGCTCGAGCGGCGGGCCCGGCTTCTCGGCGAGAGCCTCGAGGAAGCCACCGATTCGCTTCAACAGAAGAACGAGCTCATGGCGGCGACGCCGTCCATCATGCCCACCAAGGGGTTCATGAGCAGCCGGTTCTCACAGTCCCGGATGCACCCCATCCACAACCGGCCTCTCCCGCACCCGGGCGTCGACATCGGCGCCAACAAGGGCACCCCCATCTACGCGGCGGCCGATGGCCGCGTCATTCGCGCCGAATGGGTGGCCGGGTTCGGCCTGACGGTGGAGATCGATCACGGGTTCGGATACACCACCCTCTACGGACACGCGTCCAAGCTCATCGCGCAGCGGGGACAGCGGGTGAGTCGGGGCGACCTCATCGCCCAGGTGGGGAGCACGGGGATCTCCACCGGAGACCATCTCCATTACGAGGTGCGCAGGAACGGCCGCGCCGAGAACCCGGCGAACTACATCCTGCCGACGTCGATCCCGTAACCAGGACTCGTCACCGGGTGGGATTCAGGCAAGCGGGTCTCCGCGACAGGGATGAAGGCTCCCGGCGGGGACCCGCTCTTGCGTCCGGCCCCCGTGGACTGAATTCATTATCGAGACGACCCGGCGTCCGGTGGTTGTCCCCGCACCAGGGGGATGGTACTTTCGGACGTCTTTTCACCAGGAACGTTGAACGGAGATTCCAGATGAAGTTCAGGGCCCTCCCTTTCGCCATGAGCTTGCTGCTCGCCGCCGGCGCGTGCGGTCCGGCTGAGGTGGTCGTGTCCCTCGAGATCGACGTAGAGGATCCCGAAGCGGGAGCGATGGTCACCCGCGCGTTGTCGGACCTCGAGGTGCAGCTTCTTCCCTATGACCGCGACGCGGTCTTCGACTCCATGTCCGCAGCCTTCGGAACGCCGGAGCCGGCGATTCCCCAGGCCCTCATGGACGCCCGTGAGGAAGTCCGCCAGGCGCAGGAGCGCTGGCAGGACTCCGAGCGCCGCTGGGGAACGCTCCGCGACACGCTCCAGAAGATCAACGACACGATGGGGCAGTTCTCCCGGGGTGAGGCGGCGTACATCGCTCTCTACCGCGAGTTCGCCGACCTCGAGGCCGAGTTGGGCCGCATCGAGCGCCAGCGTGACGCGGCCTTCGCGGAGTTCACCGAACTCCAGAGGGGAACGATCCAGTCGTCGGACTCGGTGCGTCTCCTGCGGGAGAACTGGGGCGACGACGCGTTCGCTGGAGTCGGGGAGATCTTCCTGGCCAAGCAGCGCGCCTCCGGACTCATGGTCGTCGTGGACACCACCGACGCCACCGGGATCGCCCGCATCCAGGCCAAGCCCGGTTCGTACTGGGTCCACGCCCGGTACGACCTCCCCTTCACGGAGCTCTACTGGAACGTTCCCGTGACCATCCAGAGGGGCGAGCCCTTCGAGCTCCGGCTGAACGCCTCGAACGCCGAGGAGCGTACCAAGCTCTGATCCCGGTCGGGAGATATTCGTCGGCCGTCCACCGCCGACACCAGCCGCCCCGGCGCCCACGCGTGCCGGGGCGGCTTCCTTTTCGCCCCCGGGAACGTATTGTGTAGGTTGAACCTACCTCCGGATCGAGCCATGACGCCCCAGACTGCTCCCACCCCCCGCTTCTCCGTGGCCGACGACGGTGTCGGATGGGTCACGTTCGACGATCCCGGCCGGCCCGTGAACGTCCTCACGGAAGAGGTCATGTCGCGCGTCGACGCGATCCTGGACGAGGTGACCACCCTTGCCCGGTCGGCACGACTCAAGGTGCTGGTGTTCGAGAGCGGGAAAGCGGACAGCTTCATCGCGGGAGCCGACGTCGAGGCCATCGCGGCCATCGAAGACCCTACGGAGGCCGAAGCGAAGATCCGGTTGGGGCAAAGCATCTTCCAGAGGGTGGCGGACCTCCCCGTCCCGACGGTCGCGGCGATCCACGGGGTCTGCGTCGGCGGCGGAGTGGAATTGTCGCTCGCCTGCACGCATCGCGTCCTCTCGGACTCGGACCGGACCCGGGTCGGCCTCCCCGAGGTGATGTTGGGGATCCTTCCCGCGTGGGGCGGCACCACGCGGCTGCCTCGTCTGGTGGGACTCTCGGCGGCTCTGGATCTCCTCCTGACGGGGAAGCAGATCCCGTCCCGGAAGGCGCTACGGATGGGATTCGCGGACCGGGTGGTTCCCGCCGAGCTCTTCCGCGACCAGGTGCGGATCTTCGCGGTGGACCTTCCGTCGCCCGCGCGGCGGGCCAAGCCCGGGATGATCACCCGCCTCCTGGACTCGACCCCGCCGGGGCGCCGTCTGGTCCTGACGCTGGCCCGCCGCAAGGTGGTCGCCACCACCGGGGGTCACTACCCCGCCCCCCTCCGCATCCTGGACGTCCTCCGGCGGACGGTGGGGAAGTCGGTAGGAGCCGGGCTCGAGGCCGAGGCGCGGACCGCGGCCGAGCTGGTGGTGTCTCCGGTGAGCAAGAACCTCATCCACGTCTTCCACATGCGGGAGGCCACGCGGAAGGGTTCCGGGGTGTCCGACCCGTCGGTGCGGCCGCGGCCGGTGGACGAAATGGGTGTGCTCGGTGCGGGCGTCATGGGAGGAGGGATCGCCCAGATCGCCGCCTACAAGGGGATCCGGGTCCGGATGAAGGACATCCGCCACGACGCCATCACCGGAGGGCTCCAGCACGCGCGAGCGCTCTTCGACAAGGCCGTGCGGAGGAAGAAGCTCCGCCCGTTGGAGGCCGACCAGGCCATGGAGCGGATCTCCGGTTCACTGGACTACAGCGGGTTCCGCACCGCCGACCTGGTGGTGGAAGCCGTGGTGGAGCGCATGGAGGTCAAGAAGGCCGTCCTGCGCGAGGTCGAGGATCTCACCCGCCCGGGGAGCGTGCTCTCCACCAACACCTCGTCCCTCTCCGTGGACGGAATGGCGGAGGCTCTGCGGCGCCCCGAGGATTTCTGCGGCATCCACTTCTTCAATCCCGTGGACCGCATGCCCCTGGTGGAGATCGTGCGGGGGACCCGCTCCAGCGACGCGACGGTGGCGACCGCCTACGCCTTCGCGCTGAAGCTGGGGAAGGTTCCCGTGGTGGTGGGGGACGGCCCGGGATTCCTGGTCAACCGCATCCTGGGACCCTACCTGAACGAGTCGGGACACCTCCTGGCCGACGGCGGCTCCATCGAGGAGGTGGACGGGGCGGCCAAGGCCTTCGGGATGCCCATGGGGCCGCTCCGTCTCATCGACGAGGTGGGGATCGACGTGTCAAAGCATGCCGGCGCGGTGCTGCACGCCGCGTTGGGCGACCGACTGGCTCCCTCCCCGGTGCTCATCGCCCTGGGTGACTCCGGTCGTCTGGGTCGCAAGGGGGGATCCGGCTTCTACCGCTACGAGAAGGGAAGGGAGAAGGGTGTGGACCCCTCCGTGTACGCCGCGTTGGGCGCGACGGTCCCGTCCGCACGACGGACCCTGGGGCACAGGGAAATCCGGCGGCGCCTCGTCACGATGATGATCAACGAAGCCGCGCGTGCCCTCGAGGAGGGCGTGGTCTCCAGTGCCGCCGCGGTGGATCTGGCCATGATCATGGGGACGGGCTTCCCACCCTTCCGGGGGGGACTCCTCCGATTCGCGGACACCTTCCACCTGAGGGCCGTCCTGGACCGCACTCTGGAACTGGAGGCCAGCCACGGACCCCGCTTCGCTCCTCCCGCCCTCCTGGTGGACCTGGCGGACAGGGACAAGGGGTTCTACGAGGCGTTTCCGGAGTGACCGGCCGTGTGCGCTGACGTCCGGTCCACACCCGCTCGCGGTGTGGTGGGTGTGATCCCCTGCAGCGGAGTGTCATCGCGCATGGGATCGTCCAAGGCCCTCCTGGAGGCGGAGGGCGTGCCTTTTTTGACGCGGGTGATCGGGGCCTTGAGGGCCGGCGGATGTGATCCCGTCGTGGTGGTGGTTTCCGACATGGAGGGAGACGAAGCCGCGCTCGCTCGCGAGGCCGGCGGTACCCTCCTCCACAACGCGGAGCCCGGCGACGGACCCATCACGTCCCTGAGACTCGCCATCACGGAGGTGGGCGACGAGGCCGCGGGCATCGCCTTCTGTCCCGTGGACCACCCCGGGATCCGCCCCGATACCGTGGAAAGGCTCCTGGAGGCATTCGCGGCGGGCGGCGCGCCCCTCGTCCTCCCCACCTACAGGGGCCGACGCGGGCACCCGGGCGTGTTCGCCCGCGAGCTCTTCCCCGACCTCCTGTCTCCCGATCTTCCCGAAGGCGCGCGCACCGTCGTCCTCCGCAATCTGGAACGGGCGCGACTGGTGGAGGTGGACGACGACGGGGTGATCACCGACGTCGATACGCCCGACGACTACCTCCGATTCGGGAAGGTCCACGTCGACGCGACGGAAGCCGCGCGCATGATCGAGGCCGCCACCTCCGCCGGGGGCAGGGCCGCGTCTCTCCTCGTGGTGGGCGCCTCCGCGGATCTCCCCGGTGTCGCCCCGGTGGGATCCCGACTGGTGGCCGTCCACGCGGTGGATGAAGCCGAACCCAGGGTCTACGGCGCCCTCGCCGACCCCGCCCTGGACAGCACGGCGCGGCAGGTCCTGTCGGAGGCGCTGCGGGCGGGAGAAGGTGGGGGTCTTCGCCCTCTCCCGGCCGGGGAGGGTTCGGTGGAGGTCTACCTGGAGATCCGGGATCCCGTCCAGGAGCTCGTGGTGGTGGGCGCCGGCCACATCGCGCTCCCCCTGGTACGCATCGGGGCCATGCTCGGCCTTCGCGTCATCGTGCTGGACGACCGGCCCGAGTTCGCCCGGGCGGAGCGCTTTCCCGACGCCACCCGTGTGATGCGCGCCGACTTCGACGATCCGTTCGCCGATGTCCCCATCCATCCGGGTTCCCACGTGATCCTGGTGACCAGGGGCCACAAGTACGACTACCAGTGCCTGGTCCACCTCCTCCGCGGAAGTGCCCGGCCCGGCTACGTGGGGATGATCGGGAGTCGCCGGCGGGTCCGGGCCACCTTCGTCCAACTCCTCGATGAGGGGATCTCCCGCGACCGACTGGCCTGGATCCACGCTCCCGTGGGCCTCGACCTGCACGCGGAGACCCCGGAGGAGATCGCCGTGGCCGTCGCCGCCGAACTGGTGAAGATCCGCCGGGGAGGGTCCGGCGCGTCACTGCGCGACGTGGAGCGGGTGGCCGAGCGCTTCTTCGAGGATCCCGTGAGCGCGACGGAGGTGACGCCGTGACGCCCCAGGACCACCAGGCCATCCACGAGGCGTTGGAGCGGGCTCGCCGCGAGGGGCGCCCGTGCGTTCTCGCCACGGTCATATCCACCAGGGGATCCACGCCACGGAAGGCCGGAGCCCGGATGGTGGTGGATCCGGAGCTCGGCCTCACGGGCACGGTGGGCGGTGGGTGCGGGGAGGGCGAGGTGGTCGAGGCCGCCTATCGGGTCCTGGAAACCGGCCGCCCCGAACGCGTCCCGGTGGATCTTACGGAAGATCTCCTCTCCTGGAGTCCCGCCGTGTGTGGAGGAGTGATGGACGTGTTCGTCGAGAAGGTATCCGCCGCTTCCGGCGAACGATGACCATGCCCGGCCGCGTCCGCATCCACTACCACCGCCCCCCGGACCGTCTCCAGATATTCGACCAGGGAGTGGTCCTGCGTCGTGCCGACGTCGTGGTCACGCTGGCCGAGTCCATCGAATTCCACCCGCCCATGAGGGTGAACGGGGAGATCGTGCTGGAGGAAGGCTCGTCCGTGGTCTGGTTCACCTTTCCGGGCGCATGGCACGACATCGGCCTCTTCCACCGTGCCGACGGGACCTTCTCGGGGGTCTACGCCAACATCCTTACGCCGGCGCGTATGGATCCCGACGGAACGTGGCACACCACCGATCTGTTCCTGGACGTCTGGCTGCCTCCGGACGGGGCCGTCCAGCTCCTGGACGAAGACGAATTCCGGGAGGCCGTGACCAGGGGATGGATCGACGCGGAGACGTCCGAGCGAGCCGAAGAGGAAGCGCGGGCGCTCCTGGAGGAAGCCCGAAACGGAACGTGGCCACCCCCCGTGGTCGGGGAGTGGCCACTGAGCCGCTGCCTGGGTCGAACGCCTACTCGTCGATGAGGTAGGCGGCGCACAGGCGGTCCACGTCCACGTAGATGCGCTTCAACACCGCCTCGTCCTCGCGCACGCAGTCGATGATCCGGTCGTATCCCTTCATGGACGCCGACGGAATCTCCACGTCCTCGTGATGGAAGGCACCGCCGTCGGCGAACAGGAGGCGGACCTTGAGATTCGATTTCTTGCTCATGGATGCCCTCGGGCTGGGGACTGCCTCAACCGCCCGACCTCGGGGAGGCTGAAGAGAAAGATCAGAACGACGAGGATGGCCGACACCACACACCACTGGCACCATGCGTGGATCACCGCCGCCTCCAGGTACGTCAGGTACGCCGAGAACGCCAACGCCACCGACGACGCGGCCACCAGCGCTCCACTCACCACCCGCGAAGCCGCGTAGGCCGGCTGGAGGCCGAGCAGAGCCATCCCGAGAAGGAACATGTACCCGGCCAGTCCGATGGCCGCCACCGGGATCGGTCCCACCTTGGCGTAGGAGCTCGCCTGCACGGTGGCGCAATCGCCCACGCCGCAGACGATGGGTCCTGTCCACCCGAGGGCGTGGGCGAAGAGGTAGAAGGCCACGAACGCTCCTGCCAGCGAGAGGAGCGCGATGGCCATTCTGTTGGCGGGCGGACGGAGGTCGGCGGTCATGTCATCGGCCCCGCGAGCGGCTCAGTTCCCACCCTGGGCGAGCATCTCTTCCACCACCGCCTGGATCGAGGGGAAGTCGTAGCGCTGCACCCGCCGCGCCATCCCCTGGCCCTGGCTCACCATGACGGTCGGGGTGCCCGTGAGCCCCAGCTCCATGGCGAGGCGCATGTTGGCCGTCACCACGTCCGCGTACTTGTCACTGCGCAGGCACGTGCCGAACTCGTCCTCGTCCATGCCGACCTCCCCGGCATAGCCCACGAACGTGCCCACCACCTCGGACATCCCCGCCCAGCGCGACTGGTTGGTGAACAGCGCCTCGTGGTACTCCCAGTACTTCCCCTGGTCCAAGGCACACCGCGAAGCCCGCGCAGCGAGGAATGCGTGGGCGTGGATGGAGATGAGGGGGAAGTCGTAGAACACGAACTTCACCAGCCCCTTCTGCACGAAGGCGAAGTCCAACTGGGGCTTCACGCCCAGGGAGAACTCACGGCACCCGGGGCACTGGTAGTCCCCGAACTCGGCGATGGTCAGGGGCGCGTTCTCGTCCCCGAGGGTGATCCCCTGCGCGAGCGAGATCAGAGCGCCCATGTCCTCCTCGACTCCCGCGAGGTCCACGGGCTCGGTGGCGGCACTCCCGCCGCCGCTCAGCCCGTACCCCACCACGATCATCCCCACCACGGCCACGGCGGCCAGGACCCAGTAGAATCGGGTCATGTCCGACCCACCACCCTGCCGGGCTTTCCGCCGCTCTTCGCTCCTGGTAGACACCTGTCGCATCCCCCTCCATTGAGCCGGACGACGCCGGCGTACGATTCCTCACCGGGAAGCTCCCGGGTCACCGAAAATGCTCCGGGCGGGCGATCCGATCAACCCGGCCCGTCCCTCGTCTCAACCCGCGAGGATGGAAACCACCGTCCCCGTGTCGCTCAGGTCCTCCAGAACCTGGTCGGCTCCCGCCTCCCAGAGTGACCGGGCATCGTACCGTCCGGTGGCCACCGCGAGGGTCCGCGTTCCCTCCTTCCGGCCACATTGGACGTCCCGGGGCGTGTCTCCCACCACGAACACGTCGTCGGGGTGGAACGTGACGCCCCACGTCTCCTCCGCCCGCCGCAGCGCGATGGCCGGGAGCTCATCCCGCTCTTCGTGGTCGGATCCGAAGCTCCCCATGGAAAAGTGCCAGTGGAGCCCCGCGGAGCGGAGCTTGAGATGGGCACCGTCCTGGATATTTCCCGTGAGCAGACCCAACGCCACCTCGGGAAGCTTGCCCAGCGCGCCCAGGAGGGCGTCCACACCGGGAAGCACGTCCATGGGGCGGGCCACAAGCCGTTCCTCGAGGTATCCGAGGTAGAGGCCCCACAGGCGGGGCAACCCGGCTTCGATGTCCGGGTCGGGCATCCCCACGCCGTGAAGGAGCTCCCGGGCGATCTGCGGATCCGTCTTCCCGGCGAAGCTGTGCCCGTCGATGGCCCCGGCGGTCCCGAAGGTCTCCAGCATGGCCTGGTGGAAGGCGTCCTTGGCGGGGCCACCCGCCACCAGCGTCCCGTCGATGTCGAAGAGGAGGAGGCGTTTCATGATCTTCCCTGGGTGACTGCTCGAACGATGGCTTCTTCCAGTGCCTCCTGCGCCGCCGCGCCGAGAGCCGTCAGCCAGGCCGGATCCGCGGCGGCGGCGGTATCGGTATGGGTGGACAGCGCCATGACCACGTCTCCGTCGAACGGAGTGTGCACGGGAGTGATGCGCCGGGCCATGGCGTTGGCGGCCATGCGGGCCACCCTCCCGAGGTCGGTGCGGGAAACCGGCGCGTCGGTGGCGACCACGGCCAGCGTGGTGTTCGTTCCCGGAGTGACCCCGGGGAGGCCTCCTCCGGAGGGCCCCGGCTTCCCGGAGGCGAGCAACGTCATCGAGTCCACGACCTCACCCGCGGGATCTCGCGCTCCCGCAATGATCCTCCCCTCGGCGTCGCGCACGTCTCCCAACGCGTTCACCACGGCCAGGGCGCCCACCCGATGGGCCCCCACGGACACGGCCCAACTCCCCACCCCACCGGGGGCGGCGCCGGCGGGACCCGCCAGCTTCCCCACGGTGGCGCCGGACCCGGCGCCGACCCGGCCTTCCCTCACCGGATCGTCGGTGGCGTCGTCACACGCCCCCGAACCCATGGTCGCATCGGGACGCGGGCCACCGGGCGTCAGATCGAAGATCACCGCGGCCGGCACGATGGGCACGGGAGTCACACCGGTGGGGAAACCCCGCCCCCGCTCCGCGAGCCACGACATGACTCCATCCGCGGCGGCGAGGCCGAACGCCGAACCGCCGGTGAGGAGTACCGCGTCCACCGTCTCGACGAGGTGATGAGGTGACAGAGCGTCCATCTCCCGCGTTCCCGTGGCCAGCCCCCGGATCTCCACCGCCCCCCGGAAAGGGCCCAGAACCACCGTGCAGCCGGTGGCGCCGTCCGCCGACCGCGCGTGGCCGACCCGGATACCGGGGACGGAGGTGAGGGAGGTGTTCAAGCCAACCGGGAGAGGAGGGATGGGTCGAGGTTCCCACCGCTGATCACCACGGCCACCCGCCCCCCGCGATGATCCACCGCGCCCGAGAGCAGGGCCGCCGTGGTGGCCGCGCCGCTGAACTCCACGACCAACTTGTGGCGGTGGAGGAGGAGCTTGGTGGCCTCCACGATGGCCTCGTCGTCCACGGTGACCACGTCGTCGAAGAGCTCACGCGCGTGCTCGAAGGTGAGTCGCCCCGCGATCACCGGCGCCAAACCGTCGGCGATGGTGTCGATGCGGCTCAGCATGGTGGGCTCGCCGGCATCCAGGGCCGCCCGCATGGAGGCCGCCCCGGCCGGCTCGACGCCCACCACCCGCGCCGAAGGAATCATCCGCTTGACCGCCGCCGCCACGCCGCTGGCCAGCCCTCCGCCTCCGATGGGCGCCAGCACCAGATCCACGCCCTCCCACTCCCGGGCGATCTCCAGCCCCACGGTGCCCTGCCCCGCGATGATGTGCCTGTGGTCGAAGGGCGGCACCATCTCCAACCCTTCCGCCTCGGCGATGGCCTCCGCGCGGGCCTTCCGCTCCACGGACGTGGTGCCTTCGAGAACGACCTCGGCGCCCAGACGCTTGGCGCCCTCCCGTTTCACGGCAGGCGACGTGGTGGGCATGACCACCACGGACCGAACGCCCTTCAGCTTCGCCGCCAGCGCCACGGCCTGGGCATGGTTCCCGGAGGAGTACGTGATGATCCCGTTGCGCACCCGCTCTTCGGGAATCTGGGAGACGAAGTTGTAGGCTCCCCGGATCTTGAAGGACCCGGCACGCTGGAGGTTCTCGCATTTCAGGCGCACGTCGGCGCCCACGACCTCCGAGAGCGCGTCGGCCGGAAGGAGGGGAGTTCGCACGGCGACCCCCGCCAACCGTTGGGAGGCCGCCTCGATCTCCCGCAGCCCGACCAACCCCTGGCCCTGGAGGTCGGCGGTCACTCCCCGGGCTCCGCCGTGGTATCCTCACCGGCATCACCCGTCTCGATGCCGTCCTCGTCCTCGTCGTCGTCATCGGAGACTACGCGGGCCACGTCCACCACCAGGTCGCCCGAGTCCAGGTTCATGAGTTTCACGCCCTGGGTGGCCCGTCCGATCACGCGGATTTCGTCCACCCGCTGTCGGTTCACCACGCCGTTCCTGGTGATGAGCATCACCTGCTCTTCCTCCTGGACCGACTTGATGGAGACCACCTTCCCGGTCTTGGCCGACGTCTTGATGTTGATGACGCCCTTCCCGCCCCGCCGCTGGAGGCGATACGCGTCGACGTCGGTGCGTTTCCCCATCCCCTTCTCCGTGACCACCAGGAGCTTCGAGTCGGGACGAACCACCACCATCCCCACGACCACGTCACCCTCGGACAGATCGATGCCGCGTACTCCCTCCGTGGCCCGGCCCATGGAGCGGGCGTCCGCTTCGTTGAAGCGGATGGCCATCCCCTCGCGGGTCGCCAGGATCACCTCCTCGTCTTCGGAGATGATCTGCACGTCGATGAGCTCGTCGCTCTCGCGGATGTTCATGGCGTTGAGCCCCACCGTCCGCACGTTCCCGTAGGCGGCCAGGACCGTCTTCTTCACCACCCCGTGACGGGTGGCGAAGATGAGGTGCCGGTCTTCCGAGAACTCGCGCACCGGCACCACGGCCGCGACCTCCTCCCCCTCGCCGAGGTTGAGGAGGTTCACGATGGGCTTCCCGCGCGAGTTGCGCGCGCCCACGGGGATCTGCCACACCTTGAGCCAGTGGCACTGCCCGGAGCGGGTGAAGATCATGAGGTAGTCGTGGGTGCACGCCACGAAGAGGTGCTCCACCCAGTCCTCTTCCTTGGTGTCCATCCCCCTCAGGCCCCGCCCACCACGGCGTTGCGCCTTGTAGGTATCGACGGAGAGACGCTTCACGTATCCCTGGTGGGACACCGTGATGACCATGTCCTCCTCGACGATGAGGTCCTCCACGTTGAAGGCTCCCACCGCCGCGGTGATCTCGGACCGGCGTTCGTCTCCGTACTTGTCGGCCATCTCCTGGAGCTCGCCCTTGAGGATCTCCCGGCGCCTCTCCTCGGAGCCGAGGATGTCCTTGAGTTCCCCGATGGTGGCGCGAATCTCCGCGAGCTCGGTGTCCAGCTTCTCCATCTCGAGCCCGGTGAGGCGGGCCAGGCGCATGTCCAGGATGGCTTTCGCCTGCCGGTCGGAGAGCTCGAAGCGCTCCTGGAGCGCCGTCGACGCCGCGTCGCTGTCCGTGGACCCCCGGATGATGGCGATGACCTCGTCGATGTTGTCGACGGCGATCTTGAGCCCCTCCAGGATGTGCTCCCGCTCTTCCGCCTTGGCCAGATCGAACTCGCTCCGCTTCACGATCACCACCATCCGGTGGGTGATGAAGTGGAGGAGCATCTCGCGAAGCGCCATGACCTTCGGCACTCCGTCCACGAGCGCCAGAAGGATGGTCCCGAACGTGGACTGCATCTGCGTGTGCTTGTACAGCCGGTTCAGAACGATCTCCGGCACGGCGTCACGCTTCAGCTCGATGACGATGCGCATCCCGTCGCGGTCGGACTCGTCGCGCATGTCCCGGATCTCGGTGAGCTTCTTGTCGCGCACGAGCTGGGCGATCTGCTCGATGAGGCGCGACTTGTTCACCATGAAGGGGATCTCGGTGACCACGATGCGCTCGCTGTTCGCGTCGACCTGCTCGATCTCCGCCCGCGCGCGCATGACCACCCGGCCCCGGCCGGTCCGATAGGCGTCCTGGATCCCTTCCCGCCCGCAGATGAAGCCGCCGGTGGGGAAGTCCGGGCCCGTGACGATCCCCTCGAGAGCCTCCTGGGAGAGATCGGGGTCGTCGGCCAGCGCCTGTGTGGCCGACACGATCTCCCGCAGGTTGTGCGGCGGGATGTTGGTGGCCATACCCACCGCGATCCCCGACGAACCGTTCACCAGGAGATTGGGGACCTTCGAAGGCAGAACGGTGGGCTCGGGAATCCGTCCATCGAAGTTGGGGACGAAGCGAACCGTCTCCTTTTCGATGTCGGTGAGAAGCTCGGTGGCGAGATGCGTCAGCCGGGCCTCGGTATAGCGGTACGCCGCCGCCGAGTCTCCGTCCACGGATCCGAAGTTCCCCTGACCGTCGACCAGGGGATAGCGCAAGGAGAAGCTCTGCACCATGCGCACCATGGAGTCGTAGACCGCCGAGTCTCCGTGCGGATGGAACTTGCCCAGGACCTCACCCACCACGGTGGCGCTCTTCTTGTACGCCCGGCCGGGGTTCAACCCCAGCTCACTCATGGCGTACAGAATGCGCCGGTGCACCGGCTTGAGGCCGTCTCGCACGTCGGGGAGGGCTCTCTGCACGATGACGCTCATCGAGTAATCGATGAACGACTCCCGCATCTCCTCCTCGAGGAGGCGGGTGAGTACCCTTGGTCCGTCCGATCCCGAGAGCTCTGGCTCGTCTTCCATTCCTGTGTCCTTCCCGGATCTATTCAGAAGCCCCGCATGTCGGCTTCCCGGTCATCACCGCGGGGCGTCCCGACTCCCTCTCGGAGCGTCGGGCGGCACCTTCGTCGTACGGGCGCACCCCGGGGAACACGAAAGGCGGATCCGGGAGGGCGCACGGGGGGGAGACCAGCGGTGCGGCGGCGTGCTTCGCACGATGGATCCCAACCGGGGGAAAATAACCCTTTTCGGGGGTATTCAGCAACCCGGAAAAGCAAAGTGGCGCAAGGGTTTCCGGGCGATCAGGCCACCGCGGTGAAGTCCCGCATTTCCAGAAATCCCGCCCCCTCCAGAAGACCCCTCACCCTGGCGCGTGGTCCCGGCCCCGCCACCGCCGCGAGATGGAAGGCCCCACGGCGCGCCAGACCGCCTTCGGTATCCACCACCGGGGCACCGTGGATCTCCTGCCCGATCTTCCTCGGATCCACTTCGACGAAGGCGGTGGGCGCCCGCCCGAGGCGCCTCAACGCCCGTGAAAAGCCTTTCCCCACCGGCCCCGCGCCCCACACGACCACGGGCCTGTCCTCCGGAACGACGGTGGCTACGAGGTGGTGGGCCTTGCAGCGACGGAAGGCGTCCTGCGTGTAGCGGCGTCCCGTGCGGGAGAGCCGGTGCGGGCCTTCGCGCCACTTCAGGAGCACTTCCGGAACCTTCCCCAGCCTCCCCCCGGCGGCCCACAGGCGGAGGAGGAGGTCGTAGTCCTCCGGCCACCCCGCGTCGCGGTACCCACCCACCCGGTCCACCGTCTCCGCCCTCATGACCCAGGTCGGGTGGGCCACCGGGCACTCCACGAAGATCTCCCGCTCCATCTCCTCGTGGGTGAGGGAGGCGTTGATCCACTCCTCGTACCGGCGCGCACCCTCCCCCAGAGCTTCCGCGGGGAAGTACTCGACCCCGCACCCGCACAGAGCGACCTCGGCCCGTCCGGCCATGAACTCGCGCTGGAGGGCGAAACGCCGGGGGTGAGCCACGTCGTCGGCGTCCATGCGGGCCAGCAGATCTCCCCGGGCGAGCGCGCGGGCCCGTTCCAGCGCGGATACGATTCCCGAGGGCCCGGTACGGACGACCCGGACCCGCCGGTCCCGCGCGGCCCATTCCCGCAGGAGGTCGTGCGTACCGTCTTCGGACCCGTCGTCCACCGCCAGGACCTCGAAGTCGGGATCGACCTGTCCTTCCATCGAGGCGATGGCGTCGCCCAGGTGAACGGCGCCGTCGCGGACGGGGAGGAGGACGGAGAGGGGTGGATTGGGCACGGACGATCTCCCGGACGTGATGTCTCGGACGTAGGGGCGCCGACGCTACCGGCCGCCGCGTGGTCGACCCCTCAGTATGCGGCATCGTCCCGGCGGGGCCACCCCATGGCGTCCACCGGGCCCACCGGCCGGGGGTGGTGCGTCGGGCGGCGGGTGTTCCACATTGGGGGATGCACACGCCCTGTCCCGCATCGTCATGAAGACCACCGGAGCGCGAGTCCCCGTCACGGAACGCCTCGCACGGATCCTCCTGGGGACGGTCCTTCTGGTCTTGACGCTCACACCGGTGTTTCGCCTCCTCGACAACCCGGAGACCGGGGGACCCGGGCGGGAAGCCCTGGCCATCGCCGAGTCGAACCTCGCCACCACCTGGCTGGGGATGGTCCTGGTGGCGGGGTGCGGCCTCGTGCTGGCCATCCTCGTGCCCCGCATCCACCTCGATACCGCGCTGAATCGCCTGTCGCGCGCCGTGAGCAGCCCGGGTCCGCGCGCCTGGACCGCCTTCGTTTCGGTTCTCGCGACGGGGCTCGCCCTGGCGGGCGCTCTCTTCGTCTTCCGGGGACACCCCACCCTGGCGGACGAAATGACGTCCCTCCTGCACGCGCGCTTCCTCGCCGAAGGCCGGCTGTCGGGAGCGTACCCGGACCCGGCCGCCGCCTGGATGGTCCCCAACGGGATCCTCACCGATGCCGGGTGGGTGTCCCAGTATCCTCCACTGCACCTCCTTCTCCTGGCCCTGGGGGTGCGCGTGGGCGCTCCCTGGCTCGTCGGACCGATCCTCACCGGGATCCTCGCCGGATGCACCGCCCTGGTCGCTCACCGCCTGTTGGGAGACCGGGCTCCCACGGCACGGATGGGAAGCGTTCTGGTGGCGGTGAGTCCGTTCGTCGTGCTCCTCGGCGGCGGGTACCTCAGCCACGTGTCCGCCGCGGCCTTCGCCGCCCTCACGCTCTGGACGGCGCTGGAGGCCCGGGACGGCGCGTGGGGCTGGTCCGTGGCCGCCGGAGTGTCCATGGGGCTCCTGGTCACGAGCAGGCCCTGGACCGGCCTCGTCCTGGGAAGCGCGTTCACCCTGGGGGTCTGGGGGGCGGCGGCGTGGAAGGACCAGGGGGCTCGGCTCGGACACCTCCCGACCCGACTGGCGGGAGCGGTCCTGGGCGGACTTCCCGTCGCCGTGGCATGGGGCGCCTACAACCGGCACTTCTTCGGGCGTCCTCTGCGCCTGGGATATTCCGCCGCCTTCGGGGAATCCCATGCCCTGGGATTCCACGTGGAGCCCTGGGGCAACCTCTACGGTCCGCTCGAGGCTCTCGGGTACACCTCCACCGATCTTCTCGCTCTGGGATTCCACCTGCTGGAGACCCCTCTCTCCATCGTCCCGGCCGTCGCCGCCTATCTCGTCCTGGCTCGCGCCCTTCCGCGGGGTGCGGGAATCCTGGTCGCCTGGGCCACCCTCCCCCTGGCCGCGAACTTCTTCTACTGGCACCACGGCGCACACCTGGGACCCAGGATGCTCTACGAGGCGGCGCCGGCCTGGATCCTCCTGGCCACCCTCGGCATGGCGGAGCTACGCGGAACCCCGACCCCGGATCCCGTCACGGCCGTAGGCGCGCCGCGTCGGCTCCCCGGCCTCTCGTCCATCGTCCTGTGGAGTGTCGTCGCCTCCTTTCCCGCCGCCGCGTACCTCGCTTCGCTTCGGGCGGCGAGCTACAGGTGGGAACCGGACACCCTCCAACGCGTGACGACCCCGGAACCGGAAGGTCCTGGACGTGCGCTGGTGTTCGTCCACGGATCGTGGAAGGAACGGATCGCCGCCCGGTTGCAGGCCGGCGGAATGAGGCTCGACTCCCTGGAAACCGCTCTCCGCCGCAACGATACCTGCACCATCCAGCGTTGGGTGTCCGTCCGACTCGGCCGGGACACACCGGAGGGCGGTCCCCCACCTGCACCCGATTTCCGGCCGCTACCGGGATACCCCGCGCACCTCGCCGCCGTCGAGATCTCTCCCGGCAACCGGATCCAGGTGGACCGTACAGATCCGTGGACCCCGGAGTGCGAACGGGAAGCCCGGGCCGATCGGGGCGGGGTGATCTCGCTGGCGCCTCTGATCTGGCAGGGCGACCTCCCGGGAGCCGAGCACGGCAGACCCGTGTTCGTGCGGGACCTCGGTCCCGCAGAGAACCGTGCCGTGATGGCACGCTACCCGGAACGAATCCCGTACATGTATCTGTCCCTCGACCCCGAGGGTGCCCCCGAGCTCGTCCCCTACGCCCGGGCGGAGACGCTGGTATGGGGAGAGGGGCCGCGGCCTTGAGCCAGAGGTACCCCGAACGTCACACCCCCAGGGCCTCGCGCAGGTAACGGGACGTCGCACTTTCCGGCACTCCCGCCACGGCTTCGGGGCGTCCCATCGCCACGACCTGCCCGCCCTTCACGCCGGCGCCGGGGCCCATGTCGACGATCCAGTCGGCCACCTTCATGACGTCCACGTTGTGCTCGATGACCACCACGGTGTTGCCCGCGTCCACCAGGCGGTCCAGCACGGAGAGGAGCTTGCGCACGTCCTCGCCCGAAAGACCGGTGGTGGGCTCGTCCAGGAGGTAGAGCTTCCTCCCGTGCTTTCCGGCCGCCCCGGAGAGCTCCCGGGCGATCTTCAGCCGCTGTGCCTCCCCGCCGGAGAGCGTGGGCGCGGGCTGGCCCAGACGAAGGTATCCCAACCCCACCTGCTGGAGGTGCCAGAGGATCTTCCCCAGACGACGCTCGCGGATGAAGAAGCGCATGGCCTCGTCCACGGTGAGGTCCAGGACCTCCGATACGTTCTTTCCGCGGTACTTCACGTCGAGGAGCTCTCTCCGGTAGCGACTCCCTCCGCACGCGTCGCAGGGCACGAAGACGTCGGCCATGAACACCATCTCGATCTCCACGTGGCCCGCGCCCTTGCACTCCTCGCAGCGGCCGCCGGCGACGTTGAAGGAGAAGTGCCCCGGTCCATATCCGCGCTCCATGGCGACGGGCTCGTCGGCCAGCACCTTGCGGATATGGTCCCACGCCTTGATGTAGGTGACGGGATTGGAGCGCGGTGTGCGCCCGATGGGCGACTGGTCCACGAGCACCACGCCCTCCAGGTGCGCCACTCCCTCCAGCGATTCCCAACTCCCGACCGCCTCTCCCAGGTGCTCCTTGGCCGTGGTCTCGCCCCCCAGGGCCTCCTCCAGCGCGCGGTAGAGCACGTCGTGAACCAGGGTGGACTTTCCCGACCCCGAAACCCCGGTGACCACGGTCAGCGCTCCCAGGGGGATCTCCAGATCCACCTTGGACAGGTTGTGGAGCGTCGCCCCCCCCAGGGTGAGGAACGATCGGTCCACCCTGCGGCGGGTCTCCGGCACGGGAACGGCGGAGCGCCCGGACAGATAGCGGCCCGTGGCCGTATCCACTCCGTGCAAGGCGTCGGGCGGGCCCGTGAAGACGAGATCCCCGCCCTGCTCCCCCGACGCGGGGCCGAGCTCCACGACGTGGTCCGCCGCGAGAATCGCCTGGGGATCGTGCTCCACCACCACCACCGTGTTCCCGGCCGAGCGGAGCTTCAGGAGGAGGTCGAGGAGGGCGCCGGTGTCCCGCGGGTGCAGCCCCACCGTGGGCTCGTCGAGAACGTACAACGTGTCCACCAGGCGGGATCCCAGCGAGTTGGCCAGGTTGATGCGCTGCGCCTCTCCTCCGGAGAGCGTCCGCATCTGCCGCCCCAGGGAGAGATACCCCAGCCCCACGTCCACCAGGAACGACACGCGGCTGGTGAGCTCGCGCAGGATGGTCTCGGCGATGAGTCCTTCCATCTCGGTGAGCTCCAGCCCTTCCAGCCAGACCGCCAATTCGTCCAGGGGGAGCTCGCTCACCTCGGCGATGTTCCGCGCACCCACCTTCACACGGAGCGCCTCGGACCGGATCCTCGCGCCTCCGCACTCACGGCATACCCGAGGACTCTGGTACTGACGCAGGAACACCCGGATGTACTGCTTGTAGCGTTTCTTTTCCCGGGAGACGAGGAAGGGGATCACGCCCTTGAACCGCTTCGTTCCCTTCGCCGGCTTTCCGGAGGTGCCGTGGAGGACCTCGTCACGGAAATGATCCGGAAGGTCCTCCCAGGCCGAATACCACCCCACGTCCCGTTCCTTCGCGAACTCCCTCAAGCGGTCGCGTTCCTTCCGGTACCGGGGCTTGGTCCACGGATCGACGGCGCCGTCGGCCAGGGAGCGTGCCGGATTGGGAACGATGAGCGCCTCGTCGTACTCGAGCGTGGCCCCGAACCCCGTGCAGAGGGAGCAGGTGCCATAGGGGTTGTTGAAGGAGAAGAGCTGGGGAGACGGATCCAGGAAGCTCACTTCCGGATGCTCGGGGCAGCGGAAGTGTTCCGTGAACAGGAGACGGTCGGGAACGCCGTCTCCGGGCTCGGCCACCAGCACCACGGCCTCGCCCTCCCCTTCCTCGAAGCACGTCCCCACCGAGTCGGCCAGGCGGTCCGCCACCTCGGCGTCCACCTTCACACGGTCGACCACCACCAGGATCTCGCCCGCCTCGGTGACGTCGCGGCCCAGTCCCTCCACCGTCTCCGCGCCGGGGTCCCCCAGGTCGATCATCTCTCCGTCGGCCAGCACGCGCACGAACCCCATGGCGCGGAGGTTGGACACCAGGAGGGTGTGGGTCACCTCTCCGCTGCGCGGGAGGGGAAAGGCCACCTGGATGCGCGTTCCTTCGGGGAGAGCGAGGGTACGGTCCACGACGCCGCTCACGGTGTCGGGGCGCACCTGCCGGTCACACTCGGGACAGTGCGTGCGCCCCACGCGCGCCCAGAGGAGGCGGAGGTAGTCGTACACCTCCGTGGCCGTTCCCACCGTCGAGCGACTGGAGCGGGCGCCGTTCTTCTGCTCGATGGCCACCGCCGGGGAGATCCCCTCGATGGAGTCCACGTCGGGCTTCTCCATCCGGTCCAGGAACTGCTTCGCGTACGTGGAGAGGGACTCCACATAGCGGCGCTGTCCCTCGGCGAAGAGGGTGTCCAGCGCCAGCGAGCTCTTCCCCGACCCCGACGGCCCCGTCACCACAGTGAGGGTGCGGCGGGGGATGTCCACGTCCAGGTTCTTCAGGTTGTGCTGCCGCGCGCCACGGATGCGGATGGGTTCGTCCATGATGCCGAAGATGATAAGGGGGGAGGGCCCCAGCAGGAACGGAGGCGCTCGCGGAGCCTTGACGGAGCGCCCCCCAGTCATGAGCTTCCCTGGACCATGGACACCTACACGACCCACCGGCATCATCATCACCATCACGCGGCCCCGACGGGCGGCGCGACGGAGGTTTGTGCCTAGGGCGTGAGTCCAGACCGAGCTTTCCGACGCGGCCCGTCACTCGACGGGCCGCGTTTTTTTGTCTCCCTACGATCACCATCAGGATGAGCAACCAAAGCCGACGTATCCGGATCGCCCTCCCCAACAAGGGGCGACTCTCCGACACCGCCCTTGCCCTCTTCGAGAAGGCCGGACTGCGGGTGGCGCCCCGCGCGGAACGGGCCCTGGTGGCCGACCTCGGGTCGGATTTCCAGGCCATCTTCGTGCGTGCCGCCGACATCCCCGAGTTCCTCGTGGACGGTGCGGCGGAGTTGGGGGTCACAGGCGCCGACCTGGTGGCAGAAACCGGAGCCGACGTGGAGGAGATCCTCGACCTCGGCTTCGGGCGATGCCGGATGGTGGTGGCCACCCACGACGACCTCGCATTGAGCTCGTCGGGAGACCTCCCCGCCGGGACCCGGGTGGCGACGTCCTTCCCGAACATCGCCCGCCGCTTCTTCCAGGAGCGCGGCGTGACCATCGACATCGCCTCCGTGACGGGATCCACCGAGATCGCCCCCCACCTCGGAGTGGCGGACGTCATCGTGGACATCACCTCCACGGGCTCCACCCTCAAGGTCCATGGACTCCGGGAGATCGACACCATCATGATCTCCACGGCGCGGCTGTACGGGGGGCGCTCCTCCCTCTCCGACCCCGTGGTGCGCGAGGCCGCCGACGAACTGAGCGTCGCGCTCGCCTCCGTGCTCCGCGCCCAGGAGAAGCGATACCTCATGGCCAACGTCCCCCGGGATCGCCTGGACGAAGTGAGGGCCATCATCCCCGGCATCTCCGGCCCCACCATCGTGGAGGTCCTGGACGGCGGCGGATGGGTGGCAGCCCACGCGGTGGTGGACGCGGACTCGGTCTACCAGACCATCGCCCGCCTCAAGGGCGTGGGCGCCGAAGGGATCCTGGTCACCGCCATCGAGAGGCTGATGCCGTGAGCGACCCGACCTCGATCCCGACCCTCTTCGCCCGCGGTCGCCTCACCGCCCTGGACGAGGCTTCCTCGCGCCGGCTCATGGAGCGCGAGCCCGCGGACGCGGGGGCGCTGGCCCCGGACGTCTCCGCCATCCTCGACGACGTGCGCGAGCGGGGAGACCAGGCCCTCCTGGAGATGGCCCAGCGCTTCGACGGCGTCGAACTGGAGTCCGTGGAGGTGCCCAGGGAGCGCTGGGATGCCGCACTGGCCGCGCTCGATCCCGGGGTGCGCGCGGCGCTGGAGCGCGCCGCCCGCAACATCCGCCGCTTCCACGAAGCCCAGATCCCCGCGGAGATCTCCGTGGAGACGGAGCCCGGCGTGCGGATCACGCGCCGGTGGGCCCCCCTGGGCACCGTGGGGGTGTACGCCCCGGGCGGGCGGGCGGCCTACCCCAGCAGCGTCCTCATGGGCGTGGTGCCCGCCCGGGCGGCGGGGGTCCGCGAGGTGGTGGTCTGCTCCCCGCCGGGACCCTCGGGAGAGCCGCCCGCGGAGGTCCTGGCGGCCTGCGCTCTGGGCGGGGCGACCCGCCTGTTCGCGGTGGGCGGCGCCGGTGCCGTGGCGGCCATGGCCTTCGGGACGGAGACGATCCCCGCGGTGGACGCCGTGGTGGGTCCGGGCAACCGCTGGGTCACCGAAGCCAAGCGTCAGGTGGCCGGGAGGGTCCTCATCGACTCCCCCGCCGGACCCTCCGAGGTCCTGGTGGTGGCCGACGGTAGCGCCGACGCCGCCCTGGCCGCCCACGAACTCCTGGCGCAGGCCGAGCACGACCCGGACGCGGCCTGCGTGCTGGTCACGCCCTCGGCGGAGGTGGCCCGGAACGCCGAGGTGGCGCTGGCCCGCCTCCTGGCCGAGGCCCCGCGCCGCGAGGTGGCGGAAGCCGCTCTGGCGTCCAACGGCGCCATCCTGGTCACCGACACCCTGGACGACGCACTGCGCTTCGCCGAGGCGTACGCCCCGGAGCACCTCTCCATCATGACGGAAGAAGCCGCGGAGGACGCCCGGCGTGTCCCCACGGCGGGGACCACCTTCGTGGGGCCCTGGGCCTCCGTGGCCTTCGGGGACTACCTCACCGGAGCCAACCACGTCCTCCCCACCGCCGGACGAGCGCGGAGCTTCTCCGGGCTCTCCTCCCAACACTTCATGCGGTCCTATACCGTACAGGAGATCACCCGGGAGGCCGCGGTGGCCATGGCGGACGACGTTGCCCGCCTGGCCGACTCGGAAGGCCTTCCCGCCCATGCCGGCGCGGCGCTGGCCCGGAGGTCGTCGTGAGCCCATTTCCCCGATCCGATTACGCGGCCCTCACCCGCTATACGCCCGACCGGCGTCCGGTGGAGGTGGACCTGAGCGACAACACGAACCTCTGGGGAACGCACCCCGGCGCGCTGGCCCGCATCCGCGCCGCCGACGTCGATTCCCTGGCCCGCTACCCCGAGCTGTACGCGGACGTGGTGAAGGAGGCCGTGGCCCGGCGTTTCGGCGTCTCCCCGGAGTCCGTGGCCACCGGGTGCGGCTCCGACGACATCCTGGATTCGGCGTGGCGGGCCGCCGCGGGACCGGGCGCCGTGGTGTCGTACGCCGATCCGACCTTCTCCATGATCGAGCCGCTCTGCGCCATGAACGGGATGGTGGGGCGGCCGGTCTCGTGGCCTGATGCCCTGGCCGACGCGGGCCGTCTCCTGGAAGGTGACCCGTCGCTGGTGTACGTCTGCCGGCCCAACAACCCCACGGGAGAGCAGGCGCCGGTGGAGTGGGTGGAGGACCTCCTGGCCCGCGTGGGCCATGACGGCCCCATGGTCGTCGTGGACGAGGCGTACGCCGACTTCGCGGGGGAGTCGCTGATCGCGCGGGCGCCCGAGCACCCCCGCCTCCTGGTGGCCCGCACCACGTCCAAGGCGTACGGGCTGGCCGGATTGCGCGTGGGGTTCGCCGTGGCGTCTCCGGAGGTGACGCTGGAGGTGGAGAAGTCGCGGGGGCCGTACAAGGTCTCCCGCCTCGCCGCCGAAGCGTCCGCCGCCGCCATCGAGGACGAGGAGGGGTGGCTCGCCCGGACCGTGGCCGAGTGCGTGGCCAACCGGGCGCGCCTCGGCGACGAGCTGACGAACCGCGGGTTCGCTCCCCTGGAGTCCCGAGCCAACTTCCTCCTCTTCCGGTCCCTCACCGGGTCGGCCGGGGAGGACGCCCTGGCGCTGCGCGAGCGAGGGGTGGCGGTCCGCCCCTTCGGGGGGATCCCGGGGTTGGGCGACGGGCTCCGCGTGACCGTGGGTCCCTGGCCCCTCATGGAGCGCTTCCTGGCGGCGCTGGATGGTCTGACGGGCGAAGCCGGGCGCGCCGGCGACGGAGGCCCGGCATGAAGCTGGCCCTCTTCGACTACGGGGCCGGGAACCTCCACTCGCTGGCCAAGGGGCTCGAGGGAGCCGGCGCCCGCGTGGAGATCACCGCCGACTGGACCGAGGCGCTGGCTTCGGACGCGCTGGTCCTTCCCGGGGTGGGGGCCTTCGGACAGGCCGCCGCCGCTCTCCCGCAAGACCGCGACCGGGTGCGTGAAGCTCTGGAGAAGGGCCTCCCCTGCCTGGGGATCTGTCTGGGGATGCAACTCCTCTTCGAATCCAGCGAGGAGTCCGTGGGGACCGGGATCGGGCTCATCCCCGGGACCGTGCGCAGGCTGGAGACCTCCGTGGTCCCCCAGATGGGGTGGAACGACGTGGAGACGTCCGCCGATCCCCTCTTCGCCGGAGTGGACGGGCTGGTGGCCTATTACGCCAATTCGTACGTGTGCGACCCCGCGGACGCCGCCGACGCCATCGCCTGGACGGAGTACGACGGGGTACGCTTCGCCGCGGCGGTGCGCCGCGGGCGCGCCTGGGGCGTCCAGTTCCACCCGGAGAAGAGCTCCGCGGCGGGACGACGCATCCTGGCCAACTTCGTGTCCGCCGTGGAGGAGGCCCGATGATCGCCACCCCGGCCGTGGACCTGAAGGGCGGACGCTGCGTGCAGCTGGTGGGCGGCCGTCCCGAGGACGAGCGCGTCTCCCTCCCCGATCCGGTGGCGGTGGCCCGGCGATGGTGGGAGATGGGGTTCACCAACCTGCACCTGGTGGATCTGGACGCCGCCCTGGGAACGGGCGATCACCTCGAGCTCCTCACCGAGCTCGCCGCGGCCACGCCCGCCACCACCCAGGTGGGTGGAGGGATCCGCGACGACGCGCGGGTGGAGGCCCTGCTCGCGGCCGGCGCCGACCGGGTGGTGGTGGGCACCCGGGCCCTCCAGGATCCCGCGTGGCTGGAGACGGTCGCTCGGATCCACCCCGGGCGCGTCATGGTGGCCGCCGACACCCGCGACGGGATGGTCCTCAGCAAGGGGTGGACGGAGGACACCGGGACGCCCCTGGCTGACCTCCTGTCCCGCCTGGACCCGCTCCCCCTGGCGGGGATCCTCTCGACCGACGTGGGGCGCGAGGGGCGCCTGCGGGGGATCGACCGCGAGGGCGTGGCCCGCGCCGTGGCCGCCAC
>JAOUPR010000022.1 GCA_029879725.1 Gemmatimonadota bacterium | reverse complement strand
CGGAAAGACCCGCCAACACCGGCGCGGAGGCTCAGGCGAAGACACCCGCCTTCTCCGCCTCGATGGCCCCGATGACGTCGGCCACCCGACCCGAGCGGATCATCTGTGCCGGCGACCGCTCACCGAAGTGGGCGTTGCGCCCCTGAAGCCATCCCTCCACGGCCTCCGCCGGAAGCCACCGCGCCAGCATCTCCACCACCAGCGCCAACCCCCCGAGCCGATCGGCGTTCTCGTCTCCCGGATCCTGTCCCCTCTTCCATCGGGAAACCTGCGATGGAGACACCCCCAGGATCTCCGCGACCGTGCGGTCCGACGGCACGAGGGCACGGCACACGGACAGATGTCGCTCCGCCTGGGAAGGCAGCGTGTGAAGGGTGCCGGCGCGGCTTCCGGCCGGCCTGGACGCGACGGCGGGCATGGGACACCTCCTCTGCACGACTGAACGACGGACGCCACTGCGCAACATAATATGTTGCGCGCCCGTCGTCACGCCACGCACTACTCCGGTGGGTCCTCCCTGATCCTCACCGCCACCACCTGACCCTTGGCCGTCACGACCCCGTCGGCGGACAGCGTCGACTCCACCACGATCTTCCTCCCCTTGATCTCCACGATGCGCCCCCGCACCTCCAGCTCGGGTCCCAGGGGGGTGGGCTTGAGGAAGTCCACCTTCAGCGCCGCCGTCACGAAGCGGGGGGAGGGGCCGTCGCCGATCTCGCGCCCCTCTTCGCGAAGGGCCGCGCCCGAAGCGCTCCCCGTCCCGTGGCAGTCGATGAGGGACGCCACCATCCCCCCGTAGACCGAGCCGGGGATGGCGGTGTGGTGGGACGCCGGCGTGAAGCGCGTCACCGTCTCGTCCCCCTCCCAGAAGGTGCGGATGCGGAGCCCCACCGCGTTCAGGCGGCCGCACCCGTAGCAGTGGGCCGCGTCGTCGGGGTAGAAGTCCTGGACGGCGTGGGGGCCGGAACCGGGAGAGCCGGTGGTCACGAGACGGGCCTCCGTACCACGGGAACCGTCACGTGCGACGCCCGCCCCCGCCCCCGGTGCACCCGGATGGTGGCGGGGTGGAAGTCCTCGTCCTTCGCCTGGAAGATGTTGGGGACGAAGGTCTGGGGATTCCGGTCGATGAGAGGGAACCAGGTGCTCTGGACCTGGATCATGATGCGGTGCCCCTTCCTGAAGGTGTAGCTCTGGGTGTGGAGCGACCACGTATACTCCAGAACCGAGTCGGCCACCAGGGGACGCGGCGTCTCGAACCCCTCCCGGTAGCGCCCCCGGAAGACCTCGTTGGAGACCATGAACTGGTACCCGGCCATCTCCCCGGCCTCGGCGTATCCGTCGGGATACACGTCGATGAGCTTCACCACCCAGTCGGCGTCGGTCCCGCTGGTGGCGGCGAAGAGGTTGGCCACCACCTCGCCGGCGATGGTCACGTCGTCGTCCAGGACGTCGGTCTCGAAGGAGAGGACGTCGGCCCGCCCGTCCACGAAGCGCTGGTCCTGGGTGAGCCACGTCCGCCAGGTGGACCCGGGACCGTAGGTGGCCTGGATGGGGCGGGCACGGTACGGCACCGGGTGCTCGGGGTCGGAGACGTACGTGTCGAAGGGTTCGGGGTCGGTGGCGTCGGGCTCCTCGAAGGAGAGGCGGCCGTCGGCGTGGAAGTAGAGGTTCCGCCCCACCGTCTCCTCCTTGGGCGGCCAGGCGTCCCAGCGGCGCCACGTGTTGGACCCCGACTCGAAGGTGAGGGCCTCGGGAAGGTCCAGCGTCCCTTCCCCCTTCAGCCAGTACCGGAACCAGGGGGCCTGCACCTCCTTCAGGAAATAGTCGGAGGTGGCGCTCCCGAACTGGATGGGGCCCAGGGCGTCACCGGGGCGCCGGTTCCATCCGCCGTGGTTCCACGGCCCCACGACCAGATGGTTGATCCCCCGGGTGTCGAAAGCCTCCAGCGCCTCGTAGATGCGCAGCGGCCCGTAGAAGTCCTCCTGGTCCCACCACCCCGCCACGTTGAGGGTGGGGACGGTGGTGCCGCGGATGTGGGGGATGAGGGTCTGGCGCTTCCAGAAGTCGTCGTAGTCGGGGTGGGCCACGTAGTCGTTCCAGGTGGGGATGCGCCCCATGAGAACGCTTTCGTTCACGTTGGCCAGCGACCCCAGCTCCAGGTACCAGTCGTAGGTGTCGTACCGGTCGAAGGCGAAGGACTCCGTCTCCTTGGAGGTCTCCATCATGGCGGCGTACTCGAAGCCGTAGCTGAGCCGGAAGGCGCCGTTGTGGTGGAAGTCGTCCCCCAGCCACATGTCCGCCGGAGACGCCTGGGGAGAGATGGCCTTGAGAGCGGGATGGGGATCCAGCGCGCCCTGGATGGTGGTCCACCCATCGTACGAGACGCCCAGCATCCCCACGCGGCCGTTGTTCCCGGGGACGTTCCGGAGGATCCAGTCGATGGTGTCCCACGTGTCCGTCCCCTCGTCGATCCCCGCCGTGTCTCCGGGGGCCCGCGCCGGACGCTGCATCACGAACCGCCCCTCCGACCCGAACCGCCCGCGGATGTCCTGGAAGACGAAGATGTACCCTTCCTCCGCCAGCTCGCGGAAGGAGCCGTCGAGCTGCCCCACCGCGCCGGAGATCCCGTAGGGCGTCCGCTTGAAGATGAAGGGGAGCGCCTCGTGATCACCCCGCGGCGCCACGATCCTGGTATTCAGCCGGACGCCGTCGCGCATACGGATCATGACGTCGGTGACCTCGTAGCGCTCCGAGGGGCGCTCCTGAGCCGACGCCGAAAGGGGGATCAGGACCAAGAGGAGCATGACCAGGCGAAGCGTAACCGAGCGCATGGAAATATCCGGGAGCGAGGGCGCGGAGGCCCGGGAATCGACGGAGGCAATCTGGGGAGTCGGGAGCCGCGGCGCCAAGGTGGCGGGCGCCACCGTCCCGGTGGGACTTGGCTCCATCGGCAACCATTCGATTCCGCACGACGTCCAACTAGGGACGCATTTCCCGAAACAATAGGAGATAAGGCGCCATGCACATCCCGGAGAGACGGTCCCGACCTCATTTCGTCTCCCTCCTGATGCTGACGCAGACGGCGTGCGGTGGTGTCCACCAGGACACCACGACTCTCCAGGTGGTTCGCGACACCGTGGGCGACACCGTGGTCGTCCGCACCCTGGCCGGGAGCGCCTGGGAGCACGATGCCTATCTGGTGGAGGAGATGTCCATCGGAGAGATGGACGGGGACCTCGAGTACCTCCTGGGGAGCGTCGTGTCCCTCGGGGTCGGTGCCGACGCGACCGTGTACCTGGTGGACCGGCAGGTTCCCGAGCTCAGGGCGTACGACGCCGACGGAGTGTACAGGGGCACGCTGGGAGGACCGGGAGAGGGGCCGGGCGAGCTCAAGAGCCCCGACGGTGGGCTGGCGATCCTGAGCGACGGTCGCATCCTGGTGCGCGACCCCGGAAACGCCCGCCTCCAGGAGTTCCTCCCGGAGGGGACACCCGGCGCCGCGTGGACCGTGGTGCGGGGCGGGTTCAACACCTCGCATCCCCTCTGGAAGGATCGCGCGGACAACGTGTACGTGAGCGTTCTCCTGGATCCCACCGCGGATGTGCGGGAGTGGCGCATGGGCCTCGCCCGCATCTATCCCGACGGGACGCCCGGCGACACGCTCGTCCCCCCTGATCTCGGCTTCGAAAGCCCCAGCATCGAGGTGCGGATGAACAGGGGCGACGGCGTGAGCGTCTCGCGCAACAGCGTCCCCTTCTCGCCGGACGAGGAGTGGGCCTTCCACCCGGGTGGCTTCTTCGTCCATGGGCTCTCGACCCGGTACGCGGTCACCCTCGAACGCCCCGAGGGCCCCCTGCGCATAGCCCGGGACATCGAGCCGGTGGCGGTCCAGCCGGGGGAGAAGGAGGCTCACGAGTGGGCGGCGACCCGGAACATGCGCCGATTGAATCCAGACTGGCGCTGGAACGGTCCGCTTATCCCCGATGAGAAGCCTCCCTTCAAGCACCTACTGATCGGACGCGACGGCCATATCTGGGTACAGGTCTCTCAGGAGGGCTTCGAGGAGGAGAACCCCGACTTCGACCCCCGGGAAGACGGCTCCCGCCCCACGCGGTGGCGCGAGCCGGTGGCCTTCGACGTCTTTGGCGAGGACGGTACTTACTTCGGAAGGGTCCATGCTCCCGATGGGTTCTCCGTGTACCCCACGCCGGTGATCGACGGAGACCGGGTGTGGGCCGTCACCCGGGACGAGTTCGACGTGCAGCGGGTCGTGCGCTTCCGCGTCCGGGTGGGCTCGGTGGGGGAAGCCGCGAACTGACGTCGGACACCGGCGCGGGATCGCCGCCTTCCCCCGGGTCGCGCCAGCTCCCCGGTCGCCGAGGGGCCCTGCCGGATCTCCGGCAGGGCCCCTGTTCATGCCAAACGAACGCCGCCGGGGCTCCCGGACCGCTTCCGGTCAGTTACACCGCACGTTGGGACCACGCTTCGTGCAGGACACGGTCTGCGTGGCGGCGTCGCTGGAGGTTCCGTCGGATACCGTGAGCGTGACGGGATAGCTCCCCACACCGGAGTACGTGTGCGCCACCGTCACTCCCGAACCCGACCCGCCGTCACCGAAGGCCCAGGCGTACGACGTGGGGCTCCCGGTGGAGCCCGAACCGTCGAAGGAGCAGGTCAGGCCGCTGCAGGAATACGTGAAACCGGCGGCAAGCCCCGCGGGCGGGGGAGGTGGCGTCCCCTCGTCCAACGTCGAGCCCGTCACGGCACGGTAGCTGTTGAGCCGGCCCCATCCGAACTGGGTGTCGTACCCGGCCGCTCCGAGGTCGTCGGTGGTCCCTTCGAGGCGCGCACGGAGGGCGGCTCCCTGCAAACCGGCCACGGAAGCGACGATGGCCGCCGTCCCCGTCACCTGGGGCGCCGCCATGGACGTGCCCTGGTAGTACGCGTACCCCCCGGGCACGGAACTGTAGATGCCGCCCTCTTCGGTCGTGTTGGAGTACATCTGTCCACCCGGGGCCGTGATGTCGAGCCCGGCACCCCAGTTGGTGTAGTAGGTCGCCCCGTCCTGCCAGTTGCTCGCCGCCACCGAGATGGCGTTGGGGTCGCAGGCCGGGCAGCTCACCGTGCTGGTCCCGTCGTTCCCCGCCGAGGCGATGACCAGCGCGTTGCGACTGGTGGCGTACTGGATGGCGGCCTGCTCCGTGGAGGAGAGCGATCCACCTCCGAGGCTCAGGTTCATGGCCACCACCCCCGCGTCGGTGGCGTCATAGATCGCCGACACGATGGCCGAGGTGGGGCACCCCAGGGCCCCGCAGACCCGATAGACGTGGACCGTCACGTTGGCGCCGGCGCCGGCCACTCCGGCCACGCCCACGTTCCGCCCGACCATCGTCCCCGTCGTGTGGGTGCCGTGCCCCTGGGAATCACTGGGGTCGGCGTCGTTGTCGTAGTAGTCCCACCCCGCGACGAGCTGCCCGGAGAGGAACTCGGCGTGGCCGAAGTCCACTCCCGTGTCGATGCTGGCGATGGACACGGGCGCTCCACCCGCGCCGTACCCTTCCACGTTGTCCTCGTCGGCGTCCTCCACCGACGCGAACGAGGCCACGGGCTGCCCCTTGTTGGGCCCGCGGGTATAGGCCACCGTGAGGCCACCGGGGTTGTAGAACGCCCACAGCCGGGGATCGATGGCGGTGGTCTGGCGCAGGTAGTCGGGTTCGGCGGAGAGCACCCGGGCGTCGGCGCCCAGACGGGCGGCGAGGGCTCGCTCACTCCCCACGGCCCCACGGAACGCACTGTATCCGCGTCCCGTGTGTTCGAACTCCAGGCCGTTGTCGCCGGCCACGGCAACGGCGTCGGCTCCGGGACGGAGAATGGCGAGGACACGCCCCGGCATCACGCGTTCCGCCTGCGGGGCCGGGCCAAGGGACAACTGCATCTCGGGGGAATCCGTGGCGGCGGGAGGCGCCACCATCGGGTTCGTATCCTGGCACGCGGTGAGGAGAACGGCACACGCGGCCAACCAGGGAACGGAAGTGCGGTTCATACGCCGGCAGCTCCTGGGGAAGGGGGGGAGGAAGGCGGTCGTCAATATGTGAGTGTCGGCGCGGCCGGCGCAACGAATTAGTGCGGCCCCCTCCGGTTTGGCGCGCGACACGGGGTTTCGCCGGCGGCGGTCGCGCTACCGTCCCCGAACGTGGGCCACCCTCCCTTCCGTGGCGAAGCGTTGGAACTGGGACGGGTCGTGACCCGGGACCACCCGATCCGCCGACCCGGCCAGGTGGAGCATCCGCCCGAGCGCGGCCACGTTCCCCTCCCTGTCGGACGGATCGAACGTCGCCCCCGCCGTACGGGTCGCCAGGTTCCGATCGAGGTAGCAGTTGTCGGACGCCAGTACGATGGGCTCGGCGCCCTCCACCAGCACGTACTGGGACGCGAAGGTGTGGCGCGCGCCGGTGAAGGCCCTAATCCCCGGGAGGATCTCCACGTCGTCCCCCTCCACCACCGCCACCTTCCCGGCCATGTTACGCCCCACCAGGTGGGCGATGTCCTCGGCGTCGATCCCACCCTTCCGCCCGCCCTCACGCCAGGCGGGACCCGTGTAGTACTCGTACTCCTCGCGCTGGATGCGGAGGGTGGCGGCGGGAAAGAGGTCGATCCCGCCCATGTGATCCCAGTGGGCGTGGCTCACGATGACGTCCGTCACGTCCGCGGGGTCCACCCCGGCTTCCATCAAGGCGGAATCGGGCCTCAGGTAATCGTCCAGGTCGAATCGCTCGAACCACCGGGGTCGGTGGAACCCCGTGTCGAAGAGGATCACCCGCCCCTTCCCCCGGATGAGCCAGAACGCCATGGAGATGTCCACCCGCTCCTCCGCCGGCGCACCCATGACCAGCCCGGAGAGGGGGAATCCCCGGATGGTGCCGTAGCGGATCGCGTCGATGGAGTACTCCTCTCCGGGATCGGAGGATTCCTGCGCCCCCGACAACGGCGCGGCGGCCACCATCAGGGCCAGGGGGACCAGGACACGCATCATCGGAGTTCTCCCCATGTCAGCGGCCGTCCACCTTGTCGAAACGCATGTCGAAGACCCGGGGAAAGCTCAAGCTCAACGCGGTGACCGCCCCGGTGTCGTCCCGGCGGAACCGGATGATTCCCCCGGAGTCCGACTCGAAGGCGTCGGGGTAGACCGGCTCGAGCGTGTGGGTCGTGTTGGGCCTCTGCCACGTCACCAGCGCGCCGTCCTCCACCTTCACCACGTAGGTGGTTTCCGCGTCGTGGCTGTGGTAGGTCCCGGCATACCCCTGGAGATCCTCCTCGCCGGGGGCGAAGTCGTCCACGGGCTCGTAGAAGCGCCGGGTGTACTCCCACCCCTCCACCCGGATGCGCGGACGCCCTCCTGGAGTCGGCTCCACCACGAAGCGCCGGTCGGCCGACCCGACCTGGAACACACCATCGCCCACCGGGATCAACGTCGCCCGGCCGTCCATCCTCAGCGCTCCATCTTCCACCGAGAGCCGCATGGGGTCCCCCGAGACCGGCTCCCGGTACAGCCCGGCCAGCCGTCGCAGGGCATCCGCGGACACCCGGACCCCCTCGGGAGCGGCATCGTCCCGCGCCGCGCCGCCCAGGAAGATCCGGGCGATGCGCCCTCCCGACACGCCTCGGTTGATGTTGGACGCGTTGCACAGCATGGCCACGGACAGCCCCTGCTCCGGGTAGCGCCCCAGGAAGGCCCGGTATCCCGCGGTGGCGCCCGTGTGGGTCACCGACGGCACCCCCGCGAAGCTCCCCACCTGGAGCCCACCGGCGTAGATGATGGTGGACCCGTCGTTCAGCTTCCCCTGGCGAAGCATCATCCGCATGAACTCGGGGCCGAAGCGCGCGTCGTCCAGCGCCTGGTTCCAGATGGTCAGGTCCCCCACCGTGGTGAGGATCCCTCCGTTTCCATGGACGTTCTCGATGGGACGATTGATGGCCCAGGTGCCGTCGGCGCGGGCGTCGTACGCCGTGCTGCGATCAGGAACGATGCGCCTGTAGTCGTCGCGCCACTGGGTATGCGTCATCCCCAGGGGCTCGAAGATCCGCTTCCTGGAGAACTCGGCGAAGGACATCCCGCTCACCCGGTCCACGATCATGGCCAGGAGGTTGTATCCCGTGTTCGTGTACGAGTACTCATGCCCGGGCTCGTAGTTGAGCGCGCTCTGCCGGCTCACGATGTCCAGGACGTCGGCGTGGCCATGGCTGCGCTCTTCCCTTCCCCACCCCGAGATCTCCGCCACGCTCCCCCAATCCCGCAGCCCGCTGGTGTGGGTCATGAGGTGATGGAGGGTGATGACGTGCCCGTAGTCGGGAACCTCGGGAAGGTACGCCCGGACGTCATCGTCCAGGGAAAGCTTCCCGTCCAGGGCCAGGAGGACGATGGCCGCCGAAGTGAACTGCTTCGACAGCGAGCCGCCCTCGAAGATGGTGCCGGGCGTGTTGGGAATGCCGTGCTCCAGATCCGCCATCCCGTAGGCCCGGGAGAGGACGGTGAGCCCCTTCTCCGCCACCGCCACCGCGCATCCAGGGCTCTCCACCGTGCTCCAATCCTCGAAGAGGCGGTCCACCTGGACCGGCGCGTCGGTGGGAGCCTGGGCGGTGAGGGGAGCGACGGCGGTGCCGAGTACCGTCGTCAGGAAGATCTGGGTGGCGAGCGTGCGTACGATCCGCATGGGTGCGTCTCCGGGATGGGGTGCGTCGGGTGCAAAGTGGTGGGCTTCGGCCCGGGAGGCCAGAGCCCGGCGGCACGCACGGGGTCGGACCGGAGCGTGGAGATGGCGTAGAGAGAGAATGTCCACTATAGAGGACGCTCTTCGTGGTCGTTCCGGCCTCGTCGGCCCCCGGGAGGCCCAGGATCCAGGAGACGTCGGTGTGGCACGCGCATTGCAATTCCCTGGGAGCGGGGCGGAGGTATCCCTACATCCCTCTGGAAGAGGACCGTACCATGAGCGCCAAGCGAATCGAAAGATGGGCCTTGCTGTGCATGCTCCTGACCGCCACACCCACGGCGGCCCAGGATGTTCGGGTGGGCGGACGAGGCACGGTGCGCGTGGGACCGATCCGCGCCGAGATCCGTGTCTTCGATCGGGACGTGGCCTCCCCGGAACCCATGGCGTCGGCGCGCTACGTACACGTGTCGTACGAACGCTTCCGCTTCCGCAAGCTCGGACGCCTCGAGGAGCGGCGCTACCTGGACGGCCACGACCTCAGGGATCTCCTGCGGAAGCGGCGCTACGGCCAGCTGCGTGACCACGCCGAGGAGGTCGGAGCACGGGGCCGCCTGAGGGGCGTGTGGATCTACCCCTACTCGGGGGGACGCGTCCTCGCCGTGACCGCGGACGGCCTTCCCATCGCGGAATTCGTCGACCAGGACGGGGACGGTCGCGTGGACGTCACCTTCTGGATGTGGCCGTGACGGAGACCCGGGAGATGCACCTGAAACCCCATCGCTGATGCACCGGGGCGCCCGCCGCAGGGTCGGGCGCCCCGGCCACGAGCTTGCATCGCCCCCCATCAGGGTCCATTTTTTCTTTCCCCCCCATTCGGGCGTCTACAATTTCATTCCGAGCGCCCATGAAGCTGCCCCGGCCCCAGGCACCACTCATCCGCCCCGGTCTCGAGTTGATCGGCGCGTCCTTCGCGGTCCTGTTCCAGGAACTCGCGTTGATTCGTTGGATTCCCACCCAGGTCCGCGTGGCCGCGTATTTTCCCAACCTGGTGTTGATCGCAGCGTTCCTCGGACTCGGTCTCGGCGCCCTCACCGCGCGTCGGAAGTCGTTCTTCTGGCTCTGGCCCGTGTCTTTGCTGGCGCTCGCCGGCGCCAGCATCGCCCTGTCCGGGGTGGCGTTCACGGCCGAAGACGTGAGTGAACACCTCTGGCTCCTGTATTCGGACCTGGACGCGACCGCGCCGGTCGTGACGGGGATCCGGCTCCCCATCGTGCTCATATTCGTGCTCGTGGCGGGATCGTTCATGCCCCTTGGCCAGTACATCGGCCAGCGGTTGGACACGTTCCGTGAGAAGTCGAGCGCCCTGTGGGGCTACAGCCTCGACCTGGCCGGATCACTGGCGGGTGTCGTCCTCTTCGCCGTCGCCTCCTTTCTTCACACGGGACCGCTCGTATGGTTCGCGGTGATCGCGGGTATCGGGCTGTTGGTGGTGCGTGGGTCACCGGTCCGGCGGGGAATGGGCGCCGTGGCCTTCGTCGTTCTCCTCGCAGGGGTGAGCAGAGCGGATCGATCGGAGCACTACAGCCCGTACTACGCGCTCACGACCGACTCCATCGCGATCATCCCCGGCTTCCGTATCCTGGCCAACGGATCGCTCCACCAGACGCCCGTCGACCTGGCCATGGGCACGGAGGTGGGGAGTCCGGCACACGGTGCGATCCGGCGCGGCTATCACATGCCGTACCGCCTCCTCGACGAGACACCGAAGAAGGTCCTGATCCTCGGCGCGGGATCCGGGAACGATGTCGCCGTCGCGTTGGACGAAGGTGTCGAAGAGATCCATGCCGTGGAAATCGACCCGGTGATCATCGAAATCGGGCGCGACGGGCACCCGAATCGACCCTACGACTCACCCCGGGTCCGAGTCATCAACACGGACGCGCGTACCTACCTCAACGACACCGACGAGGTATACGACCTCATCGTATTCGGTACGCTGGACTCCATGACCCGCTTGTCGGCGCTGTCCAACGTGCGCCTGGACAACTTCGTGTACACCCAGGAGTCCATCGACGCCGCGCGCCGTCGGCTCGCGCCAGACGGCGGGATGGTGATGTATTTCATGGTGGGAGAGGAGTACATCAACGGGCACCTGGTGGGCATTCTGGCCCGATCCTTCGGACTCCTTCCCACGGTGTTCGTGGGTGAGTATCAGATGTTCAACCGTATCTACATGGCGGGCCCGAGTTTCGCTCACCTGCGGAACAACGATACGGAGAGTGAGCGGGCCTACATCGACGAGGCTCTTCCCCTGGAGCATCATCCGACGGACGACTGGCCCTATCTCTACCTGCCGGGTCCCTCGGTCAACGTGTTCTACCTCTCTCTCATCCTGCTCATCACCGTGCTGGCCGTGGTAGCGGTATGGGTGGTGTCGCCGGAGCTGCGCCGGAGTGCCCTGGAGCGCGGGGCGGTGGACTGGGAGATGTTCCTCTACGGAGTCGCCTTCCTCCTCATCGAAACCAAGTTCGTCACCGCCATCAACCTGGTTTGGGGTGCGACCTGGCTCACCAGCGCGGTGGTGTTCGGGTCGATCCTGCTCACGATCCTCGTGGGAACGGTGCTCATGGAACTGGCGCCGGTGCCGTGGCGGGTCGCCACGGCTGGACTCGTGGTCTCTCTCCTGGTGACCTACTTCATCCCCGTGGACCTGCTCATCGAGCGCGGAATGCTGCTCCGTCTGGCACTTTCGGTGGCCTACGTCGGAACGCCCATCTTCTTCGCGTCCATCTGTTTCGCCCACCGATTCAAGGTCCGTGAGCACGCGGATCTCGCCTTCGGTTGGAACCTTCTGGGCGCGGTGGTCGGAGGCTTGCTCGAGTTCTTCTCCATGTCCCTCGGACTCAAGGCGCTGGCGCTGGTCGCGCTCCTCGCGTATCTGGTCTCGTTCCTGGTGTACGAGAAGGGGAAGGCGAAGACGGCGAGCACGGCCGCTCCCTGACGCACGACGGCGGCCCGGAGGGAAACCATCCCCTCCGGGCCGCCGACGTGATGACCTTCCGGGTCGTCTCTACTGGGCCAGACCCCTCACCGCCTCGGCGAGCATCCGCACCTTGGCGGCGTCGAGAGACCGGGCGGCCTCTCCATCGAGTTCGTCGGCGAGCGTGGTCAGCGATCCGCGCCTCGCGGTGCGCGACGTCCCCTCCGCGGCGGCGAGCGCTTCCCGCACGGCCGTGACCCGTGCCGCCGCCATGGCGCCGGACCGCTCGAGCTGATCGAGATACGCCCGGGCCAGCGCGAAGGTGTGGGGCCATTCGAAGTGCGGCTGCCCCTGGGAGTTGAGATGGTTCAGACGCACCGACTTGGCGGCGTCGATCTCGTTCTGCGACAGGACGTCACTGGGCGTGAGCTCGAAGATGTCCAGGCCGCGGGCGATCTCGGAGCTGACGATCACGCCGTTGTACCAGTAGACCGACCAGCTTCCACCCATCCGCATCCGCTCCCCGTCCACGGGGCCGCGATCGTGGAAGGCGATCTCCACGGGTCTGCCCGGATTGGTCCAGTCGAAGATCGAAATTCCACCCTGGTACCACCCCTGTACCATGATGTCCCGCCCGGGCACGGGAATGAGGGACCCGTTGTGGGCCACGCAGTTCTCCTCGGGCGTCTGGGGCGCGGGGAGCTTGTAGTAGCTCTGGAACTCCATCTCCCCGTCTTCGATGGTGAAGATGGCGTTGGCGCCCCACTCCCGCGGATCGGAGGCCCGGCACTTCGGCGCGCCACCCCCGCCCCACTCGTCGGTGAAGACCACCTTCTTTCCGTCGTTGCTGAACGTGGCGGAGTGCCAGTAGGCGAAGTTGGAATCGGCCACGGCCGCCAGACGCGTCGGCGCCGTGGGATTCCGGATGTCCAGGAGGAGTCCGTACCCCTCACAGGCCCCACCGGCCAGCCCCATGGCGGGGTACACCGTGATGTCGTGGCACTGCGTGGGCCCCATCATCCTGCGGTCACCACCCTGCCCCATCATGGTCGCGATGATGTCCGGGATTCCGGACCGGAGCGCCGAGCTGTCGGCGGCCGTGGGAGCGCCTTCGCCTCCCCGCGCCGCGACGATGCTGTCCAGGAGCGGTCCGGTGAAGCGATCGGGGAGGACCATCGCCTGGCCCCCGATCTCCGCCACGAACGCGCCCCGCGCACGAGCCGCCTCGATGGCCGCCAGATCATCGGGCGCCAGCCCGTGTCCGGGAGGGGCGACCAGGTCGTTGAAGATCCGCGGCGAGCTCACGATGGCCGCCTGCTCGGGATGCGCCACCGGCACGCGGATCACCTCGATGCGGAAGAGCGCCGAGTTCGGATCTTCGCCGGGGAGCGCGCCGGAACACCCGGGCAATTCCTCGGACGGACGCACGGGAGCGGAGCCCGACACGTAGATGTAGACGTTCTCCCGGTCCCCCGGATGCTCGAGCACGGTGTGGGTGTGCGATCCACGGCACGTCTGCACGTTGGAGACGTACTTCGGGCTCCGGATGTCGGTGATGTCGAAGATGCGGATCCCGCGCAGCCGCTCCGTGCTCACCGCCTCCGGCACGCCCTCCGTGCCGCAGTCGAGACGCCCCCCCATCCCCTCACCCGAGACGAACAGGAGGTTCCCGTACACGGAGACGTCGCTCTGCGACGCCGGGCAGACGTAGTCGATGACGAGGGACGGCTGGGACGGGTTCGAAATGTCCCAGACCTGCACGCCGTTGTAGTTCCCCTGGATGGCGTAGTTCCCCTTGAACGCCAGATCGGAGTTGGTGACCCCGACGAAGGACTCCGGCGGTGTCGTGGACGACAGAACCCGAAGGTTCCAGGCCGCCTCGGCCGCGTCGAACAGTCCCGGCGCCAGGCCCACGCGCGGGTCGGGGGTGGGAGCGTTGACGCGGAGAGGGCGGAGCGCCGTCGGCGCGGCGGTCTCCATGGGTGCCGGCTGGTAGCCTCCACAGCCGGCGAGAACGAGCACGCCCGCCATGAGCGGGAGGGTCAGGTGGGCGCCGAGTCGGCTGATGCCGGGACGCACGGAACGGGTACGGGTCATGTCGCCTTCCTGGGTCGGGTGGGTCGGAGGGTGGTCAGTCGAAACGCTCAGCGCCGGGGAGCGCGTCGAGCATGAGTTGCATCCGGTTGATCTCGGTAATCTGATCCACCTGGATGTCGGACGCGAGCTTGAAGATCAACTCGTCCTGGGCGGCGCCGTCCTTCGCGAAGAGCTCGTGCACCATGCCGACGGCGCCCTGGTGGTGCTGGATCATATAGGTGAGGAACAGGCGATCGAAGTCGGGGCCCGAGGCGCCCTCCAGCTCCCGCATCTGCTCCGGAGAAAGCATCCCGGGCATGATCATCCCGTGATCCATCCCGTGATCCATCCCGTGCATCGCGTGGCCCTCGGCCCCGGGCATGCGCGTGGCCCCGGAGTCGTCGACCTCGGGGACGGGCCGGCTTCGGTCGCGCAGCCACACCTGCATGTTGTGGATCTCGTCCTTCTGGGCATTGATGATCCGTGACGCCAGCGTGCGGATGCTCGCGCTCGCCCCGTTGGTCGGCGCCCACGCGGACATCACCAGCGCCTGCGCATGGTGGAAGATCATCCCGGTGAGGAATTCGACGTCGGCCTCGCTCACCCGGTCGAGGGCTTCGGCCTGGCGGGCATGGTAGAGCGCCTCGAGTTGCGCGGTGGAAGCCGCGGCCGGTGGCGCCGGCGCGGCCGAGCCCGTCCCTCCGGTGCCGCCGCACGCGGAAAGGAACAGCACAGCAGCGCAGGAACACGAGATTCGGAGCGGTGATCGTATCATCGGGGTTCTCGTACGGGTCACGGCGCGCATGGGTTTCGCCGCCAGGTGAAACGTTCGCTCAGGTCCGCCCGGTCCGCAACTCGGCATCCCCGACGCGGGCCGATCAACTCACCGGCCGTCTGCGCACCGCCTTCCCCGGCATCACGCCTTCCACCAGTTCGCCGTCCCGCACCACGAATTCCCCTCCCACGATCACGTGGGGAATCCCCGCGGACGGCTGCGCCGGCTCGGCGAAGGTGGCCCGATCGATGACCGTGGTCGGATCGAAGAGGGTCAGGTCCGCGTCCGCGCCCACGGCGACCCGCCCCTTGCGGCGCATGTCGGGCATGGCGGTCTCCAGGCGCCGGGCGGGCATGAGCGTCATCTTCCGCAGGGCGTCCATGAGGGAGAGCGTTCCCCCGTCCCGTGCGTACCGCCCCAGCACCCGGGCGAAGGTACCCGCGCCCCGCGGGTGCGCCCTCCCGTTGACGAAGCCCACGCCGTCGGAAGCCACCAGGACGGCGGGGTGGGCCAACGCCGCTTCCATCCCGTCCTCGGGGATGATGTGGGCGATGATGATTCCCTTCTCCTCGCGCTTCTCCATGAAGGAGACCGAGTCCAGACGCTCGCCGGTGGCCACCCACTCGATGTCGTGGTAGTCGCCCCCGGTGCGCGCCCGCCACCCGAGATCGAAGATGGCCGACTCGATGCTGGTGGACGCCGCCGTGTACGGATAGACCTCGGTGGTCACGTCCACGCCCTGCTCGCGGGCGGCCGTGATCATGTCCAGGAGCACGGGGATCTGCGTCAGTCCGCTGCTCCCGATGTGGACGATGTGCACCGATGTGTTGGCGCCCGCCGCGTCGGCGATCATCTCCTGCACCGCCGAGATGCTGCTCTCCGGCTCCGTTCGCCCCATGTAGCGGATGTGGACGAAGGTGGTGACGCCGAACGCGCCCGCCGTCTGGAACACGCGGAAGATCTCCTCGCGGCTCGCCCCGGGGGTGTATTGGATCCCCATCCCCACCCCGATGGCCCCCTGGGCCAGTCCCTCGGCCACCAACTCGCGCATGCGGGCCACCTGCTCCGGCGTGGCCTCCTGGTAGACCGCGCCCCGGGCATCGTCTCCGAAGACGGTCCGGCGGATCCCGCCGTGGGAGACCGTGGCCCCGAAGTTGATGCGCCACTGCCCCTCACGCTCCGCGTACCACTCGCCCACCGGGTACACGCCTCCCTCCAGCTCCAGAGCCGTGGTGACGCCGTCGCGCACCTGGAGGTCGCGGCTGAAGGGGTCCTGTCCATGGGCGTGGAGGTCCACGAACCCCGGCGCCACCACCAACCCGGACACGTCCACCACCTCGGCGCCCGTCAGCGGGTCGGCGGCGATGGCGGCGATGCGGCCGTCCCGGATCCCCACGTTCATCACGGCGTCCAGCCCCGACTCGGGGTCCATGACGCGCCCTCCCCGGAGGACCAGGTCGTACTCCTGGGCCGAGGCGGGGATGGACGAGAAGAGAGCCAGGGCGAGCGCGCCGGCCCACGCGGACGTGCGAAGCATGGAGCCTCCTGATTTTCGAGGGTGGTGGACCCCATAAGACGCTCGGGGCCCCGCCTTCCGCAAGGGCGGGAGGACCGGGGCGCCCCCCATGCCTTCCCCGATCCGATCGCGTAGACTTAGCACACTTCGATCACCCCGTGCCGAGGTCCCGCGTGAGAAGCACATCGACCCACACCCTGGTGGCCGTTGCCGTGGCCCTCGCCACCTTCACGGTGCCCCGCGTCGCCTCGGCCCAGTCCGCCCCTCCCACCCTGGAAGGCGCGGCGTGGGGTGTGGGGTCGGGAGGGGTCGTGACTCTGGGGCTCCTGACGCTGGGCTCGCGCATGGGTCATTTCCACCATTCCCCGAATCCTCTGGTGTGGGAGATCCTTCCCGTTCCCCTGGCCGTGGCGGGCGGGACGTGGCTCGCCCGGAACGATCACCCCCGCTTCGGGGAGTCGGTGCGAGGAGGGCTCCTCGGGTTCGGCACGGGCGCCGTCGTGGGTGCCCTGCTCGGGCCGATGGTGGGCGACGACGGGACGGACGCGTGGGCCGGAGCGATCATGGGCGGCGCGGTGGGGCTCCTCGCAGGCACCGCCATGGGGCTGGCCCGTACCCCCGACGCCGGAGAGCCCTGGATCGTGATCTCCCTGATCCTCCCGGTGGGGCCATGAGGGGATTCCCCTTGCGACCGTGGGGTCGGGCCACCCGGTGGGCCGGGTTCGCCGCCCTCCTGGCCTGGGTCCTTCCGGCGTGGTCGTGTGGAGGGCCGTTCTTCGCTCCTCCGTCCTTCGACCCCATAGTGGGCACCCCACCGGCGGAGGTCGACGCGGTGGTGTTCCTGGTCGGAGACGCCGGCGAGGCCACGGTGGACTCCTCGCCCCTGGTGCGTCGCCTGAGGGAGGACGTCGAGGAGTGGAGCGCCACCCTCCCCGCCTCGGCGGCGGTATCGGTGCTCTTCCTGGGGGACCTCGTGTACCCGGAAGGCCTCCATCCGAGGGGGCACGCCGACTTCCCCCGGGACTCGGCCCGCCTCCACGCGCAGATCTGGACCGTGCAAGGCCCGGAGGCCACGGCCCGGGGGGCCCGGGGGATCTTCCTGGCGGGAAACCATGATTGGGGAAACGCCCGGGGCCCGGCGGGCGTGGCCCGGGTGGAGGGCCTCGCTTCCCACCTCGACGAGGTCGCGGAACGCACCTCCGCGCCCGTTCGGCTCCTGCCGGCCGCTGGTGAGCCCGGACCCGCCGTGATGGACCTGGGTGGCACGGTCCGGATCATCGCGCTCGACGGCGACTGGTGGCTCCAGCAGCCCGGAGAGGAGGAGCGCGCCAACGTCGTCGAGGCTCTGGAGGAGGCGCTTTCCGCCGCCGGCGGACGGAACGTCCTGGTGGCGGCCCACCACCCCTTCGCGTCGGGAGGGCCCCATGGAGGCGGACGGGAGAACGGGCTCGACCCCTTCTGGATCCTGCGCAAAGCCGGCGCCGCCGTACAGGACCTCAACTCGTCCCCGTACCGGGCCTACCTGCAGGATCTCCGCGAAGCGTTCTTGGGTGCCGGGCGACCCCTCCTCTTCGCCGGCGGCCACGACCACTCGCTCCAGGTCCACCAGGGTGGCGAGGACCCCTCGGCTCCCCGGTGGAGCCTGGTGAGCGGGGCGGGGAGCAAGCTCTCACCGGTTTCGGAAGTGCCGGGGATCCTCTACGGCGCGGTCCGGCCCGGATACATGAAGGTCGTGTTCCGGACGGACGGCGGGGCGGAGCTCTTCGTCACGGAGGAGGGCGCGGGCGAAACCTTCTCCGTCACCTACTCGGCCCGCCTGCGCTGACCCTGCACCGTCAATAGGAATTCCGGGGCCGGATCAGACCGTACTTCCGGATCTTGCGGTGGAGGGTCCGGGAAGAGATTCCCAGGGTATCCGCGGCGTCTCCCTGGTGCCACCCGCACATCTCCAATGCCTCGTCGATGGCACGGCGCTCGAGGAGCTCCAGGTTCAGGTGGGGGAGCGGCTGCCCGTGCGAGGGACCCGGCCCACCCCCGGACCGTTTGCCGGACGTGAGGGACGACCCCAGGTCCTCGCGCCGGATCACGCGCCCCTCCGCGAAGATGGACGCCCTCTCCACCACGTTGCGCAGCTCCCGGATGTTCCCGGGCCACGCGTACGCGCCCAGCACCTTCAGGGCGTCGTCGGTGATGGTCCACTCCTCCGACTCGGAGGGATGGAGTTCCTCCAGGAAGTGCCGGGTCAGGAGAGGAATATCGTCGGGCCGCTCACGCAGGGGGGGCAGTTCGAGCACGACGGCGTTGATGCGGTAGTAGAGGTCGCCCCGGAATCGCCCGGATTTCACGAGATCCTGGAGAGGCCGGTTGGTGGCCGACACCAGACGGAAGGCGGCCGTGAGTTCCTGAAGTCCACCCACGCGCCGGAACCTCTTCGACTCCAGGGTCCGAAGGAGCTTGACCTGAAGAGAGGCGTCCATGTCCCCGACCTCGTCGAGGAACAGGGTGCCGCCGTCGGACATCTCCACCAGCCCCATCTTCCGGTCCACCGCTCCCGTGAACGCTCCCTTCTCGTGCCCGAACAACTCGGACTCGGCGAGGGCGCCGGGCACCGCCGCACAGTTGAGCGCCACGAGCGGTTCACCCTCCCGCCCCGAGTTCCGGTGGATCTGCCGCGCCACGAGTTCCTTCCCCGTCCCCGACTCGCCCACCACCAGCACGGACACGTCGGACGGCGCCACTCGCTTGACCACCTCCAGGACTCCGTGCATACGGGGGTCCTGGGTGACGATCCCCGGGTCTCCCGATCCCCTCCGGACCAGGGCGCCGAGACGGGCGGAGCGGGTATGGAGACGGTGCGACTCCGCGGCGCGATGCACCAGGGCGTTGAGCCGGGAGGCGTGCACGGGCTTCTCCACGAAGTCGTACGCGCCGATCTTCATGGCCTCCGTGGCCGCCGCGACGGTTCCTCTCCCCGACACGAAGATGACCTGGGCCCGGGTCGGGTCGGAGGCGATGGCCTGAAACACCTCCAGTCCGTCCATGTCGGGCATGTCGAGGTCGAGGAGCGCCACGTCGAACACCTCCTCGCGGAGCGCGGCGAGCGCCTTGCGGCCGTCCGCCACGGCCCGTGTCTCCACCCGGAAGTCCGGACTACGCCGGAGAAACTCGGTCAGGAGTACGCGATGACCCTCGTCGTCGTCCGCGATGAGCACCCGGATGGGTACCTCGGATGAGCCACCACCCAATTCGCCCTTTTCCACTTCGTCTTCCCTCTCACGAGGAACGTGCGCGTCCATGTATGGCCGACCCTCCCTCTACTCGGGAGAGCCGACTCCACACCAGCCGGGGGGGGCGCGCATCCCGGACACGGGGTCCGGGGTCCTGGGGGGGAGGAGCGAAGCGGGCGCCCCGGCCATTCCGGTCGACCGGGAATCCGCCCTCAGGTCTGCACGGGTATGAGGCAAGGGGTATGCCAGAAAGGCCATACGGTGGCAAACCACTGCAGAACCACAACTTACAAAGAACACGACAGACGGCCGAGGCATTCCACGTTCCGCCAGATTGACCACATCGTGCCCTGTTTCGGCCATTCTGTCTTCAGGTGGATCAGCCGAGGTAGCTCGCTTCCTCCAGGACCTCGTCCACCACTTCGCCGAGATACGCCCAGTAGGCGTCGAGGTAGCTCCCCTTCCCGGGCCCGGAGAGGAACCAGGGGTTCATGAGGGTGTGACGAAGGAGGAAGATGTGGTCGGACTCACGGCGGGGATCTTCGGGGAAGAGACGGAAGGTGGAGGGATCCAGCTCCAGCGAGGCGAGGATCCGGTCGGCCTGGGAACCGGGGAGGTTCTCCTTGAGGAGCGACGTGTACGACCCGATGAAGGTCTTCATCTGCACCGGCTGCCCCGCGTCCACCTTCATGCGGCGGAAGACCTCGCGGCCGAACCGGTTCATCACCGCCAGGCTGGTGTTCCCGGATGGATTCAGCGCCAGGCACACGAGGTTCGAGTCCGGCTCGAAGGGAACGCAGAGGCGCACGCGATCCTCCCAGCGCTCCCGCACCGTCCCGACGCTGTCGTAGAACCCTTCGCACGCCCGCACGGTGAGCTTCAGCAGCCGGCCCAGCCCGTCCGAATCGAGGGGGATGACCGAGTGGGTCACGTGCACGGCCGCGGCGGCCGCGCCCGGCTTGGAGCCCTCGAGGATGTATTGTCCCAGGTTCCTCAGCTTCTGCGAGCGGGGAACCTCGTCATGGGCGTCCCCGAGATCGAAGACGTACGCCGCCTCCTGGGCGATGAAATCCACGACCTCCCGGTTCCGGGCCACGAACGCGCCCGCCGGATACGGGATGTACCCCAGCTTGTGGGGATCCACCGTGATGGAGTCCGCCTGGGGGAGGGCCCGGAACGCGTCGTACAGGACCTCGGAGGGGAAGTGGGCGAAGCCCTCACGGACCTCTTCCCGGTCGTGGAACGACCCGTCGGGACGGCGGAACACCGACGTGAGGTAGCCGCCCCAGGCACCGTCCACGTGGATCCCGAAATCACACCCCCGGGCGCGCCACCCTTCCCTCGCCTCCACGATGCGGTGGATGGGGTCCACCGTCCCGAACTCGGTGGTGCCCAGCATCCCCACCACCGCCAGGACGGGCACCTCGTTCTCCAACGCGTCGGCCAGACACTCCTCCAGATGACCCGGATCCATCCGCATATGGTCGTCCACCGCCACCGTGATCAGGTTGGCGGTTCCCAACCCCAGGGCCTTCATCCCCTTCGCCCAGGAGTAGTGGGCGGAAGCGGAGACCAGGACTTGGGGGGGCGCGATGTCCCGGTGCTCCAGGAAGAACCCCGCCGTGCCCAGGTGCTCGAGGCGGCGCTTGCGCACCGCCTGGGAGAAGAGGTGGAACTCCTGCGGCGTCACCTTTCCGTGGAGCGCCGAAGCCATCCTCCTGCGCAGCGCGATGGTGTCGTCGATGGAGAGGTTCAGAAGCTCCCACCGGGAGCACTCCGAGAGCTTCTTCCCCCCCGGCCCCACCCCGTCCGGGTCGAGCCCGCACGCCCGCGCGCCCTCCTGGAGGGCGATCCCGTAGAACTTCACCGAACGGAAGTTCCACAGCGCCTCGTAGTTGGCCACCGTTCCGCCACCCGTGAGGTGCCCCCACGCGCACGGCTCGGCGTCCGGGTCCACCGAATATCCGAACATGCGGGCCAGTTGCTCTCCCACCTGGAGTTCCATCTCCAGGGTGACGGGCGCGGCCTCCTCGCTCACGTTGTTGGGGTTGTAGAGCGTGGTCAGGAGCTTGGCCACCACGCCGGGAAGGAGGAGGTCGCCGGTCATGTGCCCGACGTACCGGGGGTGGAAGAAGGGCACCGCGTGCTTGAGCTTGGCGCTGAGCTTGTACAACTCCGCCCTCACCTTCGCCTGGAAGGCCAGGTATTCCGGCCGGTTCCGCGCCCCGGCGTCAATGCGGAAACCGTCGTCCGGGTGGAAGTTCCGCCGCCAGTACACGTGGTCCCGGAGAAACTCCACCAGGAGACTCTCGAGGAACTGGTCGTTCTCCGCGGCCGGGCCGAGGAAGTACGGCTCGATGAACCCGAGGTCGGGCGTGGCGTCGTCCATGCCGCTAGCCATCGGAGCCCGGAACGGGACTGGACCAGTGGAGGTTGCGCAGGCGCCACCCGTCGGGGCCGTGTCGGGCCACTCCGGTCATGAAGCCGCCGAACTCCACGGTGCCGCCGGCCGTGTCCGTGAGGATCTCATGGTACCCGGTCCCCACCACGGCGAACCCCGGAACGAGGGGCTCGACGCGCAGGTCGATCCACTGGATGTCGACACGGGTGAAGGCCAGCGCGAGATCCGCCACCGCCTCGTCGGCGGCGGCGTGGGTCGGAAAAACGGAACGCCCGTCGGACGCCATGAAGAAGGACGACGACTCCTCGAAGTACCGAAGCCAGGCGGAGGGACCGTCGGCGGCCAGGTCCCGGGACACGTCCGCCATCATCCCGGCCACACTGTCGCGGACCGAAGCCCACCACTCCCCGTTCGGAGGGGGGGCGTCACTGCGCCCGCACGCACCCGATACGCCGGCGAGGAAGACGGCGAGCCATCCACGCACTCCCGCCCACCGGTGCACGCTCCTCTCAGCGCCCTCGCACGTCGAACACGTCGTGGAGGGCGTCCTTGTCGTACTCCTCCACGAGGCCACGAAGGTATTCCGCGACCTCGGCGTCGTGTTCTCCAACCCCGTCGATGAGTTCGTACAGACCATCGAAGTCCTCGTCCAGGACGGCCTCCCGCATGGCTTCCATGAGCTCGGGAGGTACCACGGCCATTCTCTGTGGGGAAAGCGGCGCTCTGGCATCGTCTCGCATCACCCGACCCTCCTCGGCGCACCCGCGCGCCTCCACGGTTCGGGCAGGAAGTGACCCGGCTGGGGATCGAACCCAGGACCTACGGATTAAAAGTCCGTTGCTCTACCAGCTGAGCTACCGGGTCTGATGTATCCTATCTGATTGCAGCGGATCAATCTACCGCTTTTCGAGGCCTCGTCCCACCCAGCCCCAAAAGGCCGAGTGTAGCCCAAGTGTAGCCCTATCTTCCCCGAACGAAGCGCCGGCTGCTCGTCAACCATCCCGTGGCCCGGGCCTCGTGAAGCCTCGCCAGCTTCTCCACTCCTTCCTCAAGATCCGACTTCGAGACGATGGCGTAGCGGCGGTACACGGCCTCCGTCCTGTGTCCGGTCAGCTTCATGGCGACGGATCGAGGGACGCCGGCGCGCTCCAAATTTCGCACCGCGGTGCGCCTCAGGTCGTGCACGAGGCGGTTGGCGAGGTCGACATGGGGTGTCCCCGCCCCCGCCGTACCTACCGCCTTAGAGGCAGCCTCGCGCGCCGTGTCCCACTGTGACCGATAGCTCCTGATCCTCTCACATTCGCGATGGAACACCCACGGGATGATCCGGCTCGTTTCCTTCTCCAGGGCGCGCGTACACTCCCGCTGGGCCTCCAATAGCTCCCGTAGCGCCGGGAGCGCAGAGAACGGGAATTCCCGGCCCTCGTTGTTCTTCGTGGTGTTGGGCTCGAGCCGAACCACCCCAGCTTGGAAATCGACCTGGCTCCACCTGTACGGAAACCGTGTGTAGCGCGCCTACCGGGGCCCAACTACTACCCCCTCTTCTCCGGCGGCGTGCTCTTCCTGGGTCTGGACACCGTGGACCACGAAGACCTCTGGGACTACGGACAGGTGGACTCGCTACGGCTCCAGTGGATCGAGGCGAGGATGGAGCACGCCCCCGCCAGAACGCCCGTGGTGACCTTCAACCACATCCCCTTCGTGAGCGCGAAAATGACGCGCTACGGATTCGTGGACGCCGGAGTGGCACCCACCCCGATCCGTGTGGACGGGGTCGACCGGTTCCGTCATGTGGTGTCCAACTACGAGGAGGTTCTGAGTCGTGTCGGAGGCCGGCTCGAGGTGGCGCTGGCCGGGCACATTCATGTGAGCGAGGTCATCGAGTACGCGACTCATCCGGGTACGCTGCGCTTCGAGACGGCGGCCGCGGTGGTGGTTCCCGCCGCGGGGGCCGGTGGTGACCGTGACCCCCTTTCGGGCGTCACGGTCTACCAGGTGCGGGATGGAAGGGTGGACGCGGGGGAGTTCGTGGGGTTGGAGGGGCGGTAGAGGTCGGCGAAAGTCTCTTGTCACCCGCCATTCCGAATCTTGGCTGCGTATATTTCAATAAGCCTACCCACCGGAGACGAACTGGAAGGGATCTCGTCCACGATACGCTGCAACTCAGCCCGAATGTCCATCTGCACACCAGGGCTGATTCCGCTGTCGTCACTCTCAAGGTCGTAGACCCGGAACATCACCTCCCGAAGCACGTACTCGAGTCCGGGTGAGTCGGGCTGCTCCCTTGCGAGGCTCACCACAGCCGTAGCGAATTCGTCCGGATACGACACGAACAGGCCTGCCGACGAACGACGCAGATGATCGCTGGTGATGGATCCCGACCGCATGGCATCGACGAACAACTCCACCTGCATTCGCCTACCATCGGGGTGCGCCATGAGCCTTCTGCGAATCACGTCGCGAACTTCGGGGGACGCGTCCGGAGAAGCAATCAACTCACGTGCGAACATGCGCCCTTCTTCTCCCACAGTGAGGGCAGCGCCGAAATTCATGGCATCGCTGGGAGAGGTGAGGGTCAGCGCCTGCCCTCGATACCAGTTATGGATCTCACACTGACATGGTAGTGCCCAAGCCTCCGCCAATGCAGAAAAGACCCGCGGCCTTGAATAATCCGAAAGCGGAGTCGACAGCACGGCACGCCGTACCTCATCAATCCACAGGTCTCCAGGGCAGTGTGCCGCCACCAGCCGGGCGGGCCACAACTGTCCGTCCACGAACTCCTTGGCGGCTTCGGCAGGAGACGGAAGCGCCAGAGAGTCCTGAACGCTCTGGGCGCCGAGAGATCCCACGAATAGTCCCAATCCCGCTGACACAAGTACCGGAACGAATAGGTACAGCACGCGAAGCGAGCGACGTCGGCGCATGGATCCTCCTGGCGGGAGCGTGTTTCGAGAAGTACGACCGATACGCAGTTATCGCGCAGTGTCGTCGGGCGCACAACCTATCCTCCCCCGGAATCGCAAGTGCGGCACACATCGGGGGACTCTCAATGTGGTGCCAGGCTAATCACCTCGCTACATGTTGAACTGTAGACGGGTCCCGCGACCCAAGCCGGAAGTGACCATGGCCCCCTCCTGCGGGATCACGGTCTACCGGGTGCGGGATGGCAGGGTGGACGCGGGGGAGTTCGTGGCGTTGGAGGGGCGGTAGGGAGGATCGATCACCCCCATGCCGGATCTTCGCAGCATATTCCGCGACAAGTCTGGCCAATGCCTGATATCTTCACGGCTATGGGGTTTGTGTCAAAGCCAAGAGGGCATTCACATGCCTCATGTAGTCGTCATCGCCACCTGAGTCGGCTATCGACTCGACCATCCTTCGGAACGCCCTCACTCCAGACCTGCTCGGATCGATGGAGCCGCGACGAATAGCCCGCGCGACCAGCCAACTTATTGAACTCAACAGCAGCGAAGGATCCCGGCGGATCTCAGTCGCCACCGCACTCAAACAACGATCATCAATGTCACGAATCAGGACATGGGTTCCTGACTGCCGAAACTGTCCTGGCATAGCACCACTTCGCCGCACCCGAAAGAAGTTCCGCCGATGTTCCTGAGGATCCTCCTCATACAGATAGCTCCGAAGGACCGCTACTCGAACGTCCGGAGCGACTCGCTGGTCCATACCGAATGCGAGTATCGCTGCTTGGAACTCTGAACGCTTGTTCTCCTGGAGGACCCACAACAACGGTATCAGATTGAGGAGTCTGGTCGGATCGATGCGCTCGTCGCGTAGCTGGGAAACATGCCAATCAGTTACCGGAGGATAATCGCAGCCCAGGGAGGCCTGAAACGCCAGCACCAGATCGGACACCAGTCGCCCGTCGGTGTTGATCGTGCCGGGGCGCACCTTCGCGAGGGCCCGACCCGAAGACGCGGTCGAGGATCCGGGACCGCCTGGGCACACCGACGAGGAATCGTCGGAACCGGAATCTTTCTCGACGATCCGGGTATCTGTCCACTCGATGGGTCGAAGCGGAAAGAGGATTTCTCGAAAGTCGGTGAGGAACGGAATGAAGGGAGCGGCGTGGCGTTTGCGGACCCGGATGACGTCGGGCCTGGTGGTGATGGTCCCGGTGGTGGTCACCCTCTTCGTCCTCCGCGTCCTCCTCGGGTTCACCGCGGGAATCCTCCTCCCGGTCATCGATCCCGCCGTGGAGGACTGGCCCATCCTTCTCCGCCTGGGACTGTCCCTGGCCATGCTCTTCGCCCTGGTGTACGTGCTGGGCGAGGTGGCCACCAACCTCCTGGGCCGCCGCGTCCTCCAGTTCGGCGAGGGCATCCTGCTCAAGGTGCCCTTCGTGAAGGTCGTGTACGCGGCCGCCAAGCAGGTGGTGGCGGCCTTCCAGGGTCAACGGTCGAAGGCGTTCAAGTCGGTGGTATTCATCGAGTTCCCCCGGCCCGGCATGCGGGCCGTGGCCTTCGTCACCGGCACGTTGAAGAAGCCCGACGGCAGCGTCTGGAACACCGTATTCGTTCCCACCACGCCGAACCCCACCACCGGCTTCCTGCAGATCGTTCCCCGGGAGGAAGTGGTCGCCACCGACTTCTCCGTGGAGGAGGGCGTGAAGATGATCATGTCCCTGGGGGTGCTGGTGCCGGAGCGCATGACGGTCCTTCCCGACTGAAACGCCCCCGCGTCGTTCAGGCCTCCGCGTCGGGAAGCCCGCCGGAGAGGGTGAGCCGGCGTCCGACCCAACCTCCGGCCATGGACGCCCCCAGTTGCACCAGGACGAGTCCGAGCACGGTGGATGAAGGCCCTTCCAGGAGCCGGACCCTTCCGGGGAGCGCGACCGAACCCGCGAACCACACCATCACGCTGAAGAAGGTGATGCCCCCACCGTGAAGAAGGGGCGCGTCACACCACCGCGCGCCCACGAAGGCCCCCCCGGCGAAGAACCCGACGGCCGTGGCCAACGCCAGGGAGAGCACCCCACTCCCTCCCGCCGAGACGGCTCCGATCCCCACCAGGGCCAGATAGGCACCCGAGGTGACGGCCACCGCCACCAGCCATCCCCCCACGATCCATCCGGGATGAACGTTCCCGAGATGCTCCGATTGCATGACTCCTCCCAGTTCCGGGACAGTCGATCCGAAGGCGAGACACCGAACGGAGCCGCGGCCGGCTAGGAGCGATCTCCGAAGGGCAGATCCAACTGCACGCCCGCGAACGTCAGGCGATGATGCGGCGTGGGGCCCATCCCTTCCAGGGCCTTGCGATGCTCCGCGGTGCCGTACCCGGCGTTTCGCTCCCATCCGTACCCCGGATACCGCCGGTCGAGCCGTCGCATGAGACGGTCGCGCACCACCTTCGCCACGATGGAGGCACAGGCGATGGAGTGCACCGCACCGTCACCGCCCACCACCGCCTCGTGATCCCACCTCAGGTGACGCACCGGTTTGCCGTCCACCACCACGTGGTCCGGTCCCGGGGTGAGGCCGGCCAGGGCGCGGTTCATGGCCAGCGTGGTGGCCTGGAGGATGTTGATGCGATCGATCTCCCGCACCGACGCCGCCCCCAGCGACACCTGGCGGGCCGCGGCGAGAATCTGCTCACAGAGGGCTTCCCGCACCGGGCGGGAGAGCTTCTTGGAGTCGTCGGCTCCGGGGATGTGGGTCTCCGGCTCCAGGATCACCGCGGCGACCACCACGGGGCCCGCGAGGGGGCCACGGCCCACCTCGTCCACGCCGGCCACCAATAGACCGCGGCCCCAGAATCGCCGCTCGTAGTCGAGGAGATTCCGGGGCCGCAAGAGTGCCTTCCGCTCCGGCATGAATGCCGGATCCGGCGTCAGCGCGTGGTCCTGCGCTCCGTGATGCGGGCCGCCTTACCACGCCGCCCGCGAAGGTAGTACAGCTTGGCCCGGCGAACCCGGCCCCGACGCACGACCTCGATCCCGCTCACCGTGGGGGCATGGAGGGGGAAGATACGCTCCACCCCGATGCCGCTGGAGATCTTTCTCACGGTGAACGTCTCGTCCACGCCACCGCCCTTACGGCCGATGCATACGCCTTCGAACGCCTGGATGCGCTCCTTGGCGCCCTCGCGCACGAGGTACAGCACCCGCACCGTATCGCCGGGGGCAAACTCGGGGGTGCTCTCCCGAAGCTGTTCTTTTTCCAGTTCTTTGATCAGGTCAGCCATTTTCGCCTCCCGTGACACGCACCGGACCCGCTCCGGTGGAGACCGCTAATGTAATGCGCCGAGGCCGGAGGGTGAAGGGGTGGGAGTGGCCGAAAACCGCCGGAGCCGGCATCTTGCCACTCTTCACCCTGTCGACAAGGAGCGGCGCATGGCAACCCGGAGTGTCCTCACACGTTTCGCGATCCTGACGCTGACCCTCACGGGGTGCGCCCGGATGGCATCCGGTGGACCGGAGATGGCGGACGGAGACCTCTCTCGAGGGGAACGCCTCGAAGCGCTCCTCGGCGCCCTGGCCCACGACTCCATGGCGGGGCGCAGGGTGGGGACGGAGCAGGCCCACCAGGCCGCCACGTTCCTCGCCTCGGAGCTGGAGCGGTACGGCGTGGCTCCGGGCACGGCGAACGGGTTCTTCCAGAGCGTCCCCCTGGCCCGCGTCGCCGGGGAGCGGGGGCCGCGCTTCTTCCTCCCATCCGCCGACCTCGACTTCGACACCCTCCCCCCGTCCGACGTCCTGGCCGGCGAGGTCAACGTCGTGGGGTTCATCCCCGGGTCGGACCCCGAGATCGGGGACGAGATCGTGGTGGTGGGCGCCCACTTCGATCACGTGGGAGTGCGCACCGCGGTCGCGGGCGACTCCATCTACAACGGCGCCGACGACGACGGTACGGGAACGGTGGCCGTCCTCGAGATCGCTCGCGACCTCGCGACGGGCACGCCACCGCGGCGGTCGGTCCTCATCTTCCTGGCCACCGCCGAAGAGGTGGGCCTCCTGGGAACACGCTGGTTCATCCAGAACCCCACCCACCCACTGGAGCGGATCGTCGCGGACTTCCAGATCGAGATGATCGGGCGTCCGGACTCGCTGGCCGGAGGCCCCGGAAGGGGCTGGCTCACCGGATACGAGCGCACCACCATGGGAGACGAGCTCGCCCGTGCCGGCTCGCCCATCGTCGCGGATCCCCGCCCCGAGATGCGGTTCTTCTTCCGCAGCGACAACCTCCCCTTCGCCGTGGAGGGGATCCCGGCGCACACGCTGTCCTCGTACAACATGCATCAGGATTATCATCAGCCGTCCGACGAGGTCTCGGGAATCGACTTCGATCACATGGCCGCGCTGGTGGACGCCGCGGTGGAGGCGGTGCGATTCCTCACCGACGGGGCCCGGCCGGAGTGGAAGGCCGGCGGGACGGAGGGACTCCCCTCGCGCTGACGGGAACGGGCCGCGCCGGGGCGACTACTCCTCCTCGCCCCGTTCCATGAGGTCCGGGCGCCGCTCCCGGGTGAGGCGCTCGGCCTCCGCCCGCCGCCACGCCTCGATCCGGACATGGTCCCCGGATCGGAGCACGTCGGGCACATGGTGCCCCCGGTACTCGGGGGGGCGGGTGTACGAAGGCGCGGACAGCATCCCCGCGTCGTAGAAGGAGTCGGAAGCCGCGGCGTCGTGGTCACCCATGGCGCCGGGAAGGAGTCGCACCACCGCGTCGGTGATGACCAGGGCTCCGTACTCCCCACCCGAGAGGACGAAGTCCCCCAGCGAGACCTCCTCCGTGGCCAGGTGATCGGCGACCCTCTGGTCCACGTCCTTGTAGTGACCGCACAGGAAGGTGACCTCGTCACAGACGGAGTACCGCACGGCGTCGCGGTGGGTGAAGGGCCTCCCCCGCGCCGACGGCAGGACGATGGGCCCCTGTGGGGCGAGGTCGTCCACCGCCTCGAAGAAGGGCTCGGGCTTCATCACCATCCCGGCGCCGCCTCCGTACGGGACATCGTCCACCGTGCGGTGCCGGTCGTGGGTGTAGTCCCGGAGGTCCACCACCCGGTACGAGACGAGCCCCGCGTCGGCGGCGCGCCGGGGGATGGACAGTCCCAGCGGACCGGTGAAGAAGCCGGGAAAGATGGTGACGATGTTGATGCGCACGAGCCCTCCCTCAGAGATCGAGAAGCCCCTCCGGGGGATCGATGACCAGGACGCCCGCCTCGATGTCCACGTCCGTCACGATACGGCGCTGGAAGGGGATGAGGACTTCCCGCTCACCGTCGCTGACCTGGATGAGGTCGGACGGAGCCGTATCGAAGACCTCGGTGACGGTGCCCACCTCGGAGCCGTCCACCGTCACGACCCGCATCCCCAGGAGCTGGTGGTAGAAGACCTCGTCCTCTTCCAGGGGAGCCAATTCCGCCACCGGGCGGAAGAGATAGCAGCCCTGATACGCCTCGGCCTCGTTGCGGTCCTCGATACCCGAGAACGCCACGATGCATCCCCGCTGCACCGGCCGTGCCTCCGTCACCGTCAGCGGCGGAAGATCCGGATTGGGCTCGTCGTCGTCACCGCGTCCGAGATACAGAACCACCCCGGGAGCGAAGACGCTCTCGGGGTGGTCCGTCAGGAGGGTGGCGAGGAACTCCCCGTGCGTGCCGTGCGGCTTGCCGAGGAATCCCACCACCAGATATGAAGGAGCGGCGCGGTCCATCGGGAGCGCCGTCCGAGACTACTCGGACTTCTCCGCGTCGGCCTCGGCAGGCTCGGCCGGCACCTCGGCCTCGGCGGCCGCTTCGGCCTCCTGGGCAGCCGCTGCCTCGGCCTTCGCCGCTGCTTCGGCCTCGGCCTTCGCGGCGGCCTCGGCGGCGACCTTGTCCTCGGCGGCCTTCTTCTCGGCGGCGCGCTTGGCCGCGAGCTCCTCGGCCCGCTTCTGCTTCTGCTCCTCCGGATCCATGGCGCCCACGGCGACCGTTCCGTCGCCACCCTTCCGGGCCTTCCGGATCAGCGACTTCACCGTCCCGCTGGGCTCGGCACCCTGGCCGACCCAATAGTCGAGTCGATCCATGTCGAGGACGAGGCGCGCCGGCTGCGTGAGAGGCTTGTAGTAACCAAGGGTCTCCACGAAGCGGCCATCCCGGGGGGATGCGCTGTCTGCCACTACGACACGGTAGTGGGGCTGCTTCTTCCGGCCCATGCGCCGGAGTCGAATACGTACGGGCATTGATCTTCTGCTTCATCTGGTCCGTCGGTGCCCCGCAAACCGGGAACACCACACCGGGGGCACGCGAGCGCCCCCGGCTGGGAAGACCATAATGATACACGAGGAGGCGCCGGGTGTACACCCGGCACCCCGCATCAGTCCGGTCAGTTGGCCGCCACCAGGAAGACCTGGCCCACCACGTGCACCATCCCGTTCGTGGCTTCCACGGAGGCGAGGATCTTCGCCCCGTTCACGTACGTCCCATCCTCGCGCACCTCGACGGGGAGATAGTGGCCCGTGGCCATGTACAACTCCATCCCGTCCTTGAGGAACTCCAGCGGGAACTTTCCGGGAGCGGCGTGCGACGTGACGATGTTGGCCAGGGTCTGCTTGTTCTCCGGCTTGAGCAGTTCGTCGAGCGTCCCTTCGGGAAGGGCGTCGAAGGCCGCGTTGACCGGGGCGAAGACCGTGAGGGGACCCGCGTTCACGAGGACGTTCTCGAGGGACGCCGCCTGAACGGCCGCCACGAGCGTCGTATGATCCGGAGACCCCACCGCGATGTTGAGGATGTTCGGCTTGGAATTGGCGTCGACGATGAAGGCCTGGCCCCGGTTGGACTGGGCGCTGAAGTCGTCGGCGGCCTGCTCTCCCGAGTCCGCCGATCCGCACGCGACGCACATCACGAGGGTCGACGCCGACAGCAGGAAGAGGAAGGGGGACTTCTGGGCGGACATGCGAACCCTCCTGGGTATGGTGAGCAAAGGTATCCCGCTCCCATAGTAGGGCTTCAATTCAGACCTGAATGTCGGAATTTGTCAGCGGTCTGGTGTCGGCATTTTCCCCACGCGGTCCCGGCGCCTCGGCGCTTCAGCGCCCGAAGGGCATCCCGGGCATTCCCGGGAAGCCGCCACCCCCCATCATTCCCCCCATCATCCCCTTCATCTGCTTCATGAACTTCTCCATCTCCTTGAACTGCTTGAGGAGACGGTTCACCTCCGACACCGGGCGCCCGCTCCCCTTCGCGATGCGCGCCCTCCGGGACCCATTGAGGATCTCGGGACGGCGGCGCTCGTCGGGCGTCATGGAGAGGATGATGGCCTCCACGTGCTTCATCCTCTTCGGGTCCATGCTCCCGGTGGGGATCTTCAGCTTCCCCATCCCGGGGATGAGCTTCATGAGCTGCTCCAGGGGACCCATCTTCTGGATCTGCCGCATGGCGGTGAGGAAGTCCTCCAGCGTGAAGCGCCCCTTCCCCAGCACCTTCTCCTGGAGGCGGGCCTGCTCCTCCTCGTCGATGGCGAGCTGAGCCCGCTCCACCAGCCCCACCACGTCGCCCATCTGGAGGATCCGCCCGGCCAACCGTTTCGGGTCCACCGCGTCGAGGGAATCCATCCCCTCTCCCACCCCGATGAACTTGATGGGCTTTCCGGTCACGCCCCGCACCGACAAAGCGGCGCCGCCCCGGGCGTCGCCGTCCATCTTGGTGAGGATCACGCCGGTCACGTCCAACACCTCGTCGAAGCCCCGGGCGATGTTCACCGCCTCCTGCCCCGTCATGGCATCGGCCACGAAGAGGATCTCGTGGGGGTTCGCGGCCGCCTTGACGCGACCCAGCTCCTCCATGAGGGGACCATCGATCTGGAGGCGGCCGGCGGTATCCACGATGAGCACGTCGTGCCCCCCGGCCCGGGCCGCCTCCACGGCGGCGCGAGCCGTGGCCACGGGATCTCCACCGAACTCCCCGGCGTGGACGGGAACGTCGATCTGCCGGCCCAGCGTCCGGAGCTGCTCCACGGCGGCGGGGCGCTGCAGGTCGCAGGCGGCGAGCATGGGCTTGAGCCCCTCCCGCGAGACGCGGCGAGCCAGCTTGGCGGCGGTGGTGGTCTTCCCGGCGCCCTGAAGTCCCACCATGAGGATCACCGTGGGCGGAGACCCCGCCCGTTCCAGCTCGGAACGCCCCTCACCCAGCAGGGTGGCCAGCTCGTCGTGGACGATCTTGACGATCTGCTGCCCCGGAGACACCGCCTTGAGCACCGCCTCACCCAGCGCCCGCTCCTGGACGCGCACGAGGAAGTCACGGGTGACCTGGTAGTTGACGTCGGCCTCGAGGAGGACGCGCCGGACCTCCCGCAGCCCCTCCTTGATCATGGGCTCGGTGAGGACTCCCCGCTGCCTGAGCTTGCTCAGGGCGGTGTCGAGTTTGGTGCTCAGCTCGTCGAACATGGCCGGGTCTACGAAGGGATCCGCTGGGAAAGGACCCGAAAGCTAGAAGGAGCCCGGGGGGGCCTCAACCAGCGTCACCCCTTGTCGAGGCGGAACATCCTCACCGTCCGCCCCCCCAGGGCGGCGCCGGATGTGCCCAGGAGATGGTCGGTTCCCACCTCCAGCACCCGGAACCCCTCGGGTACGTCCACCGTACCCAGCCACCGGCCCTGGACCGAGAACACTTCCCATCGCTCGGGAACGCGCTCCGCCGGAGGGCCCCGGTGCCGGGCCAGCCACACGTTCCCGTCGGGATCGACCCGGATGTCCGCCAGGGCGGGACGAAATTCGGGCACGGGCATCCCGTCGATGATGGACGCCATGACGTCCGCGTACGGCGTGCCGGCCGCGTGGGAGAGCTGGTCGTCGCGGATCTCGCGCCAGAGCCTCTCGGCGCCGGAGAGGTCGTACCCTTCGATCCGCACCCGGGACCGCACTGCTCCGTCCCGCGCCCGGATTTCGTACCCCATGACCTCCCCCGTACCCACCACCACGTCGTCTCCCCGGGCGCGGGCGACGGTGACGAGGGAGAGGGGGGGGATGCTCACCGTGAAGGCCCCGGTCGCTCCCAGCCTCGCCACGTAGAACTCGGTCCCCGCCAGGGTGAAGAGCGTGTCCACGGCGGGTGTGAGAGGGTCCACGGCCAGGACGGCCATGGGGGGGCGGATCACCCCCTCGGCACCCGGGCCGAGGTCGCCGGTGGTCCACCCGGTGGTCCCCAGGAGCGTGCCGGACGAGGCCGGGGCCAGTTCCGCCCACACCAGGTCTCCCGGACGTGACAGCGTCACGGCGTCCACGAAGCGCCCGGACGAGGTGAACCGGCTGACCCTCCCCACGCCGTCGAAGGCGAGGAGCGTGTCCGGCCCACCCTCCCAGACCGAGGTCAACTGCCGGAAGACACCCGCGCCGTCTCCCACTCCGCCCATCCGCGCCAGGAGATCCCCTCCGGAGGAGAAGACATGGATCTCACCGGCCGCGGCATCGGCCACCACGATCCGGCCGTCCCGGAGGCGGCGTGCGTCGGCCACGGCGTGGAGGCCCTCGCCCCCCAGCGTGATCTCCAGGGCCGGTTCGACCCCCACCGTCCACCCCTCTCCATCCTCCCAGGCCGGAGTGTAGTTGGTCACGACGGTGGCTCCCCCGTGTTCCTCCACCCCCCACCCCTCTCCCGTCATCCGCTCGCGGGACCCGCACGCGGTGGAACACAGCGCGGCGGCCAGGCACGGGAGGTATGCGATGGTGGAAAGGCGGCTCATGGAAGCATCTCCAGCGGGGGGCGGACGGCGGGACGCGAACATCGGGACACGGACTCCTCCAAACATAGGACCGCCGGGGCGTTCTTCAGAAGTGCCGGAGGAGCGCGTGGGCGATCATCGTGGGAGGAGCCTCGTGCCGCATCCGCCGTGGGACGGATCGTCCCACGCCCCTGACCGCCCGCGGGCCGTGGCCGCCCCGTCCCGCACGTTCCCCGTGGCGCGTCGACTCCGGAACGGCGGCGCGGCCACCGCTCCCGTGGTGGCACGGAAGGTGCACCCTTCCCATGCGCGCCGGAGAGGGCTCGTCCTTCCCGGACGCGTCGGGCCACGGAAGAACACCACTTTCGTGGTCAGCGCACCGAGAAGTTCGGATATCGGTGCGCCGGCTATGAGGTCGCTGGACGTAGCCGAAGTCCCGAGGAACGAGGGGCACCTGAGTCCCACGGTATGATCTGATCATACCCAATCGACAAGGGGAAGAACCGGGAGGATCCGGCCACCACACGCGGCGGCTCCGATGAAACGGATCCAGGTTCGCCAGCGCGGACCAGCCTCCGGGAGGCGGCGTGTCAACTCCCGGGGGCTTCTCTGTATCTCCCTACCTCCCACGCCCCGAAACGCCGACGCGCGCCGACGCACCGCCGACGTGGAGCCTGGCCCGATGGGGGTGGACGCTTCACTCACCGGTCAATCCGACTAAGATTGGTGGAACCCGCCTCCCATCCAGGGGAGGCCTCTCCACCCCGGGCCACCGCACATGTCGAAGCGCACGAAGATTTCCGGCGCGAGCCTCCGTCACGCCTTCACCGAGATCATCTGGCCGCGCAGGAGGCTCGTCCTCGTCGGCCTGATCCTCATCCTGGCGAATCGACTCTCGGGGCTCGTCCTCCCGGCGTCGACGAAGTACCTGGTGGACAACGTCCTCTCCCAGGGTGAGTTCGACCTCCTCTACAAGCTCCTGGCGCTCCTGGCCGGAGCCGTCACCGTCCAGGCGGCCACCTCGTACGCGCTCACCCTCCTCCTGAGCGTGGAGGCGCAGCACCTCATCGCCCAGCTCCGCGCCCAGGTGCAGAAGCACGTGCTCCAGTTGCCGGTGCGGGTCTTCGACAACTCCAAGAGCGGCGAACTCGTGTCGCGCATCATGGACGACGTGGAAGGGGTGCGGAACCTGGTGGGCACGGGGCTGGTGCAACTGGTGGGAGGAATCGTCACCGCCGTCGTGGCCATGGTCTTCCTGGTCCGCATCGACCTGACCATGACCCTCCTCGCCATCGTCCCCCTGGCGGGATTCGGACTCGTCTCGACGTGGGCCTTCGGAAAGCTCCGCCCCGCCTTCCGGGAACGGGGCGCCATCCGAGCGGAGGTGACCGGCAGGCTCACCGAGGCGCTGGGCGGAATCCGCGTCATCAAGGGGTTCCACGCCGTGGAGAAGGAGGGAGAGATCTTCGAGGCGGGCGTGCTCCGCGTGTACGAGAACGTGAAGACCACGCTCACCACGTCCAGCGCGGTCACCAGCCTGGGCAGCTTCTTCATGGGCGCGGCGAGCGTGCTCATCATGGGATACGGAGGGCGCCTCATCCTCCACGACCAGCTCACCCTGGGGGAACTCTTCTCCTTCACCCTCTTTCTGGGCTTCCTCATCGCGCCCATCCTCCAGATGGCCAACATCGGCACGCAGATGACCGAAGCCTTCGCGGGGCTCGACCGCACCTCCGAGCTCCTGGGATGGCCGCGCGAAGACGACGATCCCCGGCGCACCGTGATCATGCCGCCCATCGAGGGGCACGTGGTGTTCGATGACGTCCACTTCCGGTACGACGCGGACAAGCCCGTGCTGAAGGGGATCTCCTTCGAGGCGAAGCCCGGTACCGTGGTCGCCCTGGTGGGAAGCTCGGGGTCCGGAAAGTCCACCCTGGCGGGGCTCGCAGCGACCTTCCTGGAGCCTGATCAGGGGCAGGTCATGGTGGACGGGGTCGACCTGCGCGAAGTGGTCCTCTCGAGCTATCGTGACCAGCTCGGGCTCGTCCTCCAGGACGATTTCCTCTTCGACGGCACGATCCGCGACAACCTCCTCTTCGCCCGTCCCGACGCCACCGCCGCGGAGATCCAGACCGCCGCCGAGCAGGCCTTCGTCACCGAATTCACGGATCGGTTTCCCGAAGGCCTGGAGACCATCATCGGCGAGCGCGGCGTGAAGCTTTCGGGCGGTCAGCGCCAACGGGTGACCATCGCCCGCGCGATCCTGGCGAACCCCCGCATCCTCGTCCTCGACGAGGCCACGTCGAGCCTGGATACCGAGAGCGAAGCCCTCATCCAGAAGAGCTTGCAGGAGCTGCTCCAGGGGCGCACCACCTTCGTCATCGCCCACCGCCTCTCCACCATCCAGCGGGCCGACCTGATCCTGGTCATCGAGGACGGCGCCATCGTGGAGCGCGGGCGCCACGACGACCTCATCGCCCGGGAAGGCAGATACCACCAGCTGTATACGGTTCAGGCGCGGATCTGAGGGCGGGCCCGCGCCGGTTCAGCCGACCGGCGGAGACGCGAAGCCGTCGAGAGCGAGGTGGGCCAGGAACTCGCGCACCATCTTCACGTCCACGTCTCCGCGATCGGTGAAGATGTCCCCGTGCAACTCGGCGGTGGCATACCAGACGATCTCTCCGGTCGCGACGTCCACCAGATGAGCGGAATACGTGGCGAAGGGCTCGTCGCCGCCGAGGATGGTGTCCTCCCCGATCATGATCTGATTGTACTGGCTCCCGGCGTCCACCAAGGTCACCTGGAGCACCGCCTCCGTGGGTGTCTCCCTGAGGACGTCCAGCATATCCTCCACCTCGTACCGATACCCGGAGTAGAAGACGGTGTATGCCGGGACAAGGCGGACCTCCATGGTCCGCTTCGCGGCCTCGTGGGCGAACCGCTCCTCCAGCCTCTCGCGCGCGCCGAGGTGGGAAACGTCCTCCCAGACCAGGATCTCCCGGTACGCCACGGGCGGCGTCCAGGGGTTCGGAGCGGTGGCGACGGATGCGTGGACACAGCCGGAACCGGCCACGAGCAACGTCATGGCCGAAGGGCCTCGGATTGAAACGGGGGTCGGGATCTTCATGGGGCGGGACTCAACGGGGGGAACGGGAACCGGACCTGAACTTCACCTCCGACCGGACCACGAAGCATCGTCCGTGCCACGCGCCACACGCCCCGAACCACCGACGTCGACCCCACGACTCCCTCCCGGGCCGCCCTCCGCGGAGGACGGCGGCTCCCCCGGGGACGGTCTTCCCTGCTCCATCATCCCACGGGGATGATCTGGCTCCTCTGGGTCCCCACCGACACCCATTGGACGGGCGCGCCGGTGAGCTCCTCGATGCGGTGGAGGTACGCCCGGGCGTTGGACGGGAGATCGGAGAGGGCGCGGGCCTCTGAGGTCGGGGCATTCCATCCCGGATGCCGCTCCACGACGGGCTCGATGCCGCCCAACGACCAGGTGTCGGCGGGGAAGCTCTCCACCACGCTCCCGTCGGGGAGCCGGTATCCCGTCACGATCTCCAGTTCCGGGATGGTGTCGAGCACGTCGAGCTTGGTCACCGCCAACCCCGTGAGTCCGTTCACCTGGGCCGCGTAGCGGGAGAGCACGGCGTCGAACCAGCCACACCTCCTGGGCCGTCCCGTGGTGGCGCCGAATTCCCCGCCGAGTTCCCTCACGTGGGCATCCATGGCGGGATCGAAGGCGGAAGGGAGGGGTCCCTCGCCCACCCGGGTCGTATAGGCCTTCACCACACCCACCACGCTGTCGATGGCCGTGGGGCCGATCCCGGTGCCGGTGGCAGCGGCCGCGGCCGTGGTGTTGGACGACGTCACGAAGGGGTACGTCCCGTGATCCAGATCCAACGCCGTTCCCTGGGCACCTTCCAGGAGGACGCGCTTCCCGGCCCGGAGGGTGGCCATGAGCTCCGCGCCCGTGTCGAGGGAGAGCCCCAGAAGGCGGTCCCCGAGCGAGAGGGCCTCACCCATGAGGTCGTCCAGTTCCTGGCCGGAGCCATGACCGATCTGGTCGAGGCGCCCGCGGATCCGGTCCAGTGCGAACCCGACCAACTCCTCGAGGCGCTCCCGGTTGGCCAGGTCGGCCACCCGCACTCCTCGGCGGCCCGCCTTGTCTTCGTACGCCGGACCGATCCCTCTCCCGGTGGTGCCGATCTTGAGGGACGCCGTGTCCTCCGCCGCCCGGTCCATGAGCCGGTGGTAGGGGAAGAGGATGTGCGCCCGCGAGCTCACCCCGACCCTGCCCTCCAGGGCGATGCCACGGGATTCCAGCGCGTCGTACTCGTCGAAGAACTGACGGATGTCCAGCACGACGCCGTTGCCGAGGAGGCACCGCTTCCCCGCGTGGAGGATCCCCGACGGGATCTGGTGGAGGATGAACTCGTTGTCGCCCACGTGGACCGTGTGGCCCGCGTTGGCGCCCCCCTGGTAGCGGGCGACGACGTCCACGCCCTCGGCGAGGACGTCGACGATCTTCCCCTTCCCCTCATCCCCCCACTGACATCCCACGACGACGGTGCAGGTACCTTGTACGGCCATGGCTCGCTGGGCCTCGTAGCCCGGTCTGGTGCGAAGAAAACGAGAGAGCCCATCCCCCGCCGGGGGATGGGCTCTCTCGCGGATGCTGAATCCTTTGGGAAAAGCTAGGCGAGGCCCCGGGGGGTGTCAATCAGCTACGCGGCACCCACCCCGGCGAGTTGGGCGGTCTCCAGTATCTCCCGGATCTCCCCCGACCTCTCCGCCGGAAACGGGGCCAGGGGAGGACGGGGCACACCGCCGTGGAAACCGAGGAGGTCCAGAGCCACCTTCACCCCGGGAACCCCTCTTCCGCCCACGATCTCCCGATGGACGGGCGCGATGCGTGCCTGCGCTTCCCGTGCCGGGTCCAGACGGCCGTCCCGGAACGCACGGTAGACTTCCACGGCCGGGCCCGCCGCCAGCAGGCCCACCGCCACGATCCCTCCCACCGCGCCGAGTTCCAACGCGGGAAGGAGGAGCGCTCCGTTCCCCACCAGGACCTGGAAGTCGTCCGCACACGCCGCCAGAAGCTCTTCGACGAGCTCCGGCTTCCCCCGGGAGTCCTTGATCCCCACGATGTTGGCGTGCCGGGAAAGCTCCGCGACCAGCGCCGTGGGAAGATCCATGGTGCTCAGATGGAGGGGCACCTGGTACACGATGACCGGGATCGGCGACGCTTCGGCCACCGCCGTGTAATGCGTCGCCAGCGCCTCGTGACCCATGGCTCCCTTGAAGTACACCGGCGGTTTGACCAGCACGGCGTGCGCCCCGGCCTCCGCCGCTTCCAGCGTGTTGCGGATGGTCCGCCGGGTGGACTCGGCGCCGGTTCCCGCGATGATGATCCGGTCTTCCGGTAGAGCCGCGCGGGCCACGCGGATCATCTCCGTGCGCTCTTCGTCCTCCAGGAAGACGGACTCCCCGGTGGACCCTCCGATGAGCACCCCCCGGATGTCCGACTCCGCCCACCGCTCGAGGTTCTCCCGGAACGCGGAGTAGGATACGTCTCCGGTGTCCGTATCGAAGGGTGTGGTGACCGGCAAGGTCACGCCGCCGAGTTGGATCATGCGAGTCGTCCTTGGTTGATGTCCATCAGTTCCCGTACATCTTGTTCATCTCGCTGGCCAGGCCCTCCTGGGCCATGGAGCGACCCGTCCCCAACATGTTCATCTTCAATTCGAAGTCGGTGGGGTTGTTGGCCGCGGCCTTCGCGATCTCGAAGTCCACCAGCCCCTGGTTCACGAAGTCCTGGAGATGCTGGTCGAAGCTCTGCGACCCGTAGTGGGACCGCCCTTCTTCGATGAGCTCGAAGATCTCCTCCATGCGATCCTGCTCCCGGATGCAGTCCCGGATGGTGGACGTGGCCGGCATGATCTCCATGGCGGCGATCCGTCCTCCCGTCTTGCGCTGTACCAGCCTCTGGCTGACCACGGCCTGGAGCGTTTCCGCCAAACGGGTCCGGATCATCTCCTGCTCGTACGGATCGAACACCGCGATGATCCGGGAGATGGTCTGCACGGCGTTCTTCGTGTGCAGCGTGGAGATGACCAGGTGGCCGGTCTCCGCCGCCTTGAGCGCCGTCTCGATGGTGATCTTGTCGCGCATCTCACCGATGAGGATCACGTCGGGATCCTGACGGAGCACCGAGCGAAGGCCCGACTCGAAGCTGTCGGTGTCCGTCCCGATGTCTCGCTGGGTGATGGAGCAGAGGTTGTCCCGGTGGAGGAACTCGATGGGGTTCTCCAGCGTGACGATGTGCCTCCGCCGATTCTTGTTCATCCAGTCGATCATGGCCGCCATCGTGGAACTCTTTCCGGAACCGGTGACCCCGGTGACCAGGACGAGTCCCCGGTCATGGGCCGCGATCTTGGCCAGGGGCGACGGGAGCTGGAGGTCCTCGAAGGTGGGGATCTCGATGGGGATGATCCGCATCACGATCATGAGGGAGCCGCGCTGCCGCATGATGTTGACTCGGAACCGCCCCACGCCGGCGAGTCCCCACGAGCAGTCGTAGTCGAGCACCCGGTCGAGCTTCTGCCGGTCCTCTTCGTGGGGGATCAGCTTGACCGCGATGGCCTTGACCTGGTCGTTGGTCAGCTTCTGCTGCGTGAGCGCGAGCAGGTCACCGTGGATCCGGGCACGGATCACGTCACCCGACTTGATATGGATGTCACTGGCCCCGCGCTCCACGGCGGCCTTGAACATTTCCTGCATCGAACCCTCCAGACGCGATTCGGGATGATCCCGGAAGATAGCGAGCGCGATCCCGGGAAGCGATTCTCCGGTGACTAACTATCCAACGCCTCGCGCCACTCCAGCCCCATGAGGTGCCGGACCCGGCCCATGGTCTCCGACGCGATGGCGCGTGCCTTCTCCGCCCCATCGTCGAGAATGCGGCGCACCTCCTCCGGGTGGTTTCGGAAGTGTTCCGCTCGCTCCCGGAAGGGCGCGAACGCATCGGAAATGCCCGCCGACAGGATCTTCTTGCAGTCGACACATCCGATCTCTCCGGCCCGGCACCTCGCGGCGATGTCGTCCCGGGTCGGTTCGTCGGTGAAGAACCCGTGGAGCGCATACACGTTGCAGACCTCCGGGCGGCCGGGGTCGTCGCGGCGGACGCGCTGGGGGTCCGTCACCGCCGTCCGCACCCGCGCCCAGACCTCCTCGGGCTCCGCCAGCACCCCGACGGTGTTCCCCAGGGACTTGCTCATCTTGGCGTCTCCGTCCAGCCCCAGGATCCGCCCCGCCTTCCCGATGATGGCCTCGGGCTCCGGGAAGAGATCTCCGTAGGCGGCGTTCCATTTCCGCGCGATCTCACGGGTCAGTTCCAGGTGCTGTCGCTGATCCTCCCCCACCGGAACCGCGTCCGTGAGGTAGAGGAGGATGTCCGCCGCCTGCAGGATGGGATAGTTGAAGATCCCGGCGGGAACGGACTCGAAGCGCTGGGACTTGTCCTTGTACTGCGTCATCCGCTCCAGCTCTCCCACCGGCGTGACGGCGTTGAAGAGCCACGCCAGTTCGGTGTGCTGGTGAACGTCCGACTGGACGAAGATGATGGACTTCTCGGGATCGAGCCCCACGGCGAGGAAGCTGACCGCGAGATCGAATACGTTCTTCGGTAGTTCCCTGGGGTCGCCGCCGGCGGTGATGGCGTGATCGTCCACGATGCACCACACGCAGTCGTGGTCCTCCTGCATCTCCACCCACTGCCTGAGCGCTCCGAGGTAGTTGCCCAGGTGGGCCTCCCCCGAGGGCTGCATCCCGCTGAACACCCGCTTCTTTCGTTCCGGCATGTCCGATTCCGTCGTTTACCTGTCGCCGTGGTTCGAGAGGGCTAAGTTAGCGGTCCGATTCCTGGCAGGGGACCCTTCTCCGGACCGAACATTGGACGAACTCGCTCGCACGGCCCTCCTGGCCGCCGAAGCCGCCGCCGCGGTCCATCGCCGTCACGGAGGGCACGTGGGGGTGGAGGACGCCTCGGAAAAGTCCCGCGCGGACTACGTGTCGCGCACCGACATGGAGGCCCAGTCGGCCGCGCTGGGGGTCATCCAGACTCGGCACCCGGACCACTCCGTTCTCGCGGAGGAAGACGACCGGTCCCTCTCGGGCCGGCTCGCGGAGTGGGACGGGAGTCCTCTGTGGGTCGTGGACCCGCTGGACGGCACGGCCAACTTCCTCCACGGACACCCCTATCATTGCTCGTCGGTGGCCGTCGCCGTGGATGGGCGACCGGTGGCGGGCGCGGTGATCTGCGCGCCGACGGGAGAACGGTGGTGGGCGGCGCGGGGGACAGGGGCGTTCAAAGGTGGGCGCCGCATCTCCACGGCGCCCCGCAGACCCCTGGGTCAGTGCCTCGTGGGAACGGGATTCCCCTTCAAGACGATGCACCAACTCGAAACCTTCCAGGGGCAACTCGCCCGCGTCCTCGGGGCCACGTCGGGTGTGCGGCGCGCCGGAGCCGCGGCCCTGGACCTCTGCTACCTGGCCCAGGGGTCCCTGGACGCGTTCTGGGAGAACTACCTCAATCCGTGGGACTTCGCGGCGGGGTGGATCATCGTGGAAGAAGCCGGCGGTATGGTGACCCGTCTCGACGGTTCGGATCTCGGTCTTCCCGACGGATCCGTCGTGGGAGCCGGGAGCCCCGCCCTCCTGGAGGAATTCGCGGCGTTGCTGAAATGACGGGGCGGGCCCCCCCGTGGAGAGCCCGCCCTCGTCGTTACCGCCGCGGCCGGTGGAGCGTGCCGCCCCTCACTTCCCCTTCTCGATGAGGATCTTGCGGCCCTTGGCCTCCGCCGACTTGGGAAGGTGGACTTCCAGGATGCCGTTCTCGAAGTGCGCGCGAATCGCGTCCGCCTTCACGGTGTGCGGGAGGGTGAAGGAGCGCTGGAAGGCCCCGTAGCGGCGCTCCCACATATGGTAGCGTCGTTCCTCGTCTCCTTCCTTCACCTCCTCGGACTTGGTCCCGCTGATGTTCAGGATGTTGTTCTCGAGCTCGATGGTGATGTCCTCCTGCTTCATCCCGGGAAGCTCCGCGGTCAGCATGAGCTCGTCGCTGGTCTCGGACACGTTCACCGCCGGAAGCCAGGTGCCGGTCTCGGCGCCTGCGGAGACGGGGGACTCGTCGAAGAACCGGGCCAGGCGGTTGGACACCTCCTCCAACTCGCGCCAGGGAGAGTAGAAGGGCCTCCGCACGGAATAGCGGGTGATGGTCATGATCTCCTCCTGTGTCTTGTCTTGGTCCTGAGGGTGTGGCTGAGGCCGCCTCCCCGCGTCCCCGCGGGACGTTCCCTCGTCGCGCGGTGATGGGGGCGCGGCGGCCTGCACTTCTCCCGGCAGAACGTGCAATCGCCGTGCCACCCGGATCGTGGCGGATTACTGCCAAATTGTTCCGTCACAACGCGTTAACACGGGCGCACTCTGTCAACGTGACCGCAACGATCCCGTCCCTCTGCCGTTCCGGCGGAGCGGTGGGGCGAGTCGGTGGGCCCGGGTGGGAAAGATCAGGCGGTCGAGCCGCGATCCATCTCCAGGGCGATCTGCGCGGCACCCCTCACGGGGTCGGGAACCTGCCCCACGATGGGAAGATGTTGCTCCTCCAGCAGAGCCAGGAGGAGCTTCCGGAGCGGGCCACCCGGCTGGAGCAAGCCTCCCGACAGGGCGATTCCCGGAGGTTCCTCCCAGGGACCCAGGTTCTCGAGGATGGCCAGGACGTGTCCCTGGAGGTTCTTGGCCGCCCGCACGAGGATCTCCTGCGCCAGGGCGTCGCCCTCCTCGGCCGCCGACGCGACCACGGGAACGAGGGCCGCGATGTCTCCTTTTGACGCGTCGGCGCTCCACTGGATGAGACCATCTGGCTCATCGAAGCGGAGGTGGGCCAGAATCGCATCCCGTAGCTCGGTATCGGGTCCTCTCCCGTCCGCGTTGCGCGCGACCCACTGCAACGCCTCCTGGCCGATGGCGTATCCGCTCCCTTCGTCGCCGATGTGGTGCCCCCACCCACCGACCCGCCCCTCCCGTCCGTCCGTGGCCCTCCCCCAGGCGATGGACCCCGTCCCCGAGAGGACCAGAATACCGGGATCCTCTCCGAAGGCATCGTGGAATGCCGCCAGGATGTCGGTGCCCACCCGCACCGTGCCGGCCACCTCCATGCGGCTGAGCTCGAGCTCGACGGCGACCCTCGCGGACTCCCGCCCGGCTCCGGACAACCCCGCCCACAGCGCGGCCACGGGCAGCTCGGTGCCCGCTTCCTGACACGCCGCCCAGACGACGTCCGCGACGCTCTGGGCGGCGGAGGCGGGATCCGCCGCGTCCGCCACGGCCGCGCGCCCCTCCGCGCGCCCCCTGAACTGCCCGTCCTCGTCGAGGACGAGCGCGCGGGTACGGGTCCCGCCGCCGTCGACACCCACCACGAGCCGGGTCATGCGAGCCTCCTGCGGACGGCGCCCACGGCCACACCGGTCACGAAGGTGACCAGCGTGCCGAAGAAGGCGTACCAGGGCCACGCCATGTCCGCCCGGAACCAGGTGATCACTCCGATCCCCACGGCGATCCCCACCATGGCCGACACACCGTCGGGCTTCCGCGTGGCGATCCCGAGCATGAACGCCCCCAGGAGTCCTCCGTAGACCAGGGAAGCGACGCCGAGGGCGACCTCCACCGCTGCGGTGCCCCGCGAGAGGGGAATGAAGAGCACGGCGCCGCCGATGAGCGCGCCCGCCCACACCAGCGTGAACAACTTCCCCGCCCGAAGTACCCGTTCCTCGTCATCCCGCGCGTGGGCCAGCGGAGCCCAGTAGTCGTACGCGGTCGCCGAGGCCAGCGAGTTGATGGACGACGACAGCGAGGACATGGCCGCGGCGAAGACGCCGGCGATGAGGAGTCCCGTCACCCCCACGGGAAGCTGCTCCACGATGAAGAGGGGGAAGATCTCATCCGACGTGGCGAAGGACCGGTCCTGGTAGAACGCCCACAGTCCCAGCCCCACCAGAAGGAAGAGGACGAACTGGAACATGACGGCGATCCCGCTCCCCACCAGCGCCTTCTGGCTGGCCCGCTGGTCCCTGCAGGTGAAGAGACGCTGGACGATGATGTGATCCGTCCCGTGCGACGCCATGGAGAGGAACCCCCCACCGATCAACGCGGCCCAGAACGTGTAGGGAGTGGTCAGGTCCAGGGTGAAATCCAGCACTTGCAGCTTCCCGGCTTCCCCGGCCGAAGAGAGGATCGACCCCCATCCTCCCGGAACGACGTTCTGCAGCGTGACCAGGGCCACCGCGGCTCCCAGGAGATAGAGGGACATCTGGAGCACGTCCACCCACACCACGGCTTTGATCCCGCCGAAGTAGGTGTAGATCACCGTCAGCGCTCCGATGACCATGATGGACACCGCGTAGGGCCACCCGGTGATGAGTGCCAGGGGGATCGCCGTGGCGAAGAGGCGCACCGAGTCGGCGAGGAGGCGGGTCACCATGAAGATGGCCGAGGTGAAGCGGCGCGTGCCCACGCCGAAACGGGACTCCAGGAGCGCGTACGCGGTGTCCAACTCGCCACGGAAGTATCGGGGGAGAAGCACGACCGCCACCACCGACCGCCCCGTCACGTACCCGAGCGTGAGCTGCAGGAAGGTCATGCTCCCCATGTACGCGATCCCAGGGACGCTCAGGAAGGTGAGCGTGCTCGTCTCCGTGGCCACCACGGAAAGCATGACCGCTACCCAGGGGAGAGATCGGCTCCCCAGGAAGTAGTCGGTGCCTCCCTTCTGGTTCCGCCCCAACCAGGCGCCCCACGCGGTGGTGGCCACCAGGTAGAGCACCAGCACGACCCAGTCCAGCGGTGCGAACGACGTCACGAGCAACTCCTCATCTGGGGACAGGTCGGCCTGGAGGATCGGCGTTCGACTACCGTTCTTCCGCCAGGCTCGCCGTGGGAATGGCCGGGGCGGTCAGCCTGTGGCCCTCCTGCTCCACAACATACGCCTCCATGGCGAAATACGCCGGGAGCCCGAGGTCCCGAAGGAGGTCGGCGGTGCCGCGGTTGCGATCTTCGACCCGCTGCCAGAACTCCCGAACGTCGGGACCCGGGAAGGGCGCGACGTCCTTCTGGGACTGGTGCCGGAAGATGGCCAGGATCTTCTGGCGCAACTCCTGGCCGGACATGGGGACGAGGATGCTGGCTTCGTCCACGGGCCACTCCTGCCAAGCGCCGCGATACGCCCCGCCACCTCCCGGTCCAACTCCTCGTGATCGGCACGGATCCGGACCGGGATCTTCTCCAACCGCTCGGTGTTGCCCACCCCCG
>JAOUPR010000142.1 GCA_029879725.1 Gemmatimonadota bacterium | reverse complement strand
GGGGATGTAGTGCAGGTACGTGCCGAACCCGTAGCGGTTGCACAACCACTCCAGGAGCTGCACCGGCGAAGACCGGTCGAACGTGCGCGGCGTGATGGCGATGACGCTGGGGCGCCAGTCCTCGGACGGGGTCTTCTGGAGACGGATCTGCAGATACCGCGTCGCCTGGGTCATCACCCCGTGGAAGATGGCGGAGAGGTCGTCGCCCCCCGACCGGCTCCGGCTGATCACCCAGTACAACCCGCCCATCACCAGAATGGAGAGCACCGCGAACAGGAGGTCCATCTGGAGCATGAGCACCAGGCACATGACCGCCCCGAAGAGGCTCAGATACCACTTGGAGCGGAAGCTCGGCCGGTACGACGGACGGGCCGCGAAGTGCTCCAGGAAGGAGATGGCGCAGAGGGCTCCGTACGTCACCATGAAGAACATGGACACCACGCGCGCCACCAGGTCCACGTTCCCCAGGATCACGAAGACCACGGCCACCACCGAGGTGACCAGGGTGGCGTTGCGCGGCTCGTTGTTCGCTCCCACCCCCGCCGCGAGGAAGTGGTTCATCCGCGGGGCGGGCACGATGTGGTCGCCCCCCAGGGCCTGGAGCGTGCGCGGAGCCACCAGGATGGAGCCGATGGCCGACGAGAGCGTGGCGCAGGCCAGGCCGATGGGGATGATGGGTCCCCAGATCGCGATGCGGCTCATGATGAGCTGGTCTGCGTCCAGATCGGCGGCGGTCACCGACATGGCCAGCTTCACCACCACGAACACGTACACGATCATCCCGGCCACCGTGGCCGTCATGATCCCCAGGGGGATGGACTTGCGCGGGTTGGCCAGGTCTCCCGAGAGCCCCACCCCGGCCGTCATCCCCGTGAACGCCGGGAACACGATGGCGAACACGAGCATGAAGTTGTCCGGATCCGCCAGGTCCGACACCAGGGGCAGGCCGTCCGGACGAGTGTCCACCGGTGTCGAACCCAGGAAGAACATCACCAGGGAGACGGCCAGGACCCCCACCACCACGATCAACGCCTTCACCCCCAGGTCCGCCCCCTTCTTGAGGACGACCGTGAGGAGCACCAAGGTGGCGGGCACGGAGATGAACCGGGGATCGAAGGGCACGCCGGCGGCGTTCTCGAACCAACTGCCCAGCGGCCGGAACGCCTCGGCGAAGGCGATCATGTAGAAGGCCACGGAGATGGCCTGCGACATGTACAGGCTGATCCCGATGGCTCCGCCGATGGTGGTCCCGAAGGAGCGGGAGATGATGAAGTACTCGCCTCCTCCCTCCACCCGCCGGTTCGTGGCGATCTCCGCGATGGCCAGAGCCGTGGGCACCGTCACCGCGTGTCCCAGGAGGATGATCACCAAGGCCCCCAGGAGCCCCACGTTCCCCACCGCGTACCCGAAGCGCAGGAACATGACCGCGCCCAGGATGGTGCTGATGCTGGCGAGGAACACGGGGCCGGTGCCGAACCCGTGGCCCTGGGACATCCGGTCCCCGTTCGAATCGGAAGACGACATGGTGGTCACCACTTCCCTGCGTAGTCGGAGGAGTATTCCGGGAGTACGGCCTCCACCAGATACTCCCGGTGGAGCCGGTTGATCTGACGGATGTGGATGAAGTCGTGCGCCACCCACGACGAGAGGAGGTCTCCCGCACGGATCGTGCCCATCCGGGGATGCTCGTGGGCCCGGTCCCATACCGCGGCGCGCAGGCCGCCGAGCCAGGCGATGCTGGCTTCACGTTCGTGGAGGAACTGGCTCACCGAGGTTCCCAGGCTCCTCTCGTTGTAGGCCTCGTCCACCGCCCAGCGCTCCGGATCGATGGGCGGCCACGCCTCACCCGGATCCCGCAGCGTGATCTCGATGCGCCGGCGGAAGTCGCGGATCTCCTCGTCCACCATGTGGTTCACCACCTCCAGGATGGACCAACGTCCCGGGCCCGGGCGCCAGATCGCCTGCGAATGATCCACCCCGGCGCACAGCGCCTGGACGATCCCGGCGTTCACCTCCAGACGTGCCACGACCCAGGAAAGATCCATCAGCACACCCTCACCCGCCCGCTCGCAGGGCGCCCAGGCGCACGTCGTGCCTCCGCACGGACCGCCCTTCCTCGTCCAACACCTCCAGCGTGACCAGGGGGTCGGACGCGTCCCAGTCCACGCTCACCCGGCCGTAGTTGTTCCCGCGGAAGTTGTCCCCCATGCGATAGCGGTTGGGCTCGTCGGGGCTCCCGCCGCCGCCCTTGTTCAGCCCGCTCGCGGTGACGTCGATGAGCGGATATCCCACCCCCTTCGGATCGTCGGCGGGAAGGATGGAGATCTCCGCCAGGTGCCGGTCGCCGCTCAGCACCACCACGCCCCGGGCGCCCGTCTCCCGGATCAAGGAGAACAAGCGATCCCGCTCCTGGGGGTGGTTCCCCCACTTCTCCCACCCGTGGTCGTCGGGCACCACCTGCACCGACGAGACCAGGAGGCGGAGCTCCGCGGGCACCTCGAGTTGCTCCCGCAGCCAGCTCCACTGGGCCGCGCCCAGCATGGTGGCGTTGGTATCCGTGGACGGCCTGTACCGGCCGCCGGATCCGTAGTCGACCCCGGGATCCCGTCGGGTGAGGGCGCTGCGGAAGTAGCGGGTGTCCAGGAGGATGACCTGGACCCTGCGCCCCGGCGGCCCCCACACGCGCGCGTCGTACACGCCCTCCCGGGCCGCCATGGGGGAGTCGGGTCCGATCCCCCAGAAGCGCATGAACAGCTCCCGAGACTCGCGCCGCATGGGATACTCCGCCCCACCGTCGTTCACTCCGTAGTCGTGGTCGTCCCAGGTGGCCACCAGCGGCGTCGACGCGCGCAGCGCGCGGAAGTCCGGGTCGGCGGCCAGCTCCTGGTACGTGTCCCACATCTCGTCCATGTCCTCCGTGTCGGCGTAGACGTTGTCCCCGGCGAAGATGAACAGGTCCGACCCCTCGTCGGCGATGGTGCGGAAGACCGGCGCCGGCCGGGTCATGTCGGAACAGGAGCCGAAGGTGATGTCGGAGAGGACGGCGAAGGGGTCCGGCGCCGACGGGGCCGGCTGAACGGGATCCCTGGCCACCGGAGCGGACGGGGGCGGAGGCGCCGCGCACGACGCGGCGCAGAGGAATACGACGGACGCCGACTCTATGCGAAATCTCATTCCGGATACTCGAAGACGGGGAGCAGGAAGGCGGCTCGCGGGAACCCGCCGACCGCCGCACCAGTATGCGTCGATACTGCATGATGTGCCAGATACGGGTATCTTGACCGCCACCCCGACTCGAAGGAGCCCGCCATGTTCCGGACATCCATCCCACCCACGTCGATGATCGCGTCGCTGGCGCTGACGTTGGCCGCGTGCGGAGACTTCGCGGCCAGGGCACCGATCGAGATGGCGGGCGAGGTCGAGTACGAGGGTATCGCGTACGAGGCCGCGGAGATAGGGTACGCATCCGCGGACGTGGCGCGCCCCTCCTCCCGATGGATGTCCGCCCCCGACCGCATGATCACCCGGTCCGGGATGGTCCGGGTGGAGGTGTCGGACGTGGACGCCGCCGTCTCCTCCATCGAGCAGATCGTCGGGGACGTGGATGGGTACGTCGCGTCCAGCTCGGTGGCGGAGGGCCGCGAGGGAGCCCGGAGGGGAGACGTGACGGTGCGCGTCCCCGCCGCCTCCTTCGCCGAGACCATGGCCGACGTCGGCGCCCTGGGAAAGGAACTCGCCAACAGCGTCCATGCCGCGGACATCACCCGCGAGTACACCGACCTGGAGATCCGCCTCGCCGTGAAGGAGGAGACGGCCGACCGCCTCCGGACGCTCCTGGGGCGCACCGGCGACCTCTCCGACGTCCTCGAGGTGGAGCGGGAGCTGGGGCGCGTGGTCACCGAGATCGAGCAGATGAAGGGGCAGATCCGCTACTACGATCGTCAGGTGGCGGAGTCGGAGATCGCCATCACGCTCGTCGAGCCCGGCTCCATGGTGCGCCCCGGGGCCTTCACCCCCATCGCCTACGCCCTGAGGAACGCCTTCTCCACCCTCGCGGGGTCCGTGGCCGCCCTCATCTACCTCCTGGTGGTCGTCACCCCGTGGGCGGTGGTGGCGCTGTCGGGCTGGTGGCTGGTCCGTCGCCGCAGGCGCGCCGCCCCGGCGTCGCCGCCTTCCACCCCCGCCGACGGACCCGCGTGACCATGGACCACGCCCCCGAGCCCGCCGCCGAGCCCGCCACCGAATTCGACACCCTGGTGGAAGCCAGCAGCGGCCCCCAGCCCTGGCGGCGGGTCGGCCACGCGGTCAACGGGCTCGTCATCGTGGCGGGGCTCCTGATCCTGGACATCCCCCGCGCG
>JAOUPR010000021.1 GCA_029879725.1 Gemmatimonadota bacterium | reverse complement strand
CATGCCGTTGTGGAGCGCTCCCCATCCAGCCCTCCGCTCCCTCCGCGACCTCCCCGATCACCCGAGCCACTTCGTCGAGGGACGTCTCCCCGGAGCGAACCCGGTCCAGCGCCGACTCCACGAGGGTTCGCATCCCGTCCCGGGTGGCCTGCTCCAGGATGTCCAGGGGTGATGCGTCCTGTTGGACGAGTCGTTGGAAGGCGGTACTGGGGGCAAGGAATTCCACCACCGGCAGTCGACCGCGGTATCCCTGTCCCCGGCACGCCTCGCACCCCACGGCACGGTTGCCGGGGCGGACGTGGAAGCGTTTGCTCAGCTCGATTTCCTCAGGCGTGGGATCGTTTCCCACCGGCTGGACGCACTGGTCGCACAGCCGTCGAACGAGGCGTTGGGCGATTGTGCCACGGAGCGTCTCACTGACGGTGGTGGGGTCCAGGCCGAGGTCGATGAAGCGCCGGATCGCGCCCACCGCATCGTTGGTGTGGAGCGTGGCCAGAACCAGGTGGCCGGTCAGACTGGCCTGAGCCGCGATGTGGGCCGTCTCGGCGTCGCGGATCTCACCCACGAAGATGATGTCCGGGTCCTGGCGCAGGATCGCCCGGAGCGCGGAGCCGAAGGTCATCCCCTGTTTGGACTCCACCTGGATCTGGGTAAGTCCGGGGAGCTCGTACTCCACGGGGTCCTCCACCGTCATGATGTTGACGTCGTCGGTGGACAATTCCCTCAGCGCTCCGTACAGGGTCGTGGTCTTACCCGAACCCGTGGGTCCGGTGACCACGAAGATTCCGTCCCGGTTCGCCAGGGCGCGCCGGATGCGGACGAGCTCTTCCGCCGGAATGCCGGAGTCGTCGAGTGTGCCCGCTCCCTGGGAGTCGAGTACGCGGATTACCGCCTTCTCCGCGACCCTCGTGGGCACCGTGGAAACGCGTAGATCGTACTTCCTCCCGTCCACGGAGATGCGCGCCCTCCCATCCTGCGGCCTGAGGCGGTCCGTGATGTCGAGCTGACTCATCACCTTGATGCGCGACACCACCCGCGTGAGGACGGGTAGGGGAAGCTCCATCCCCTCCTGGAGCACGCCGTCCACGCGATAGCGGACGATGCCGCCGGCGCCCTTGGGCTGGATGTGGATGTCGCTGGCGTTCCGGTGGATGGCCTCGTGCAGAATGACGTTGGTGAGACGAACCACGGGTCCCGTGGCCGACTCCTCGGCCGGAAGCGACTCGGGTCCTTCCTCCTCGACGATCTCGACCATGGTGGCCATGTGGGCATCGACCGTGGTGAGAAGTGCCTCGGCCGCCTTGTCCAACCGGTACGCCGCGTGGATGTGTTGATGAAGTGTTCCGGGCGGAGCGATATGGAAGCGCGGCTTCCGACCCGAGGCGAACGCGATCTCCTGCTCGGCGGCGACGTCCGTGGGATTGGAGGTGGCTACGGTCAGGTATCGGTCCCGGTAGGTCAGGGGGAACACCCCGGTCTCCACGGCGATGCTCCCGGGGAGCAACTTGGTCGCCGTGGGCTCGGCGGAAGCGAAGTCGGCGACCTCGGTCCGGAAGACCCGGGCTATGGTCGCAGCGAGCTCCTCCTGCGGTCGTCCCGTCGCCTCGGCCAGGATCCTCCACGCCTCGGTGTGGGATGCGCCGGGTGGGATGGCGACATCGTCCACGCCGGGAAAGACGGACCTTCGGGTCAGGGAGACCAACCAATGGACGCTCATTGCGCCACCACGAACATCATTTGATCGGGTGTCCACGCGGCGTTGTGCCCCGCGTGGCGCTTCAATGCGTTCGCCACGGGATCCTGCGAGTCGTACCGGACCCAGATGACTCCCTGGATCCCGGTGACCTCCTGGGTCTCACTCGCGCCCCCTCCCCCTTGCTGCCGGCGCGTGAGGCCCTGACCTCGTCCCCTTCCAGGTGAGACCCGCTGGGAAGGCGTCGATCCGGTGCCTCCGGCGCTCGGGATCCGGGTCCATGCGTACTCCAGGCGCTTGTACCCGAAAGCGAAACCATCGGGAAGTATGTCGGCGATTTCCGGTGGAACCTCACCCCAGCCCGCGGTGCCGGGGAGGGCGGACTCCTGGCTGACGTACTGGAGCACGGCCATCCGGATCGTGTGCACGTCGCTCACGACCTTCACTGCGTCCGCCCTTTCGATGGCTCCCCGCAGCACAGGCACCGTGATGCCCGCCAGAATTCCCAGAACGGTCATCACGACCAGGAGTTCGATGAGGGTGAAGCCACGCACCCGGGGGGCCCGTGCCGGGGCCGTCACGAGTCACCTCCCTGCCCCGGCGGGCCCGTGGTTTCCGGGACGGGCCGGAAGGTACCGTCTTCGGACACGTAGGTGACCTGTACGTCGTGCGCCTTCGCGTGAAGAAGGTACCCCCGGCTCGCCACGGGCTCGTACGCGATGCCCTGCAACGGAGGCGCGATGGCGGTCAGGTCCAGGGGGTACTCGCCATGGCGGACACGGTACGCCTCGATTCCCTCCACGAGGACGATCAGCACGGATTCCAGCGCCGCCTGCTGCTCCTCCCGGGCCAGCGGGGGAACTGGACGCGTGAGCACCATCACGTTCCACCCGGCAACCAGGACGAGAGCCGTCACAAGCGAGACCATCCCCACCAGCGGAAGTCGGCTCGGCTCCACCGACATCGTGATCGCGTCCTGGGCGGCGGCACGCCGCATCACCTCCGCGACGTCGCTCGACCAGTCCGGAGCGGGGTCGTGTCCTCTCCCGTCGGCGGTCTGTGCGTTGGAGTTCACGAGGTTGTCGGTTCGGGGTGACGGGCGGGAGACCTGGACTCGATCCACGTACCGGTGGGATCTCCCTTCACGATCGAAGGATCGGAATCGCGAACGCCCGACTTGAGCTTGTACCCTTCCCACCGGGCCCGCCCGAAGAGCCTCCGCAGCCTCAAGGACGCGAAGCCACGGACCGATACTTCGACACACGCCGCGGAGCCACCGACGGTCATGACCGCCGGCTCCAAAGGCGGGAGAATTCGTTTCGGCGGGCCCTTCCACCCCTTCCCTACCCTCCCCATGACGACCTACAGCGAGACCACGACGAGCACCCACCAGAGCGACCCGGACGCGCTCAAGGTACTCTATGGACTCTCCGACGAGGATCTCGCCCACGTGCGGTCGGCCGGAGAGTTCCTCCTCCCGGACATCGCCAAGCTGGTCGATCAGTGGTACGACTGGCTCCAGTTGCTCCCGGAATACGAGGAGTTCTTCACCGACGGGGAGATCCTGCGTCATGTGAAGGATTTCCAGCTCGACTACTGGTCCAGCTTCTTCACCGGAACGGTGGACGCCACCTACGTCGAGGACCGGCGGCGCGTGGGGGAGACACACGCCCGCATCGGGCTTCCGCTGCAGACGTACTTCGCCGGGATGAACGGGTTCCTGACCCTCATGGCCCAGGCATTGTCGGCCGGATCGCCCGACGCTCCCCATGGTCGCGCGGAGGTGGAGAGGGCTCTCAACCGTCTGGTGCATCTCGACACCGGCATCGTGGTCGATGCATACACCCAGATGGTGAGTCACACGATTCAGCAACAGAATCGCATGCTCATGGAGATGTCCACGCCCGTCACGCAGATCTGGCGCGGAATCCTCATGCTCCCCCTCGTGGGGATCATCGACTCGAAACGGGCGAATGACGTGATGTCGGCCACCCTCGGACAGATCGCCTCCACCCGGGCGCGGGTGTTCATCCTCGACATCAGCGGCGTGGCGGTGGTGGACACGGCGGTGGCCAACCACCTCATCCAGATCACCCAGGCCACCCGACTCATGGGGTGCGAAAGCATCATCTCCGGGATCTCTCCCGCCATCGCCCAGACCGTGGTGGAGTTGGGGATCGACGTGGGTTCCATCCGTACGACCGCCACGCTCCGCGACGCGCTGGCCGACTCGTTCAGCCGGGTGGGCGTCGAGTTCAGCGGGAGCCACTGAACGTGACGGAGACGTACCGGAAGACGCCGCTCCAGCTGTCCCACGGATGTGTGGTCATGTCCATGTCTCCGGATCTCCTCGGTGATGGCCTCTCCCGGATGCGGCGCGACCTGCTCGAACTCGTCGCATCGTCGGGCGCGCGGGGAGTGGTACTCGACTTCTCGGCGATCGAAGTCCTCGATGCCACCGAGTTCGCCGAAGTGCGGGGCACGATCAGCGTGGTGGGAATGATGGGCGCAAAATGTGTCGTGTCGAGCCTCCAACCCGGCGTGGTGGGCACGCTGGTGGATCTGGGCGTCGACATCAGCGATCTCGTCGGTGCCCGGGACCTCGACGACGCCTTCGTGCGCGTGGGCGCCGCGGCACGGGATTCAGTGAACGGAGAACCGGATTGAGCCGGACCCTGTGTAGGATGACCATCCGCGAAAACACCGACGTGACGCTCACCATGGTCAACGCACGAATGGCCGCTCTGGAGATGGGTTTCGACGATCCGTCTTCCCGCCAGATCGCCACCGCGGTGGCCGAGTTGGCTCGCAACATCCTGAAGTACGCCGGTGAAGGTTCCGTGATCGTGAAGGAGATCCGGCGCGGGAAGGCCATCGGACTGGAGGTGACGGCTACCGACAGGGGACCCGGCATCGAAGACGTGGAAGCAGCCATGAAGGATGGCTTCAGCTCGTCGGGAACCCTCGGGCTGGGGCTTCCGGGTGTGCGGAGGATGATGGATGAAGTGGAAATCGACACGCGACGAGGCGATGGAACCACCATCGTCGCGAGGAAGTGGTGCTGACGTCATGGACATGGGATGGTTCAGCCGGCCCTGCCGGGGTGAGCGCGCCAACGGCGACGCCGTCGTAATCGAAGCGAATGACGGGCTTCATCTCTTCGCCGTGCTCGACGGGCTCGGGCACGGAGAAGCAGCGGCCGAGGTCGCGGACCGTGCCGTCGGCTTCCTGAGCGACAGGTGGTCCGGTCAGCCGGCCCATGACATGGCCATGCTCCACGATCACCTCCTCGGAACACGGGGACTCGCCGCGGGACTCGCCGTCTTCCAACAGGAAACCGGTCGTCTCTCCTACTCGGCGGTGGGGAACACGGCGTTCCACATCATGGGCACCATTCAGCGGAAGCTTCCCGCGCAACCGGGAACGGTGGGTCAGCGTCTCACGCGGGTGAACGAGTACAGTGTGGATCTGGCGAGCGGAATGGTGGTGATCATGACCACGGATGGAGTGAGCAGCCGCATCAGCCAGGACGACTGCCGATCGACCCTGGTGCACACGCCCACGACCATGGCCCGTACCATCGTACGGAGGTTCGGAAAGCCCATGGACGATGCCACGTGCCTGGTGGTGAAGGTCTGAATATGATCCACCTCGGCACCATCATCCTCGGTCATAGGGCAGCGTATCTCGAATTGAGATCGAGGCTCCATCGCCTCGCCCAGGTCCTGGGTGCCGACGACGTGGCGGCCAGTCGGATGTCCGGGAGCATCTCCCAGGCGGCCCGCGTATGTCATGAGCACGGTGCGTCCCCCGAGTGCCGCTTCGAACTCACGTTTCGCCGCGAAGCACCCCTGCTCGGGTTGGTGCTCTCCGACATCCAGCCCATCCGGACGCCGGGGACCCTCGGCAACGTATTCCGGATCACCGAAGGCCGTGAGGGCGACCGCTACGTACTGCGCGCCGAAAAGCTCCTCCCCGGAGGTAATCCGGAGTTCGAGGAACAGGGGGTGAACGGGCTGCGGGAGCTGGTTCAACGGAAGAGTCGCGACGAACTCCTCCGGGAGGTTCGGGCCCAGAATCGACAGTTGGAGTCTCGCCAGAAGCAACTCTCCCAGGCCGCGCGGGCCGCTCGCGCCGCCAGCGACGCGAAGAGCAAGTTCCTGGCGAACATGAGCCATGAAATCCGCACACCCATGAACGGTGTGCTGGGCATGGCCCACCTGCTGCTGGATACCGACCTCGATGCGCAGCAGAGAGGTTTTGCCGAGACGATCAAGAACTCCGGGCAGGCGCTCCTGGTGATTCTCAATGATGTGCTGGACCTCTCGAAGATCGAGGCCGGGCACCTGGAGCTGGAGTCCATCCCCAGCGATCCGCGCGACATCATCCAGGCGTCCGCCAGACTCCTGGCGGCTCAAGCCGGCGAGAAGGGCGTGGAGCTCATCGTGGACATCGATCCCGCCGTGCCCCAGTTCCTCCGGGCCGATCCGTTCCGCCTGCGGCAGGTTGTGACCAACCTGGCGAGCAACGCCCTCAAGTTCACCCAGTCGGGTGAAGTGGTGCTTTCCGCGACCGTCACCGGTGCGGGCGACCGCGTCGAGGTCTCCGTGGCGGACACCGGTATCGGAATCGCGAAGGAACACATCAAGCACATCTTCGAGGAATTCTCGCAAGCCGACGCCTCCACCACGAGACAGTTCGGGGGAACGGGGCTGGGGCTTGCCATCAGTCGTCGGATCGTGGAGATGATGGGCGGTAGGCTCTCGGTGGAGAGCACATTGGGCAAAGGGAGCCGCTTCTTCTTCGACTTCGTGATCGAGGTCGTCGATACGCCAGAGTCCGCGGCCCCGGCGTTCACGGAATCCGCCGTGCTGTCGGGACGGCGCATCCTGGTCGCGATCGGCCACGACAGGCTCCGCCACATCGCCGCGACGGCCTTGCGGAGCGCCGGCGCCCGAGTCGAGGTCGCGGGCACGGGTGTGGATGCAGCCGGAATGCTGGGCGAAGGCAGCTTTCGCTTCGACGCCATGGTCGTCGATTCGTCGCTTCCGTCCAATTCCGCCCGCATACTCGCACCCGGGGTCCGCGGCGCGGGTGACGGAGGCTTGCCTCTGGTCGTGCTGGTGTCGTCCGGGAAGAGTGCCGGTGACGACGTATGGGCATCGCTGGCCAGCGGGCGCCTGCACAAGCCCATCTCACCTGCCGAGTTGATCCGGGCCACCCGCGAGGTGATCGAGGGCGACGGAAGCCCCCGCGTCGGTGAGAGCAAGATGGAGGCACCTCTGGACCGGTCCCTACGGATTCTCATGGCGGAGGACAACCGGGTGAACCAGCAGGTCGCCGTGGCCGTGTTGAAGAAGGCCGGATACTCGGTGGATGTGGTGGACAACGGTGTCCTGGCGGTCGAGGCAGTGCGCACACGTCCGTACGACCTGGTACTCATGGACGTGCAGATGCCTGAGATGGACGGCCTGACGGCGACACGCGCCATCCGCGCCATCGGGGACTACGCCGACCTTCCCATCGTGGCGCTCACGGCACACGCGTTGGAGGAGGAGCGTCAGCGCTGCCTGGACGCCGGGATGCAGGCGTTCCTCACGAAGCCCTTCCAGCCCATGGACCTGCTCCGTCTCGTCGAGTCGTTCGACGCTCGCACCGTGGTGTGAGTGGGTGCTCCCGCCAGGCCGAACCGCCGTCCGAAGAGCTTGACGTCAACGCCCCCAACCCAGGGTGACGCCGAAGCTGGCCACGTTCCGATCGCCGTAGCAGCTCGCGTCGGCATCGCACCCGCCCTGGAACACCCGCTCGTACCTTCCGTACACGATGGGACGCAGACCGAGGGTCACGTCGGGAAGCCGGAGCGTGACCCCCGGACCGATGCCGAGATCGAACACCTCCCCCCGCGTCGACCGCGCTCCCGTCTCGAGGTGGCGGAGCCGTCTCGCCTGCGAATAGAGGGAGCCGTTGAGGGACAGGGCGAGCCGCGTCGATCCCAGGCTTCCCACGTCGGAGGTCAGGCCCAGCCAGAAGTTCTTCAGTCCGTACGACTGGCTGAACGGTCCGTCCACGCACGAGGCGAACGAACACACGGCGGCCACCTCGGCGCCGGGCTCGGAGAGCGTGCGATAGCCCACGCGCAGCCCGAGATGACGCGGAAGCCCACCCAGCTCCAGGGCGGCCATGAACCCGGCGGGCGAGTCCCACTCCCCCGGCGAAGTGAACGACTGGTCGAAGCCCACCTCCAGAAGCCGCACCCGCACCTGCGCCGATCCGCTGCACGGTAGCCCCACCAACACCGCCACGCAGAGGGCCACTCCCGCCATCGTCTTCATGGATCCCCCACCTTCTGGGTGTGCACGTTCGACCCTGGAACGACCGGACCTCGCGAACCGTGACGGCGGCGAGCCCCGTGACCCCCGCGGCCGGGAGGCTCCTCCGGAGTGACCCGTCCCTCGCGGCCTCCACCGTCTCCCGGAATGTCTCCCCACGAAAGAGGCCCCGCGACGCCAGAAACGTCGCGGGGCCTCCCCGTCCCACCAGTGCCCCCACCAGGACTCGAACCTGGGGCCTTCTGCTTAGGAGGCAGACGCTCTATCCACCTGAGCTATGAGGGCAAGATCAGGAAGATGGCCACTCGGCGGGGCCGCGTCCACCACCCCGGGAGTCGAGGTCAGTCCTCCTCTTCGCTGGCCCGGCGGCCCACGAGATACCCCACGCAGTAGGCGCGCAACGTCGCCTCGAAGCGCGACATCCCCGAGCGGGCCCGCAGGCCGGCCTCCCCCTTCTGCTTGAGCGCTTCGGCCAGGCGCACCACCTCGTCCGTGAGGTCCCGCACGTACGGGTCGTGCTGGCCCGCCGGACTCCCGGAAGCCATGTGGGTGTTGTCGCCCATCCCGCTCACGACCACGTCCCCCTCTTCCAGTTCTCCCACGGATACCTGGCCGGGATCGCGGTGCGGGATCGGATCATCGGGCGAGATGAACGCGTCCTCGGGAAGCACCCCGCGCTGCGGGAGCGGCTCGTCGGGCGAGATGAGCGCCTCTTCCAGCGCGCGTTCGGCCGACCGTGGATTCTGACCGTTGTTGGCTACCGAGCGCGTCGCCTTCTGCCCGCTTCCGGGCGGAAAGACGGGCGGCGGCAGGCGGCGAGCCCCGCTCCCGGTCGACGCGCCGCTCTGATCGGCGTCCCCGCTCATGCTACTCCTCCCTGCATGGGATCCATACGCCGGAACCCCCGACGCCCCTCGTTTCGTGAATCCTCAATATAGAATCCGCCCGGGGGATTGGAAACAAATGTATCCCGCACCCCGGTCAGAGAAGGACCTTCACCAGGAGGAATCCTCCCACCAGGAGCACGCCGAAGGCCCACGCCAGGCGGTCGAAATACCGGTCGATGAACACCGAGATGGGGGGGCCGAAGTGGTGGATGAGCGCCGCGACGGCGAAGAAGCGCAGCCCCCGGCTCATCACCGACGCCAGCACGAACACACCGAAGTTGATGGAGAAGATCCCCGCCGACAACGTGAACACCTTGTAGGGGATGGGGGTGAGCCCCGCCAGGAACACGGCCCAGAAGTCGTACTCGTCGTAGAGGCCCTGGACCCGCTCGAAGGCCTCGGGCGTCACGCCGGGCACGTAGGCGAAGAACCAGTCTCCGATGAGGTCCCACGCCCCCGCGCCGATGAGGTACCCGACCATCCCGCCCACCACCGACGCCACCGTGGCCACCACGGCGAAGCGGTAGGACCGCGCCGCGGCGCCCAGGCAGAGGGCGATGAGGAGGGGGTCCGGCGGGATGGGAAAGAAGGACGACTCGGCAAAGGCCAGGATGAACAGGGCCGCCACCCCGTAGGGCGTCTGCGCCCAGTGCAACACCCAGTCGTACAGCCGACGCATGGTCTTCATCATCCCCCCGCCTCTCCTCTCCATGCAAAGCTTCCCAGGAGGGGGACGAAGGTACATTCCCCCTTCACGACTTCTTCGGTGACCGCGAACCCCGTCCTGCGCACCATGACCAGGTCCTGGCTGTCCCTGGAGCCCACGGGGATCAGCATCCGCCCCCCGTCCGCGAGCTGGTCCACCAGGGTGGACGGCACCGACGGCGACGACGCCGAGACCACCATGACGTCGAAGGGCGCGTACTTCCTCCATCCGATGGTGCCGTCTCCCACCAGGAGCGCCACGTTGCGGAGCGCCAGGGAGTCCAGGGACTTCCGGGCCCGGTGGGACAGCTCCCGCACGCGCTCCACCGAGTACACCCGGTCCGCCATGAGGGCCAGGAGGGCCGTCAGGTACCCCGAGCCCGTGCCGATCTCCAGGACCTTCTCCTGGCGGGTGGGCTTGAGGAGCGTGAGGTAGTACGCCTGGAGCGACGGCTGCGACGCCGTCTGCCCGAAGCCGATGGGGATGGGCGCGTCTTCGTACGCCCGCGGCAGCACTCCCTCGGGAAGGAAGAGATGGCGGGGCACGCGGTCGAACAGCTCGAGGACCTCGAGGTCGTCGACCCCGTGGGAACGGATGTCCTCGATGAGCTTGCGGCGATAGCCGACGAACCGGGGATCTTCTACAGGTCCAGTGACCACCCGCGGATCTCCTCGAGTAGAGCGTAGTTCGTGAGGTCGAGATGAAGAGGGGTCACCGACACGTACCCGTCGGCCACCGCGTGGAAGTCGGAATCCTCCCCTCCCTTCCAGCTGGCCACCCCTCCCCCGATCCAGTAGTACTCCCGACCCATGGGGTCGGCGGCCCGGGTGATGGAGTCGGAGTAACGGCGCCGGCCCAGCGACGTGACCTTGATCCCCTTCACGTCCGCGGGTTCTACGGCGGGGAGGTTCACGTTGAAGAGGGTGTGGGCGGGAAAGGTGCGCTGTCCCACCAGCGAGGAGAGGATGGAGCGCACCACGCCCTCCCACCCCTCCAGCTCCTCGGGGCGGTCTCCCGTGTACGAGAAGGCCACGGACGGGATCCCGATGACGGTGGCTTCCATGGCCGCCGCCACGGTGCCCGAGTACAGGACGTCCTCTCCCATGTTGGGGCCGTGGTTCACGCCGGACACGCACAGGTCGGGGCGCTGCGGCGCCAGCTCGCTCACCGCGAGGATCACGCAGTCCGTCGGCGTGCCGTCCACCACCCAGCTCCCGTCCATGGTACGCCGGGCCCGCAGCGGATGGTGGAGCGTGAGCGAGTGGCTCGTCGCGCTCTGCTCCCGGTCGGGCGCCACCGTGGTGACGGTCCCGAGGGCGCTGGCCGCCCGGCCGAGAACGCCGATCCCGGTGGCCAGGAACCCGTCGTCGTTGGTGCAGAGGATGTGCATCGGATCAGACACCCGCGCTCCGCTCCGGAGGGGTGAGGAGGGCCAGGAGGTCTTCCAGCTCGGTCTTGATGGTCGCCAGGACCTCGGGCTCCACCACGTCCTGCCGCTCTCCGGAGATCTCGCCGGAACGACGCATCTCCTGGAGGCGGTTGCGGGCCCCGTCGATGGTGTACTTCTCCTTGTACAGGAGGTGCTTCACCAGGAGGATCACCTCGATCTCCTTGGGCCTGAACACCCGATTCCCCGCCCGGTTCTTGGTGGGATTGAGGATCTCGAACTGGGTTTCCCAGTACCGCAGCACATGGGGCTTGAGGCCGGTGATCTCACAGACCTCTCCGATGGAATAATAGGCTTTCTTCGCGATGGGTTCCTTCATCACGCCTCCTCGACGTCTCGCCGTGCTCCAACGGACCCGCTTCGTGCCCGGATCCCACGTGGCCACCCCCGTCATCCCCAGATCTCCGGTTTCGGATCCCGCGTCATGAGCGCTCGCAGCGCCGCGGCGGGCTCGGCGCCCTCGTGCAGGATGGCGTACACCTGCTCCACGATGGGCATCTCCACTCCGTGACGCCCCGCCAGCGTGCGGACCGCTTCCGCCGTCTTCACTCCCTCCGCCACGGCCGACATCTCCCCGAGGATCTCCTCGAGGGTCTCGCCCTTCCCCAGGCGGACTCCCACGTTCCGGTTGCGGCTGAGGCTCCCGGTGCAGGTCAGCACCAGGTCCCCCATCCCGGCGAGCCCGGAGAACGTGGACGCGTCCGCGCCCATGGCCACGCCCAGGCGCGCCATCTCGGCGAGCCCTCTCGTGATGATGGCCGCCATGGTGTTGTGTCCGTACCCCAGCCCCGCCGCCATCCCGGCGGCCAGCGCGACCACGTTCTTGAGCGCGCCGCCGAGCTCCACGCCGACCACGTCGGACGAGGTGTACACACGGAACGTATCCGTCTGGAACCACCCCTGCACGTCCTCACGCGCGGAAGTCGAGGCGGAGGCGACCACCACCGCGGTGGGCTCTCCCCGCGCCACCTCCACCGCGAAGCTGGGCCCGGAGAGGACACAGAGCCGCGACATGAGCTCCGCGGACACGATACCTCCCAGCACCTCGTCCATGCGCCGCAGGGTCGAAAGCTCGATCCCCTTGGACGCGCTCACCAGCGTCGCGTCGGCCTCGATGAACGGAGCGGCCTCCGCCATCACGGGCCCCACGAACTGCGAAGGACTCACCGATACGACCAGGGGGGCCCCCGCCACCGCTCCGCCCAGGTCGGTGGTGGCCACCACGGACCGGGGGAGCGTGATGCCCTCCAGATACGGATTGACGTGCTCCTCGTTGATGGAGCGGGCCACCTCGCCCTCGTACGACCAGAGCGTGACCTCATGGCCCTTGGAGGCCAGGAGCATCGCCAGGGCTGTGCCCCAGCTCCCCGACCCCACCACGGCGGCGCGGATGGGTTCGCTCACGGGGTGGACTCCCCACCCTGCCCCGAGCCCTCCGCGACCAGGGGGCGGGTGTCCTTCCGCCCGAACCGGTTCTCCTCGCCGCGCAGGAGGCGCCGCACGTTGGTGCGGTGGGCCCAGACCACGAAGAGGGCGAGCCCCGCCGTGAACACCCGTAGCGGCATCCCTCCGGGCGCGTCGGTGAGCCACACGAACACCGGGAGCGAAAGCGCCGCCGCCATGGAGCCCACGGAGACGTACCGGGTGGCGAAGGTCACGGCGACCCACACCAGGAAGCCGCCGAGGACCGCCAGGGGCGCCAGGGCGAGGAACACGCCCCCGCTCGTGGCCACGCCCTTCCCTCCCCGGAAGCCGACCCAGACCGAGAAGATGTGGCCCACGATGGCGGCCCCGCCGAAGGCCAACGTCCACCCGAAGGAGGCGTCCACCAGCGGGGGGAAGAACCAGACGGGCGCGAACCCCTTGAAGACGTCCACCGCCATCACGGGAAGCGCGGCCCGCCATCCCATCACCCGGAAGGTGTTGGTGGCGCCCAGATTCCCGGAGCCGTGCTCCCGCAGGTCGAGGCGGAAGAAGGTGCGGCCCACCCAATAGCTGGTGGGCGTCGCGCCGCAGAGGTACGCCAGTCCGAGAAGGAGGTAGCTCAAGATTCCTTGCCCTTGCGAAGCCTGAGGCGAACGGCCGTGCCGATGAACCCCCACCGCGCCCGGATCCCGTTCAGGAGGTAGCGAATGTAGTGGTCCGGAACCGCCTTGGGGAAGTTGGCGAAGAGGACGAAGGTGGGAGGAGCCGCCGAGACCTGCGTTCCGTACTTGATCCTCACCGGCCGGCCGCGGAAGTGGGGCGGAGGCTGCCTCCGCATCAGTTCCTCCACGGCCTCGTTGACCTCCGCCGTGGCGATACGGCGGTGACGCTCCGCCTCCACCTCCAGGACGAGGTCGAGGACCTTGCGTACCCGCTGTCCCGTGAGCGCCGACGTGAACACGATGGGCACCCAGGTGAGGAAGGGGTAGCGCTCCCGCATCGTCTTCTCCCAGTCGGGCGCCGTGCTCGTGTCCTTCTCCACGAGGTCCCACTTGTTGGCCACCAGGATCACGGCGGCGCCCGCCTCCCACGCCGACTCGATGATGCGCAGGTCCTGGTGATGCAACTCCTCGGTGGCGTCCACCAGGGCCACGCACACGTCGGCCTCGCGAACCACGCGTTCGGTCCTCAGCGCGCTGTAGTACTCCAGCGAGTCCTTCACCTTGCTCTGGCGGCGCAACCCGGCGGTGTCCACGAACATCAGCGTCCGGTCGTGGTAGCGCAGGGGGGTGTCCACCGGGTCGCGGGTGGTGCCCGCCACGTCGCTCACCACCATCCGCTCCTCACCGAAGAGCCGATTCACGAACGACGACTTCCCCACGTTGGGCTTCCCCACCACGGCCACCCGGATGAGCCCCTCCTCCACCCCCTCGTCCTCCACCTCCGGGAGCACCTCGAACACCCGGTCGAGGAGGTCTCCCGACCCCTTGCCGGAGACCGCGCTCACGGCGACGGGCTCGCCCATCCCCAAAGACCAGAACTCGTGGTGCGCGATCTCGCGGGGAAGGTTGTCCATCTTGTTCACCACCAGGAGCACCGGCTTGTTCGCCTTGCGGAGGACGTCGGCCAGCTTCTCGTCCAGAGGGTGCACGCCGGCCTTGCCGTCCACCAGGAAGAGGATCACGTCGGCCTCCTGGACCGCCGCGAGGGCCTGTTCCCGGATGGCACGGTCCAGCGGCTCGTCGCTCCCCTCCACGACGCCGCCGGTGTCGACGATGAAGAAGGCGTGTCCCGCCCAATCGGCGCGGCCGAAATTCCGGTCGCGGGTCACGCCGGGCCGGTCGTCGACGATGGCGACACGCTTGCCCATGATCCGGTTGAAGAAGGTGGACTTCCCCACGTTGGGGCGCCCCACCACGGCGAGGATCGGCGGCCGCTGCGTCACGAGACCTCCTGGAGTGTTCGGGTGATCTCGTGGCCCGCGAGCACCGTGGCCGGAGCCATGCGCGCACGGAAGGTGCTGAGCGGAAGGCTGTCGATGAAGACCTCGTCGGCGTTCAGCGCCTCACCGGGAAGGAGCACCACGTCTCCCTCCCGCGCGGCGCCGAGAGCCGCCGCGATGTCCTCGCCTCCCAGGAGGCCCGCCACCGAGACGGTCTCCCCGAAGAAGCGGTTGGGCACGTTCACGACTTCGACCTCGGCCCCCGTGGCCGCGGCCAGCGCCGCCGCCCGCTGTGTGATGAAGGGCGCCATGGAACTCCCCGTGGCCACGCGGATCCTCCGCCCGTCCAGCCGTGGAACCGAGCCCAGCCCGCCATCGAACGCGTCCACGAAGGCGCGTACCGCCCCCACGCCGTTCTCGTGGAGGGCGAATTCGTCGTAGTAGTCCGGTTCCGGGATGGGGACGCCGGCGGTGAGGTACATCTCGTCGGCGGCGTACGCCCACCCCTGCTCGCGCACACCCAGCGCCCGGGCGCGCGCGGCATCCACCTGCTCGATGGCCGCCCGCGCCTCCCCGGCCCGGAGGAGCCGCACCGGCCGCTCCAGGTTGTACCGCGTGAGTCCCACGGGAACCACCGACACCGAGAGGATGCCCGGCCCCAGCTCCCAGAGGTCGTCGAGCGTCCGCTGGAGGTGCACCCCGTCGTTCCACTCGGGGCAGAGAACCACCTGCGTGTGGACGTCGAGTCCGCCGTCGAGGAGGAAGCGGAGCTGGTCCATGATCACACCGCCCCGCTCGCTCACAAGGAGGCGCTTCCTCACTTCCGGTTCGGTGGCGTGCACGCTCACGTACAGCGGAGACAACCGCTGATCCACCAGGCGCTGCATCCCCTTGGGACCCAGGTTGGTGAGGGTGACGTAGCTCCCATAGCTGAACGACAACCGGAAGTCGTCGTCGCGAAGCCAGAGCGAGTCGCGCACCCCCGGAGGGTTCCCGTCGATGAAGCAGAACACGCACTTGTTGGCGCACTCGCGCACCGCGTCCGGAGCCGGGACGATCCCCACCGGATCCCCGGGATCCCTCTCGATCTCGTATACGACCGCTTCGCCGGACGGGGTCACCGTCTCCAGCTCCAGGTCGGTATCCGCCAGGAGGAAGGTGAGGTCGATCCCGTCCCGAACCCGTTCCCCGTTGATCCGCACGATGCGCGTGCCGATCTCCAGGTGGAGCTCGTCGGCGATACTGCCCTCTTCGATTTCTGCTATGCGGACCACGGACCCCGGAGACGCGAAGGTGAGTAGAACTGCGGCGACACCCCAGGAAGAGCCGAGCCGGACATCTCGAGGGTGGAAAAAGCTAACGGCGCCGACCACCCCCTTCAATTTCCGGAGGTCCACGCATCTTGACCGCGTATTCGTGTCCGGTGCAGGTTGAGAGGATGTCACGCTCCGGATCCTCCCGACCCCCGCCCCGCTCTTCGCGGACGGCCCCGTTCGCGATGCGGTTCGCCCTCCTCCTGGCGGCGGGGACCGGCGGATGCGAGCAGGCGGAGCAGGTACGGGATCGGTTCCGGGACGCCACGCCCCACGAACGATATGCCCGTGGGCTCTTCGAGGCCGGTCTGACGGAGACGGCGTTGGGGCGAGCCTGGATCGGCGAGGCCACGATCTCCCTCGATGCCGTGGTCCCCATCCCCCTCCCCTTCCACGAGGTGAACCTCCTCTCTCCCGAGACCCCCGAAGCCGTGGCCTACCGCCTGGAGATTCCACGCGGGCAGAGCCTCGGGGTCGAGATCGCCGTGGAGACCGACGACTCCACGCGTGTGTTCGTCGACCTCTTCAGGGTCCCCGACGATGGGAGCGCGGCCCTGCGTCCCGTGTTCTCCATGGATTCCGTGCCGGGACGATTCACCTACGAGCCCTGGCGGGGCGGAGACTTCGTCCTCCGCGTGCAGCCCGAGCTCCTCCGCGGCGGGCGGGTCCACGTGTCCCTGAGCCTGGACGCCCAGCTCGCCTTCCCCGTGTCGGGGAGGGACACGCGGGCGATCCAGAGCGTGTTCGGTGATCCCCGCGAAGGAGGACGCCGACGGCACCACGGTGTGGACATCTTCGCCCCCAGGGGAACGCCCGTGATCGCGTCGGCGCCGGGCCGCGTCACGCGGGTGGAGGTGACGGACCTCGGCGGGAAGGTGGTGTGGCTGCGCGACCCCGCCCGCAACGCCTCGCTCTACTATGCCCACCTGGACTCCCAGGACGTGGTGCCCGGCCAGGTGGTGGCCCGGGGAGACACCCTCGGGTTCGTGGGCAACACCGGGAACGCGCGCACCACGCCGCCCCACCTCCACTTCGGACTGTACCGCCGGGGAGAGGGACCGGTGGATCCCGTTCCCTTCGTCCGCCGGACCTTCGCGGGCGTCCAGGAGATCCCCCGTGAGCTCGACGCCCTGGGACGGGTGGTGACGGTGAGCCGCGACGGGATCAACCTCCGCGCCGGCCCCAGCCTGAAGAGCGACGTCGTCCAGGAGATGACCCCCGCCGTGCCCCTCCGGGTGCTGGCCGGGTCCGGCACGTGGTACCGCGTCCGCACCCCCGATGGACTCCGGGGCTACGTGGCGGCCCGGCTCCTCGACGAGGACGGGATCGCGGCGGAGCGTGGCGTGGTGGCCGACGGAGGCGGTTGACGGACCTCAGCGGTCCGCGTCCACCCCCGCGGTGAGGAACTCCGCGTAGACCGGGTAGTGGTCCGAAACCGAACGCACGAAGGCCCGGTCCGTGAGTCCGAACTCCGTGTCGAACCGGAACACCGACGCGCTCCCCTGGACGTAGGATCCGGCCAGCGTCTCGTCGGTGAGGATGATCCGGTCGTAGGTGCACTCCGACGCCGTCGTGGTCACCTGGTCGTTCCCGATCACCCAGTGGAAGCGCTCCCCCGAGAGCGGGAGGTCGGGTCGGTCTTCGTCCAGGTACCGGCAATCCGCGTTCAGGTCCCCCAGCACGATCACGTCGCGCTCCCCGGGATTGGCCGCCATCAGGTCCGCCACCAGCCCTTCCAGCGCGCGCAACTCCTGGTAGGCGCTGTCGGGCTTGACGTGGATCACCACGAGCTGGAAGTCCAGCGAGTCCGCCCGCAGCGTCACCAGGAGGGGCTCGCGCTCGAAGACGTCGAGGGAGTCGTCGGCCACCTCGGCGGCCACGAGTTGGATGGCGGGCGTGCGATAGTACACCACGTACTGCTCCTTCGAGGACGTGCGACCCTCGCGGGGCCCCTCGTGCATGGCGTAGCGGACGTCCGAACCGTCGTTGATCTTCTCCAGGAAGGCGTCGGCCACCCCCTCCTCGGCATCGCGGACCTCCTGCACCACGAGGACGTCGAAGCGGCGGGCCGTGCGGACCAGGACGTCCACCACGTCTTCCTTGGCCAGCTTGGCCCGCCCGAACACCTGGATGTTGAAGGCGGCCACCCGGATGGTGGGGGCCGCGCCGTCGGGCGGGCCCACCAGGAACCACCCCGAACCCACGGCCAGGACCGTGGCGCCCCCGGCCAGGAGGGCGCGCAGGCGAGTCAGCAGCTCGAGCATCTCAACCCTCCGGTGTGGTGGGGGGATCGGCCTTCTTCTTCAGGTTCTGCGCCAGCCCGCGCAACTCGAGGATCCCGTCGAGGAGCTCGTGCCAGAACTTCGAGCCGAACCCCAGGGCGAGCCCGGTGACCACCGAGCCCCCGGCCGCGTACAGCGCCGTCCCCAGGTTCGCGGTCGCGGGGACGCGGACCCACCCCGAGTCGGTCACCCGCACCCAGCCGAGCGTATCCCAGGGAGCGTTCAGGCTGGCCAGGATCTCGAACATATCCGCCTTCATCAGGAGGGCCAGCCCCACCCCGATGAACACGCTCTGCCAGGTGATGGCCTGCTCCCGGAGCTTCTCCTTGGCGTCATCCGTGGTCCGTACGCGAAGATCGGGTTGCCCGAGCTTCAGCAGGTTGGTCGCGCGCTCCGCGGCCAGGCTCAGCACGGCCAGCACGACGATGAGATTGATGAGGGGTTCGAGCGAACTCATATGCCACCTCCCTGGTGGAAGGTCGACCGGCGCCGTGGGCGGCCGGGAGGCACGCACCTCGGAAGAGCCATGGAGGACACGGCCTCGAGACGAGGGCGGCGCCGAGGGGAAACGACGACGGCGCCGTATGGAAGGCACGTTAGATCGCACCTTCCGGGCCCGCAAGAAGAATCGCTTGGGGTGACGCCGCAGCGGGAACAAACAGAAACGCCGCGAGGCCATGCGGCCCCGCGGCGCTTCGCTTTCCATCAGAGCGGGAGACCGGGCTCGAACCGGCGACCCTCAGCTTGGGAAGCTGATGCTCTACCAACTGAGCTACTCCCGCGTCACGAGGGAGGAATTTAGCAGCCGGCGTCCGGGAATCAAGCAGTCCCGCTCCACCCGTGGAAAATACGAAGGGGCGGCCGGGCCATGTTCGCCCGACCGCCCCCTCACGGCGTGGATACGCCCGGGAAGGACTACATCCCCGAGACCGTGTATCCGTACCCGCCCACCTGATCCGCGGAATCGAAGTCCACGCGGAAGATCTCGCTCATGTCCGTCGCCGGCAGCGTGACGGCGACGTTGGCCGATCCCATGGCCGTGCCCGCCTCGTCGTAGAAGGTGAACGCCAGCGTCGTCTGCGAACCCGGAGCGCCGGAGCCGTTGCGGAGGCTTCCGCTGACCGTGGCTCCCCCGGTGCTGCGCCGGGTGATCTGGAGATCGGTGACGATGACCTTCATCGCCTCGACCCGCCCGATCATGTCCGCGGCAACCTGGGTGTTCCCCATCTGGTTCGCGGCCTGGGCGTAGATGATGTGTGCCGTCTGGCTGTTGGGATCCAGCGCGATCCAGCGATCGGCCACCGCGGGCACCGCGTCGTAGATCGAGTCGATCTGGAGCGACCGCGCCCACATCTCGAGGGCGTCGCGGTCGTTCACGTTCCTCTCGGCCGCGCCGGCGAAGGCCTGGGCCGCACGCTCGTACGCGGAGGTCTGGTAGTACCCGATCCCCACCGTGTAGTAGTCCTGCGCGCTCAGATCCGAACGGGTCATGAGGCCATCCAGCACCACCACGGCCGAATCGTTCTGATCGGCCTGGATGAGAAGGGCGGCGAGATTCCGCGTGAACACGACGTTGTCCGGATCCGCGGCCACCAGATCGGCGAAGCCGGAAACGGCCTCTTCGAACCGCCCGGCATCGGCCAGGACCGAAGCGCGGGTCATGGGAATGTCGGCCACCTGCTCCTGCCACGACGCCGCCGTGGCGGAGTCCACCGTGGCGAGGATCTCCTCGTCGGCGGCCACGGCCATGGCGCGGTCCAGGTTCTCGATGGACTTGTCGTGCTCACGGAGCTGGGCGTAGATCTGCCCCAGCATGATCATGACCTCGGGGCGCTGATCGTAGATGGCGTTGGCGCTCTCGAACACCTCGGCCGCGGCCTCGTAGTCCCCCGAGTTCACGAAGGGTACGGCCTCCTGGTACAGGTTCATCCACGCGGTCTCACGCTCACGCTGGATGTCGAACTGGTACAGGGGCCGCAGTTCCTCGGCGCGATCCAGGTGCGCGGAAGCCTCCGCGTAGCGGTTCAACCCCATGAGGGCACGCCCCGCGAGGAGGTGCGCCAGAGGGTTCCGCTCGTCCGCGGTCATGGCGGCTTCGGCGTTGGTGAAAGCCTCCTGGTACAGCGCCTCGGCCTGGGCCTCGTCCTCGGCCTCGCCGGCCTGGTCGATGGCACGCTCGGCGGCGCGCGTCTCGGCATTCTCGCGGGGACGCTCGCCCGCCTGGAGCGCGACACCACCCGCTCCGGCGGCCGGAGTTGCGCTGCTGGTCGCGGCGCCACCACCACCACCGGCGCAGCCGGCCGTGGTGAGCCCGATCAAGAAAGCGAGGGCAAGTCCAAAGCGGATCTTCATCCGGGGATCCTCCATGGGAGTTCAGGTCCTTCCGTCAGTGTATAGAGTACGGAAAATAGGCGCACCCCAGGGGAGCGTCAAACCTTTCCGGCGCACGCACCACGCGGGCGCCCCCCGATGATGCAAGTCTCCTGCCAAAGAGTTCCCGGTGGTTCGTCCTCAGCGGCCGAGGTAGGTGAGCACCCTGCTGGCGAGGACCATGGAAAACCCGGGGAGCCTGGCGATCTCTTCGGGGGTGGCCTCCTTCACTCCCTTCACCGATCCGAAGCGATTGAGGAGCGCCTGCTGGCGCGCGGGCCCGATCCCGGGGACGTCCCCCAGATCACTGCGGAGCGTGCGTTTCGTGCGGAGCTTTCGATTGTACCCGACGGCGAACCGGTGCGCCTCGTCGCGGATCCGCTGGAGGAGATGGAGCCCGCGGTTGCGGCGGTCCAGCCTCACGGGATCCTTCCGCCCCGGGAGGAAGACCTCCTCTTCCTTCTTGGCCAGTCCGATCACGGTCACGTCGGACACTCCGAGCATCCCCAGCGCTTCCACGGCGGCACCGAGTTGTCCCTTGCCTCCATCGATGACCACCAGGTCGGGCACGCCTCCCTCTTCTTCACCCAGGCGCCGGAAGTAGCGGTCCACGGCCTCGGCCATGGACCGGTAGTCGTCGTTCCCCCACTCGCCGCGGATCTTCATGCGGCGGTACCCCGCCTTGCGGGGCTCGGCGTTCTCGAACACCACCGCGCTGGCCACGGTCTCCCGCCCCTGGATGTGGGAGACGTCGAAGCAGACCATCCGCCGCGGCACGACCTTGAGGTCCAGCTCCTCCTGGAGCGCGTACAGCGCCTCCTCCGCCCGGTCCGCGGCCACCGCCGTGGCCGTCACCCGATCCTCCAGGAGATGGCGGGCGTTGTCTCCGGCGAGCTCCATGAGCCGCTTCTTCTCTCCGCGCACGGGCACGGAGGCGACCACCCGCCGCCCCGCCTCCTCGCTCAGGATCCGCGAGAGCGTCTCCTGGTCCGCGAACCCGCGGGGGAGCAGCACCTCGGCCGGGAGGTCGGCGAGGCGGGCCGTGCCTCCCCCCAGGTAGTAGCGCGACATGAGGGAGGCGAGGAGATCGGCGTCGGCCTCGTCTTCGAGATCGCTGAACCGCTGGGCTTCCCTCCCCAGGAGGAGGCCACGGCGCACCCGCAGCACCACGCCCACCGCCAGCGTCCCGTCCCGGGCCAGCCCCACCACGTCCATGTCGCCGCCCTGGGCGCGATGGACGCGCTGGTCGCGTCCCAACGCCTCCAGGCCGTGCACCACGTCACGGAGACGGGCCGCGCGTTCGAAGTCGAGCGCCGCCGACGCCTCCCGCATGGCGGCCTCCACCTCTCCCCTCAACCCCTCCGTGTCTCCCTCCAGGATCCGCACGATCTCGTCCACCATCCCCCGGTAGTCCGCCTGGGTCTGGAGACCCACGCAGGGAGCGCGGCAGCGGCCGATGTGGTAGTCCAGACACGCCCGCGCGGGCGCCTCCCGGGGAAGGTCGTATCGGCAGGAACGTACGGTGTACAGGCGGTTCACCACGTCCAGCGCCTTCCTCATGGGCCCCACCGACGTGTAGGGGCCGAAGTACCGGGCGCCGTCGTTCCGTACGCGTCGGGTGACGAACACCCGGGGGAAGGCCTCCTGCGTGGTGACCTTGATGTACGGGTACCGCTTGTCGTCGCGGAGCTGGATGTTGAAGCGTGGCGCGTGCTCCTTGATGAGGTTGGCTTCGAGGATGAGCGCCTCGGCCTCGGACCCCACCACGATGGTCTCCACGTCCGCCACCCGCCGCACCAGCTCGCGGGTCTTCATGGAGTGGCTCGAGTCACCGCGGAAGTAGCTCCGCACACGGGGGCGCAGGGACTTGGCCTTCCCCACGTACAGCACGGCGCCGCCGGCATCGCGGAAGAGGTAGACACCGGGACGGGTCGAAAGCCTGCTGAGTAGTTCCGGATCCACCGTGTCTCGGGTCAGGTGGCCCGGCGGAGAGGGATCCCCACACCCATGGCCGCCGCGGCCGACAGGTAGACTACCCCGAACGGGAGGAGCGTTTCCACGGCGACCAGGGCGGGGTGGCCGGGCCCGGCCAACGACTGGATCGCGACCCCCACGCCCCCGGCCAGGGAGGCCGCCAGCGCCATCCGCACCAGGGGGCCCACCCCGGCGCCATGGGGGCCCACCGCCCGTCCCAGGCCACGGCGCAAGAGGACGTACTCCACCCACGCCCCGGCCGAGGCCCCCAGCGCCAGTCCCGCCGCACCCAGACGGATGCCGGCGATGCCCATGCGGTCCAGGGGGAACATGAGCCCCACCCCCACCAGCGCGGACACCGCCACACGCACGTAGGCCTGCCGCGCGGGGGTACGCGTGTCGCGCAGGGCGTAGAAGGCCGACGAAAGCACCCGGGAGCTCGCCGAGGCCGGAATCCCCACGCTGTAGGCCCCCAGCACGATCCAGGTGGCCAAGCTCTGCGCCGTACCGAACGCCCCCGTCTGATACAGCGCGGACACCGCCACGTCGCCCAGGAGGAGGTATCCCCACGCCGACGGGATCAGGAAGAAGGCGACCCGACGCAGGGCGGCGGACACCCGGTCGGCCAGCACCGCGCGATCCTCCTGGCGCATCCGGGACAACTCGGGGAGCTCCGACGCCGCCACGGACATCCCGAAGAGCGAGATGGGGAGCATGTAGAACGTCTGGGCATACCCCAGGAGCGCCACGGCGCCGCCGGCCAGCATCCCGGCGAGGATCACGTCCACCCACCCGCTCAGGTTCACCACGCCCCGCGCCGCCACCACCGGACCGAAGTTCCGGACGGCCTCGGACACCCCCGCCACCCCCCGCCCCAGCGACCACGAGATCCGGCCCAGGTGGCGGTACACGAAGGGGAGCTGCACTCCGAACTGGAGCAGGCCGCCCACCAGCGCCCCCCACGCCAGGAGGGTCACCAGTTCCGTGTCCGCCCGTAGCAGCCAGGCGCCGCCCACGACCATGGCCGTGATCATGGCCAGGTTCCAGAACACCGGAGCCATGTAGGAGACGAAGAAACGGCGGTGGCTGTTCAGGATCCCCAGGGCCCACGCCGACAGGACGAGCACGCCCGTCATGGGGAAGAGGATGCGCAGGAGCGCGGTGGTGAGGGCCTGCTTCTCCGGATCCCACTTCCAGAAGAAGAGCCCCACCATCCACGGCGCCACCAGCACGCCCACCAGGGCCATGGAGGCGGCCACCACCGTGAGAATCCCCAGCGCGGCGCCGGCGAAGCGGCGCGCGTCCTCGTCTCGTCCCTCCTCCAGGAACTCCGCGTACACCGGGATCATGGAGGCGGAGAGCGTTCCCTCCCCCAGGAGGTTCTGGATGACGTTGGGCATGCGCAGGGCGGCCCGGAACGCGTCCGCGTGGAGGCCCGTCCCGAAGAAATGGGCGAAGATCCGCTCGCGCACGAACCCCAGCAGACGGCTCAGGAAGATCCCGGCGCCCACGTGGCGGGCGGCGCGGGAAGCGCGGGTCTGGTCGGAGCGCCTCATCCGGGAGAGACCGGCCACACCCCCATCCGGTGCATCCGCGTCCGCCGGAGGCACCCCGTCAGCGGGAGTCGTCACCCGAAGGGAGTGGAGTGGGCGTTCCGGAGGCTCTCTCCGTGAGGAGCTTCTGGACGAACTCGCCCTCCTCGTTCAACCGCTCGATCTCCCGGCCCAGGCGGTCCACCTCCCCTTCCAGGAAGGCCAGGCGCTCGGCGTCGATTCCCCCCGATCCACTCAGGCTCCGCCCTTCCAGGCGGGAAGCCAGGGCCCGTCCCACCTGGGAGTCCAGGACGATGGCCAGGAGCGGGATCAGGACTACGAGGGTCAGGATCAGGTAGAGGAACATGGGCCGAACTTAGGAGACGGGCGTGTGCAAGAGCAACGGGTCATGAAAGATCTACGGTGAAGGCGTCGCGAAGCGTCACCATGAAGGCTTCCCCGTAGCGCGCCAGGTAGTAGAACGGGTTGAGGACCCGCTCCTGGGGCTTGCCGCCCGGGAAGAGATGGAGCTGGGCCTTTTCGAGCTGGGCCAGGGCGGTCTCGTTCTCCCGCTTCACGGCGTGGAGGATCTTCTTCTCCACGTCTTCCAGGGCCGCGAACGCCTGGCTCCTCAGGTGCTGGACCGGGCCTTTGAGGGTGGGGTCCAGGGTCGCGGTCTCCTTCTGGAGCTCCGCCACGCCCCGAGCCAGCGCCCCCTTCAAGCCGCCCAGCGCCTTCGCGACACCCTCGGGCACTTCGTCGCGAGCGAGATCGCCGGCCACCTCGTGGAAGGGCCGGTGAAGGAAGTCCATGGACGCTCCGAACTTGTCGAGCACCTTCCGGATCTTGGTCTCCACGATCACCGCGGAATGCCGGGGATGGATCACGGGCATCATCACGCCCAGCGCCTCGAAGTACCCCCTCAGTTGCGCGAAGTACGCCATCTCGCCGGGACCACCCACGTAGCTCAGCGTGGGAAACACGGTGCTCTCCACCACGGGCCGGAGGAACACGTTGGGCGTGAGCACCGTCGGATCTTCGTCGAAGCGGGCCACGATCTCGCTCCGCGTGACGGTCCGGCCGGAAGTGTGGAGGGTGAACCCCCCGTCGCCACGGTAGAGGCGCTCCCGCCCCGACGGCGTTTCCAGGAAGAGGTTCACGCCGCCTTCCATGAGGTGCACCTGGCGGGCGTACCCCGCCGTCTCCAGCGCCGCGTCCGTGGAACGCAACACCCGCTCCAGCTCCTCGTTCTCGTCCAGGTCGCGCAGGAGAACGGGGCGGGAAAGCTCCTTGACCCGCGGATGGGCCGCGTCGGTGAGGTAGATTCCCAGGGGACCCAGCACCTCCTCCAGGATCGCACTGAACCCGCCGGCCAGCGTCGCCCCGGGGCCGGACGCATCTCGAATCAAGGAGAGGTAACGGTCCACAAATTCCGATGGGGGAAGCACTTTCCCGAATCTGCGAAGGGCGTCTCCGGCATCTTCTCCCAGGGTGATACGGTGGAGCGGGGGGTGACGATCCGGCTCCGGCGCGGCCACGCTGAACGAGTGGAGTTCGTTGTCGACCCCGATGAGGGACGTGTGGTTGGCCTCGTCCCAATCGTGGTCTTCCGACCCCATCCAGAAGAGGGGGAGCACGGGCTTCCCCAGCGCCCGCTCCAGCGACTCGGCCAGGCGAATCACGGTGAGGCCCTTGTACAGGTTGTAGAGGGGGCCACCGAAGAGTCCCGGCTGCTGCCCCGTGGTGACCATGTAGCCACCCTCGCTCACGAAACGCCGCAGTCGCTCGTCATTCCCTCCCCGGGGGACGATGACCGCGCTGGCCGCCCCCTCGCGGGCGGCCCGGTCGAAGCGCCCGTCCACCTCCTCGGCCTTCCGGCGATAGTCGGCGAGATCGCGGAAGTGGGCACCGTAGAACGCGACGGCCCCGGGAGCGCCCTCCAGGTAGTCGCTCACCACCGGTGCTCCCGCCGGAAACGACGTCAGCACTTCCAGCTTCGGACTCGACAAATCGATCTCCTTGGTCAGCCCCCGGTGGGGCCCTTGTGATACGGCTCGTTCCTGAGAATCGTCCCGGCCCGGTAGAGTTGCTCCGCCAGGACCAGGCGGGCCATCTCGTGGGGGAGGGTCATCCTGGTGAGGGAAAGCTCGAGGCGGCTCCGGCTCCGGACGGAAGCGTCCAGACCGAACGCACCCCCCAGGACGAAGGTGACCCCCCGGGCGGAGTGGAGGGCCAGGGACTCCAGGTGGCGGGCCAGCCCCACGGAGTCCATCCCCTTCCCCTCCCGGGTGAGCGCGACCACCTCGTCGCCTTCCCGCACCGCCGACAGGATACGGCCGGCCTCCGCCGCCCGCACGACCTCGGCGGACGGGCTCCGTCCGGGCGCGCCCGCGTCCACCTCCACCACGGAGAACCGCCAGTAGTGCCGGAGACGGCCTTCGTAGTCGTCCACGGCCTCCCGGAGGGATCCCCGGACCTTCCCCACGGCCACCACCGTGACGTTCACGGAAAGATCCTCACCACGGGAATCCGTCTCCCCGGGACACCACCGTGTCCGAGAGGTACCCCTCGTTGTCCCGGTGGGGATGATCGACCACGTAATGGAGCCCACGGCTCTCACGCCTCCGCCGCGCGCAGCGGAGGATGAGCTCGGCCACGTGGAGGAGGTTCCGCAACTCCACGCCCTCCGGCGTCCACCGGCACTCACCCCAACGCACTTCCTCCGCCGTGGCCAGGGACGCGACCCCGGCCTCGGCCTCCTCCATGCGCTCTCCGGACCGGACGATCCCCACGCCTTCCCACATCAACCGTCTCAACTCGGCGCGCGCCGTCGTGATCCCCTCGAGGTCGGGCTCTCCGTTTCCCGGAGCGGGCGCCGGTACCCCGGCCCCCGGGTCGGACGGGCCCCGCCCCGAGGTCTCCAGGCGGCGGGAGACCTGACGGGCCGCGCGATCCGCGAACACGACCGCCTCGAGGAGCGAGTTGGAGGCCAGGCGGTTCGCGCCGTGCACGCCCGAGCACGCCACCTCGCCGGTGGCGTACAGCCCGGCCACGCTGGTGTGGCCCGTGCTGTCGGTGAGCACCCCGCCACAGACGTAGTGCGCCGCGGGCACCACCGGGATCCCGGATTCGGGGTCGATGCCACGATCCAGGCATCCCTGCACCGCTTCCGGGAAGCGGGACCGAAGCACCTCCGGCCGGATGGGCGAGACGTCCAGGACCACGTGGTCTTCGCCGCGATCTCTCATCTCCCGATCGATGGCCCGGGCCACCACGTCGCGGGGCGCCAGCGATCCCAGGGCGTGGTACCGCTCCATGAACGACGTTCCGTCGCGGGTACGGAGCACCGCCCCCTCTCCGCGCAGCGCCTCGGAGATGAGGAAGGCGGGATCCTCCGTGGGGTGGAGCGCCGTGGGATGGAACTGGATGAACTCCATGTTGGCCACGCGGGCGCCGGCCCGAAACGCCATGGCGATCCCGTCTCCGGTGGCGATCTCCGGGTTCGTGGTATGGAGGTACACCTGGCCGCAGCCGCCGGTGGCCAGCATGGTGAAGCGGGCATACACCCGCCCGACCTCGCCGCTGCGGTGATCCAGGACGGCCGCGCCCCGGCAGACCGGGGTTCCCGCGACGTCGGGCGTCACGAGGAGGTCCACGGCGATGTGGTCTTCCAGGACCTCGATGTTCGCCTCGGCGGAGACCGCGTTCAGGAGGGCGGTCTCGATGGCCCGGCCCGTGTGATCCCCCACGTGGGCGATGCGGCGGCGCGAGTGGCCCCCCTCCCGCCCCAGGGAAAGGCTCCCCCCCTCTCCCCGGTCGAAGGCGGTGCCCCACTCCATGAGCTCGGCGAAGCGCGCGGGGCCTTCCCGGACCAGCGCCTCCACGGGGCGCGGATGGCAGAGACCGGCGCCGGCCACCAACGTGTCCTGCACGTGATACCGGAACCCGTCGTCACTCCCCAGGACGGCGGCGATCCCACCCCTCGCGAAGTTGGTGCTGGACGCGGCCCGCTCCTTCTTGGTGACCAGGACCACGGACCGGGCGCGCGCGGCGACCTTCAGCGCGAAGGTGAGGCCGGCGATTCCGCTCCCCACCACCAGCACGTCGGCGGTGCGATCCATCCTCGGGTCCGTTGGGCTCATCCCTCAAGGCACACCGGGAAGCCCGATTCGTTCCTCCAGGTGGCTCCGGAGCGCGCCCCACCCCTCCTCCCACTCCACCTCCTGGACCGCCACCCGCACGTCCCCCAGGAGGCCCTCCACCCCCTCCAGCTTCACGGCGTCCTTCTCGGTGGTCACCAGCGTGCGGGCTCCACCCCGGCGTCGGAGGAGCGCGGCCTGCTCCGGCCCGTATACGAAGTGATCCGGGAAGGCCACGAGCTCCACACCCAGCCCCTCCTCCTCGAGTCCCGCCGCGAACAACTCGGGACGGGCGATTCCCGCGAAGGCGAGTACGTCTCCCCGCGGCCCCGCCACCGCCGACCCGTCCAGGCGGCGCCACCCGCGAAGCGCCAGGCGCGCCCGCGCCACCACGAGGTGGGGAAACTCCGCCGCAGCCCACGCGGCGACGGATCGAGACGCCTCCTCGCACGCCGTGCGGCGTACCACAACCACCGCCGTGGCCCGTCGCAGGGCGGAGGCCGGCTCACGAAACGGACCCCGTGGCAGGAGCGCACCCGTGACCGGCCCCTCGGCGGGCAGCAGGACCACGTCCACGTCGCGGGCCACCCGGCGGTGCTGGAAGCCGTCGTCGAGCACGACCACCTCGGCGCCCCCGGCGCCGGCCCGGGACACACCCCTGGAGCGGTTCGCGTCGGTGATGACCGGAATCTCCGGATGCCAGGCACGCTGGAGGAGCACCTCGTCCCCCCCGTATCCACGGGACACCACCGCGGCCTCGACGCCCCTCTCCCCCATCCACCGAGCCAGCCAGGACGCCACGGGGGTCTTCCCCGCCCCTCCCACCAGGAGGCTCCCGACCGACACCACCCGGACGCCGGGCACGGACTTTCCGGACCGGCGGTCGTGGTAGCGATTCCTGGCGCCCACCACGAGCGCGAAGCACCCCGCGAGGCCGCGAGCCACCGCGGCCGGCACGACCGGAGCGCCGTCCGCCTCGGGGCCGTACCAGATCCGATGGAGAAGGCCCCACGCCCCCGCCATGGGCGTCACGCCTCTTCCCGGGACGGGCACACCTGTGCGGTGAGCCGGTGGAGTTCCCCTTCGACCTCCCGCCGCAGCGCCTCCACCTGCTCGCGCGACGCCTCCGGGGGCACCTCGACGGGCGTTCCGTACCGGACGGTGACCTTCGAGAAGGGGCGTGGGACCCGGAATCCGTCCCAACTCCGGAACCGCCACTCGGCGGCGCTCCCCGCCGCCATGGGAACCACCGTGGCTCCCGTGGACCGGGCCACCCAGAGCGCGCCGGGCTTCATCACTCCGGCGGGCCCCGTGGGTCCGTCGGACGTCACCGCGAGGTCGTACCCGGCCCGGGACGCACGGATGAGCCCCCTCAGCCCCGCCGTACGCCCCCGCGTGCTGGAGCCGCGCACCGTCCCGTACCCCTGTCTCCGCAACACCCGGGTGAGGTACTCGCCGTCCGCATGCTCGCTCACCAGCACCACGAGTCCCTGGTCGCGGTGGTGGTGGATGAGCGACAGGAGCTGGCTGTGCCAACACACCAGGATCACGGGACGCCGCGAATCGAGGAGCCGCCGCCGATGATCCACCCCCTCACAGCGCATCCGGGTCGACGCGAAGAGCGCCGCCATGAACCCCGTCCCCAACACCCCGACGGACTCGAACCCGATCTCGTTCATCCCGCCCTCAGAAGGTCCGCGGCCATCCCGGCGACCCGCTCCGCGACCCCCGGGTCACCCATCCGCCCCCGGACCTCGGCCAGCCCCTCCAACTGCCGCGCCCGCGCGGGAGACGACGGGTCCAGGAGATCCAGCAGGATCGCTCCCATACGCTCCGGGATGGCCTCATCCTGGAGGAACTCCGGCACCACTTCCCGACCGGCCACGAGGTTGGGGAGGGACACGTGGGAAACGTGGATGAGCCGCCGAGCCAGGAACGCGGTCAGGGGATGGAGCCGGTACGTCACCACGTGGGGGAGTCCGGCGAGGGCCGCTTCCAGCGTCCCCGTGCCCGACTTGACCAGCCCGGCCCGGGCATGGTGGAGAAGCCCCTGCGCGTCGTCAGTCACCGCGAGTCCGCACCCCCGCAACGCCTCACCCGGAACCGAATGGGCGCGGGCCACCACCGGCTGCACCTCCGGCACCGAGGACCGCACCCGGGCGACGGTACGCAGGAAGAGGGGAATGTGCCGGTGGAGCTCCTGCCTCCGGGACCCCGGCATCAGGGCCAGGATGGGTCGCTCCGGATCGAGGGCGGTCGCCGCGCAGAACTCCTCGCGTGAGGGCGCACCCGGATCCCCGTCCAGGAGGGGATGACCCACGAAGGTGGCGTTCACCCCCTTCGCACGGAGGAACGCCTCCTCGAAGGGGAGGATGGCCGCCACCGCGCTCGCGTGCTCCGCCAGGTCGCGCACCCGATCGCCCCCCCACGCCCACACCTTGGGTGGGATGTAGTAGAGCGCCGGAATCCCTCGGGAAGAGGCATGGCGGAGGAGTCGCAGGTTCATCCCGGCGTGGTCCACCAGGACGACCAGGGCGATGCTCCCCTCCTCGAGAACACGGATCAGCGTCCGCTCGAGACGGAGGAGCGCGGGAAGGTGGGATAGAACCTCCACGAGCCCCATGCGGCCCAGTTCATCCAACCCCGCCAGGAGATCCACCCCCGCCGCGGCCATCCGCGGACCTCCGGTGCCACGCAGCCGCACTCCGGGGAGCCTTTCGCGCAGGGCGCGCGCCAGACCCGCTCCGTGGATGTCTCCCGAGGCCTCTCCGGCCAGAATGAGGACCTGGTGGGAACTAGAATCCACTCAGGTACCAGATCAGCACCGCCACGACGATGAACAGACCCACCAGCCGGGACGGCGAGAGACCCTTCCGGGTGTCGATCCACGTCTTCTTGCGACGCTGACGTACGCGAATGAGTGACATGTGGGTGACTCCTCGCTACATCGTGATTCCGCGTTCGCTCGTGCGAACGAACTCGACCAGATGGCGCACCTCGGGAAGGGGCGCCACTTCCTCCTCCACCCTCTCCAATGCCTTGGAAAGCACGGCCTTGGACTTGAACAGGATCCGGTAGGCCTGTTTCAGGGCGACCCGCACCTCCACGGAGAACTCCCTCCGCTCCATCCCCACCGTGTTGAGCCCGAACAGCCGCGGTGGGCTCCCCGCCACCCGGCAGTACGGCGCCACGTCCTGCGCGATACGGGATCCACCGCCCACGAAGGCGTGGGCGCCGATGCGGGCGAACTGGTGGATGGGGGTGAGCCCCCCGATGATGGCCCACTCCTCGATGTGGACGTGGCCCGCCATGTTCACCGCGTTGGAGAGGATCACGTGATCGTCCAGGCGACAATCGTGCGCCACATGGGTGTACGACATCAGCAGGCAGTCGTTCCCCACAGTGGTCCGCCCCACCGCCGCCGTCCCCCGGTTCAAGGTGGCGAATTCCCGGATCACGGTCCGGTCGCCCACCGTGAGGAAGCTCCGTTCCCCCCGGTATTTCGTGTCCTGCGGGTCGGTGCCGAGGACGGCTCCGTTGGCGATCCGGCAGTCCTCACCCACGGTGGTGTCCTTCTCGATGAGGACGCGCGGCCCGATCTCCGTGCGGGCGCCCACCACCACGTCCGGACCGATGATGGCCCACGGCCCCACCTCCACGCCCTCCCCCAAGGTCGCCAGGGGATGGACGATGGCCGAGGGATGGACCACCGGGTCCTTCCTCTGGTGGGTGGCCAACTCTTTCATATGCCGCCCGCTACTTGTCCACGATGCGTGCCATGAACTCCGCCTCCGCGGCGAGCTTCCCGTCCACGAACGCCTTTCCCGCCATGCGGACCGTCTGACCCCGGAAGCGGAGGAGTTCCGCTTCGATGACCAGCGTGTCTCCCGGAGTCACGGGACGTCGCCACTTCACCTCATCGGCGGACATGAAGTACACGACCTTCTCGCCGGGCTCGTCCATCTCCTCCATCAGGAGCAGCCCACCCACCTGCGCCATGGCTTCGACGATGAGCACGCCCGGCATGATGGGATGGCCGGGGTAGTGCCCCTCGAAGAAGGGTTCGTTGATGGAGACGTTCTTGATGCCCACGATCCGCTTTCCCGCCTCGAAGTCGACGATGCGGTCCACCATGAGCATGGGGTACCGATGCGGGAGGCAGTCCATGATGCGATTGATGTCCAGGTGCGGCGCGCGTCGGCTTCTCCGTGCATGCTCGAGAAGACCCTTCACCAGGGCGACGTTCCCCTTGTGGCTCGGACGGTCCGCCACCACATGGCCGCGCACGCGTCCTCCGGCCAGCGCCAGGTCTCCGGCGAGGTCGCCCATCTTGTGGCGAACGAACTCGTCATCGAACCGGAGCGGACCGTTCAGGACCCCCGTCTCTCCCACGATGATGGAGTTCTCCAGCCCGGCGCCCCGGGCCAGCCCCCGCGCCCGCAACGCATCGCCGTCCGCCTCGAACCCGAAGGTGCGGGCCGGAGCGATCTCGGCGTCGAAGCCGCCGGCGTCCAGATCGAACGACGCGGACTGCCTTCCCACGGCCGGGTGGTCGAAGTCGATGGTGGCCGAGATCTTCAATCCGTCCCAGGGAGCCACCACGTACGACGACCCACCCTCGCCGTCCAAGGCAAAGGGGGACTCGAGGGAGATGACCCGGGCGGGCGCGTCCTGCTCCACCACGCCGGCGGCCCGGATGGCCTCCACGGCCTGGAGGAAGCTCCCGTCTCCGATGGGGATCTCCGCACCGTGGACCTCCACCAGGCAGTTGTCCACGCCCTGGGAGGCCAAGGCGGCCATGAGGTGCTCCACGGTGTGCACCACCACGCCGTCCACACCGAGCGTGGTACCCAGCGTGGTGTCCACCACATGTTCCACGGTGGCCGGAATGTCTCCCGATCCCTCGACGTCCGTCCGCCGGAATACGATCCCGTGCCCGGCCTCCGCCGGGCGCACGGTGAGCGCGGCCGCGCCGCCGGTGTGAACCCCCGTCCCCTCCAGGGAGAACGGCTTTCCGAGGGTCTGCTGGTTCATCGGTTCACTGCGCTCCATGGAATTCGAGGGGAGAAGGATGGACCTGAAAAGATAACCGGAAGCCGGTCCCGGTGGCACGAATCGCCGCGCCGCGCCTCACTCCTCCCGTGACGTCCCCCGGGTACGGATCTCCTTCACCGCCTCCTCCAACTCCGCGACCCGCTCCACGAGGCGGGGAAGGCGCTCCACCCGGGCACGGGCCCGCAGGTACTCGCGGTTGGGGCGGGCCGGGTTCCCGGACACCACCGTGGCCGACGGCACGTCACGCAGAACCTTGCTGGCCGCGGCTACCCGTACGTCCTCTCCGATGTCGAGGTGGTCGATCACTCCCGCCTGGCCTCCCATCACGGTGCGGGCCCCGACCCTGGTGGAGCCGGCGATTCCCACCAGAGCGGCCAGGAGATTCGCACCCCCGAGCTTCACGTTGTGGGCGATCTGTACCAGGTTGTCGAGCTTGCTCCCCCGCCCCACCACCGTGCTTCCCAGCGACCCCCGGTCCACCGTCGTGTTGGCCCCGATCTCCACGTCGTCTTCGATGACGCACAGCCCTACCTGCGGGATCTTGCGGTGCTCACCCCCCTCGGAGACGTACCCGAAGCCGTCCACCCCCAGGCGCGCCCCGGCGTGCACCGTGACACGGGCCCCGAGAACGGTGCCCGCGTACAGAACGACGTGGGGGTGTAGACGGCAATCCTTCCCCAGGACGCTCCCGCGGCCGATCACCCCGTGCGCGCCGATCCGCGAACCGTCCCCCACGGACACTCCATCCTCGAGGACCACATACGGACCCACGCTCACCCCCACCCCGATCCGGACGCCCCGACCGATCACCGCCGTGGGGTGGATCTCCGCCGGCGTCTCCGCCTCGGGGTGGAAGTGCTGCAGGAGCCGGCGCAGGGCCTCCCGCGGCCGGGCCACCACCACGGCGGCCCTCCCGCTCACGTGCTCGGCCAGCTCCGCGGGGACCAGGAAGGCCCCCGCCCGGCTGAGAGCGACGTCGGCCAGATACCGGCGCGAGGCCAGGAACGAGATCTGCTCGGGCCCGGCCTCCGAGATGGACGCCACACCCGTGATCCGTGCCGCGCCCCCGTGCCCGGCCACAGCCTGGCCCTCGACGAGGCGAGCGACTTGGTCCAGCGCGAGGCCTTCCTCCGTGTGCATACTCACTCCGATGGAAAGAGAACGGGTCCGCGGGCGCCCCAGCGAGGCGCCCGCAGACCCGTTCCGAACTAACCCTGACCCGAACGGACGGCCGCTACCGGCCTCCGCCGACGGGGGATGCCTGCAGGCGCTGCGTCACGATATCCGTCAGGTCCAGCGCGGGGTCGGCCGCCACGATGGCGCCCGCCGCCACGTCCAGGATCAGGGCGTAGTTCCCCTCCACCCGGATGGACTCGATGGCTTCGGAAATCCGATCCATCACCGGCTGAACCAGCTCGGCGCGACGCCGGGCCGCGAGTTCGTCGAGCTGCGACATCCGCTGGGACGCCTCCTGCACCTTCTGCCGGAGCGCCTGCTCACGGTTCGCCCGGGCCTCGGGAGACAGCGTCAGCTGCTGCTGCTCGAGCTGCTGCTGCATGCGGGTGACCTCCTCCTGCAGCTGGTTCGCCTCGGCCTGGTAGGCCTGGACGTCCCGGTCGAACTGCGCCTGCGCCTCACGGGCACCCGGGGCCGTCGCCAGGATCTGCTGGGAGTTGATGTAGCCGATCTTGAGCGTCTGGGCCTCCGCGACCCCCGTGGTCACGAGGAAGGCCAACAACAAGGTTGCGAACGAAGTGCGTCGCATGAGCGGAGCTCCGTTGAATTGGGTCACTGTCTTGGTGTGTCGCCACACGTGGTTGCTATTCGGATCACGGTGTCCGGGTTCCATTGTTCCCGGATCAATATCCTGGCCCCATCCGGAAGTGGAGCTGCCACCCCGGCGTGGGCTTGTCGAACCCGTAGGCGTAATCCAGCCCGATGGGACCGAACGGTGTCACCAACTGCACGCCCAGGCCCGCCCCGCGGAAGAGCCGGCTCGGGTCGATCTCGGCGGGATCGCGCCACACGTTACCGGCGTCGTAGAAGGCCGACACGGAGATCATGTCACTGAGGCGGATGGCATACTCCGCCGAAATGGTCATGAAGGCGTCACCCAGGCGTTCGATGTCCGCGATGTCACGGGTGCGTTCCGCGAAGTAACCCCGGGGGGTGATGGTGGTCTCGTCGTATCCGCGCAGATTCTGCCCGAACTGGACGCCACCCATCCAGAAGCGGTCGAAGGGGAACGCTTCGGCGTTGCCGAACACCGCCCCTCCGCGAAGCTTCAGGCCCAGCGCCAGACGTACCCCCTGACCCGGCGCACCGCCCCCTCCGAAGCTCCCCACCGGCACCCACCAGTCCCCTTCCAGGAGGAGGCGCGTGAAGTCACCGTCTCCACCGAGGAGTCCGCCGTTGGCTTCGAGGTTGATGGACTGCCGGGAGCCCGCGGTCGGGAAGAGCGGATGGTCCACCGTCTGTCGCGTGATCCCCACCGTGAGCTGGCTCTGCACCCCCGGAGGCCGCCCGAAGAGCGACGTGTCGTCCACGTCCGTGAAGAGCTCGTACTTGGTGCGGGAGATCCCGTATCCAAGGAACAACCGGGTCGATCGGGAACCTGGCCAGGGCAAACCGAAACGGGTATTCACACCCAGGCGCTTCCGCCGCCCGGAACTGAACGTCATGAACCGGTCCCGGGAATTGAACAGGGACACCGACCCCGACACGCGGCTCTGGAAGAGCGCCGGATCGGAGAAGCTGGTCTCGAAGGAGTTCAGCCAGCGACCGAAGTCCCACCGGAGGCTTCCCGACTTGGCCTGGCCGAACAGGTTGGGCTGTTCATACCCCACGAACCCCGACAGCCCCACGCCTCCACCCACGGACGTACCGAAGTTGATGGAGCCGGTCTGCTTCTCCTTCACGTTGAACACCACGTCCACGTCGCCGTTCTCGAGTGGCTTGATGTCCGGCGGCGGCATGGGGGTCTCGAAGAAGCCCAGCGACTGGATGCTCTGGTAGCTGCGCAGGATCCGGTCCTGGCTGTAGACGTCTCCGGGAAGGATGAAGATCTGGTTCCGGACCACCCACTCGTACGTGTAGTCGTTGCCCACCACGGTGACGCGATTCACGATGGCGGGTGCTCCTTCGTAGACCTGCCACATCACGTCCACGGTGGGCGGCTCACCCTCGGCCACGTCGTTCTTCCGGATGACCGGATTCACCTGGGCGTAGAGGTAGCCCTCGTTCGCGTAGAGCTCGCGGGCCTGGGCGATGGCACCGGAGAGCGCCTCCGCGTCGAACGGCTTCAGCCCCTCGTCGTCGTCGCCTCCGCGCAATCCGAGGCTCTGGAGGAGCCCCTTCTCCTCCCGGATGAAGAGCGAGCGGAGACGTTCCGTGTCGAACTGCTTGTTCCCTTCGATCTCGAAGTTGCGCAGGAGATATTGGGGACCCTCGGACACCCGCACCGTGACGTTCGCCTTTCCGGTCTGGTCGTCGAGGACCAGCGTGTCTCCCAGGATCTCGAAGTCGAGATATCCACGAGACCGGTAGGCCGCCGGGAGATTTCCCTCCAGGTCCGCTTCGAAGCGATCCTCGTCGAAGGCGCCGGACCGGAACCACCAGAAGCCCTCCGACTTGGTGGACATGGCACCCGCCAGGTCTTCGTCCGTGAGGCGTTCGTTCCCCTCGAAGAAGACGTTGGCGACGGTGACGCGCTGCCCCTCGGTGACGTCGAGGAAGACGTCGACCTCGTTGTCGTCCCCTTCCACCGCCTCCACCCGGTACTCGATCCGCGCGAAGGGAATCCCCTCGTCGGCGAGCTCCGTGCGGATGAACTCCATGGCATCGAGAACCCGCTGCTCCGCATACGGCCATCCCGCCTGGACATGGGTCGTATCGCGCACCTGGCGCTCCGACACGTGCTCCAGCCCGGTCACCGTGACGCGGCGGATGGTGGCCTCCTCGTCGACCACGAGCACCAGGACGACACCCCCGGGCTGGGCAGACTCGCCCGCGCGGACCACGACGTCCTTGAACTGGCCGGTGCTGAAGAGGCTCTTGATCCCCTTCTGGATCTCCAGATAGGTGATCTCGCTTCCGCGGTCCACGCCGAACCAACTGATGACGTTCTCCGTTCGGACCCGCTCGTTCCCTTCCACGACGATGGAGTCGACCCGCTGGACCCGCGATTCCTGCTGCGCGCCGACGTCCGCCGCTCCCCCCAACCCCATGACGGCGAAGAAGGCCGCCGCCCACGCGGTGGCCTTCCGCCTACTGCTCCCCCGGAGCCCCCCTTTCCACGTCGTCACGTCTTCGTCGTCGATCCTGCCTGGAGAGTGAGTCCGTCGCCGTCCGGGGCCACCGCCACCTCGATCTCCTCGCCTGCGGAGAAATCCGCCATGAGGATCCTCTCGGAAAGCGGGTCTTCCAGATACCTCTGGATGGCCCGCCTGAGCGGACGGGCACCGAACTTTTCGTCGTATCCCTTCTCGGCCAGGAACCGGACCGCCGCGTCGGTGAGATTGAGCACGATCTCCTCTTCCTTGAGCCGCGCCTTCACGTCGGCGAGGAGGAAATGTACGATCTCCGCGATCTCGTCCCTGGACAACGGGTGGAACACAATAACGTCGTCGACCCGGTTCAGGAACTCGGGGTTGAAGGCCCGCTCGATCTCCGTGCGCACCTTGTCCTTCATCATGTCGTACCCGGTCTTGGCGTCCGCCTGCTGGAAGCCGAGGCCGCCACCTTTCGAGATGTCTCGCGCACCCAGGTTCGACGTCATGATCAGGACGGTGTTCTTGAAGTCGATGACCCGGCCGTAGTTGTCCGTGAGATGTCCCTCGTCCAGCACCTGCAGGAGGATGTTGAAGACGTCGGGATGGGCCTTCTCCACCTCGTCCAGGAGGACCACGGAATAAGGCCGGCGGCGCACGGCCTTGGTGAGCGCGCCCGACTCCTCGTATCCGACGTATCCGGGAGGCGCTCCGATGAGGCGCGACACGGAGAACTTCTCCATGTACTCGCTCATGTCCACCCGGATCAACGCCTCGCGGTCCGCGAAGAGGAACTCCGCGAGGGCCCGCGCCAACTCGGTCTTCCCCACCCCGGTGGGACCGGAGAAGATGAACGAGCCGATGGGCCGGCGTGGGTCCTTGAGACCCGCCCGGCTCCGTCTGATGGCCCGGGAGATCGCCTGGATGGCGTCGTGCTGCCCGACGATCCGCTTGTGCAGCTCGTCTTCCATGTGGACCAGGCGCTCCGACTCGGCCTGTTGGATGCGCGTGACCGGGATCCCCGTCCAGCGGCTCACGATGAACGAGATGTCCTCCTGGGAGAGCTCGGGGCGGTGCCGCTTGCGCTCCTCCTCCCACGCATCCTGACGCTCCCGGATCGCCTGACTCAACTCGCGCTCCGAGTCCCTGAGCTCGGCCGCCCGCTCGAAATCCTGGCTCCCGATGGCGTCATCCTTCTTCCGGGCGATCTCGGCGAGCTGCTCCTTCAACTCCTCCACTTCGGGCGGCGGCACCTGGCTCGCGATGCGCGCGCGCGCGCCGGCCTCGTCGATGACGTCGATGGCCTTGTCGGGGAGGAAACGGTCCGTGATGTACCGGTCGGACAACTTCGCGGCCTGCTCGAGCGCCTCGTCGGGAATCACTACCCTGTGGTGATCCTCGTAGTGGCTGCGGAGCCCCTTCAGGATCTCGACCGTCTCCTCCACCACGGGCGGATCGACGATCACGGGCTGGAATCGGCGCTCCAGGGCACCGTCCTTCTCGATGTACTTCCGGTACTCGTTCAGCGTGGACGCGCCGATGCACTGCAGCTCACCCCTGGCCAGAGCGGGCTTGAGCATGTTGGACGCGTCGATGGCGCCCTCGGCGGCGCCGGCACCCACGAGGGTGTGCAGCTCGTCGATGAAGAGGATGACGTTCTGGCTCTGCTGGATCTCGTTCATCACCGCCTTGAGCCGCTCCTCGAACTGACCTCGATACTTGGTCCCCGCGATGACCGCCGCCATGTCGAGCGCCAGCACACGGTTGTCCTTGAGGGCTTCCGTCACGTCGTTGCGGGCGATGAGTTGGGCCAACCCCTCGACGATGGCGGTCTTTCCGACCCCCGGCTCACCGATGAGCACCGGATTGTTCTTCTTCCTGCGGCACAGGATCTCCACCACGCGCTCGATCTCCCCGGCACGCCCGATGGTGGGATCCAGCTTGCTCTGGCGGGCCAACTCGGTGAGGTCCCGGCAGAAGTGATCGAGAGCGGGCGTCTTCGATTTCTTCTCTCCCGGCTTCGATGCCGAACCCTGGGTGGGAGGGTTGCCCGCGCCGATCCCGGTGGGGTCCGTGGGTGAGACTTCCGAACCGAGCACCTTGAGGGTCTCGGCCCGTGCCTCCTCGATGGTGGCGCCCATGGAACCCAGGACCTGAGCGGCGATCCCCTTCTCCTCCCGGAGCAACCCGAGGAGGAGGTGCTCCGTCCCCACGTAGGAGTGGTTGAACTCCCGCGCCTCCGCCATGGCGAACTCGAGGACCTTCTTGGCCCTGGACGTATACGGAAGCTCGCCCAGCGCGATGGTCGCCTTCCCTTTGCGGACCGACTCCTCCACGCGTTCGTGGACCTGGTCCAGGTCGATGTTGAGGTTCGTGAGCACGGCGGCCGCCACGCCCTCGCCCTCGCCGATCAGCCCGAGGAGGATATGCTCGGTGCCGACGTAATCGTGCTGGAGCCGCACGGCTTCTTCCCGCGCCATGCTCAGCACCTTCTTGACCCGATCCGTGAAGTTGTAGTTCATCGCCCCTCTCTAGGACTCGCCCTCGCCCGACGATCGATCGTCGGAAACGACGTCCCCCTCGGAGGCCAGGATGCGCCGCACGAACGTGGCACGGTGCGCATCGCCCTCGGACGGGGACAGATCCCTACCCGCAGCCTGCTCCAGGTGCGCGGGCTGGGTGAAGATCATCATCTTGTTCAGCGTGTATACCCGAAGCCCGGGGAGTAGTTTCAGACTCGCCCCCAGGCGGACACCCGACAGAAGATTCATCAATTCTTCGAACGAAAGGGTGCGGGCGTAGCGCAACAGGCCGTAGGCTCTCCAGATCTTGTCTTCCGTGACGCTCCGGGCGTCTCGCAGAAGCACCTGGCGCGCCTGGCTCTCGTACTGGATGACCTGCCGGACCACGTCGTCGAGGTGGTCCACCAGGTCTTCCTCGCTCTTCCCCAGCGTGGTCTGGTTGGAGACCTGGAAGAAGTTCCCCACCACCTCCGACCCCTCGCCGTACAGTCCCCGGAAGGTGAGCCCCATCTGCCCGAGCCCCTGGAGCACCTTACCGATCTCCTTGGTGAGCACCAGTCCGGGGAGGTGCATGAACACCGACGCCCGCAGCCCCGTGCCCACGTTGGTGGGGCAACTGGTGAGGAAGCCGAACTCGGGATGATAGGCGAAGGCCAATTCCCCTCCGAGTTCCTCGTCCAGCCGGTCCACTTCCGCCCAGGCCTCCTGGAGCCGGAGGCCGGAGAGAAGGCTCTGCATCCGGATGTGGTCCTCCTCGTTCACCATCACGCTCACGGGAGAGCGAGGGGCCAGGAACACTCCCGCGCCCGAATGTGGCTCCCGGCTCTTGTCTCCCAGGAGATCACGGGACACGAGCCGCCGCTCGAGGAGGATCCTGCGGGTCCGCGTATCGAGCCCGTCGATCTCCAGAAGCGTTCCGTCCTTCAGGTCCCTCATCCGTCCGGTGGACGCGCGGAACTGCTTCACCACGGCCTCGCGGTCGTTCACGCGCGCGCGCAGACCGAAGGCATGGCCCTGGAGGTTCCGGGCCAACCGGACGCGCGTCGAGAGCACGATGTCGGCGAACTCGCCGCTCGCCTCGAGCCAGTTCAGGCCGTAGTCGGGGATGGTGGTCAGGTCGTCCATGGGCGTCTACGACGGAATCTCCAGGGTGCGGATCTCGTCGCGCAACGCGGCGGCCCGCTCGAAATCCTCCACGCTCACCGCCCGCTCGAGCCGGCGCCGGAGACCCTCCAGCCGCTTCTCCACCTCGTTCGCGGTGGGATCGGGGGGAAGATACACCTTGCCGACGTGACGCGTCCCCCCGTGGATACGGCGAAGCAGGCCTCGGAGCGGCGCCTCGAAGGCGGAGTAGCACTGGGGGCACCCCAGACGCCCCGACTCCTTGAAGTCGGCGAAGGAGAGGCCGCAGAACCCGCACGTCAGATCCGGAGACGGAGCGTCCCCCTCGACCGCGTGCCCGCCCATCTTGGCCAGGAAGTCCGTGATGGGGAAGTTCGGCGGCGCCGGCGTCGTGTCGAGTCCCTTCTCGGCCGCGCACCTCTCACAGAGATGGTACGTGGTCATCTCGTTGTTGACGATCTGCGTCAGGTGCACCACCGCGTCACCGACACCGCAGTTGTCACACGCCATGGTCCCCTCCACGCTGCTCCGACATCCGACCCGATTCCACCGTTACCCCGCAGGATGCGGATGGAGCCGCCCGTCGGACAGCTCGAGAATCCGATCGGCACGTCCCGCCAGGTCCTGGTTGTGGGTCACGATCACCAGAGACAGCTTGCGGCCTTCCCGCAGGCGGAAGAGGAGGTCGTGGAGCTGCGCGCTCGTCTTGGTGTCCAGGTTTCCGGAAGGCTCGTCGGCGAGGAGCACCAGGGGTTCATTGGCCAACGCACGCGCCACGGCGACCCTCTGTTGCTCACCCCCCGACAGTTGCCTCGGCTTGTGATCCGCACGATGGGAGAGCCCCACGTCATGGAGAAGGGAGTGCGCGTACGCTCGGGCGTCCGCCGGGTCCCGTCCCCCGACCAGTCGCGGGAGCATCACGTTCTCCAGGGCCGTGAACTCGCGCAGGAGGTGGTGGAACTGGAACACGAAACCCACGTATCGGTTGCGCACGGCGGCGAGCTCTTCCTCGGGAAGGGCCCCGATGGCGCGCCCCCCGAGGAACACGGTGCCCGACGTGGGTCGATCCAGCGCTCCCAGAAGGTGGAGGAACGTCGACTTCCCCGCGCCGCTCGCGCCGACGATCGCCACGGCCTCCCCGTGCGCCACACCGATCTCGACTCCGCGGAGGATCTCCAGCACGCTCCCGTCCCCGCCCACATAGGTCTTCACGATGTCCCGCGCCTGCACCGCAAACGGGCTCGAGGTCTCCCGTTCCCCTACTCCCATGGAATCAGTCATGGCGGATCGCGTCCACGGGCTCGAGACGCGCCGCCTGATAGGCCGGATAGACGGTGGCCACGAAGGCCACCAGCACACTGGCGCCCACGATCGTGGCCAGGTCGGCCGCCCGGAGCGACACGGGCAGGTGGTCGACGAAATACACGTCCGGAGGGATGGGCACGAGTTCGTACCGGTCGAGGAGGATGCACAGGACCACTCCCAATCCCGTCCCCATCGCGGTTCCCGCCACACCGATCCAGGCGCCCTGAAGCACGAACACCGAAAGGATGCCGCCCCGTGTCATCCCCATGGCCTTCAGAATCCCGATCTCCCGGGTGCGGTCGGACACGACCATGACCAGCGTGCTCACGATGTTGAACGCGGCCACCAGGACGATGAGGAAGAGGATCACGCCCATGGCCAGCTTCTCCAACTTCAGGGCACTGAAGAGCGCACGGTTGGTGGTGATCCAGCTCTCCACGTAGTACGGCACCCCGAGACGCTCGCGGATGGCGTCTCCCACCCGGGTCGCCAGCTCGGGGTCCACGGTTCGCACGCCGATCCCCGACACGTTCCCCGACACGGTGAGGTCGAGAAGATCCTGGGCGGCCTCGAGCGTCGTGTACGCGTTGTTGGTGTCATACTGATACATCCCGGTGGTGAACGTACCGGTGACCTCGAACTGCCTCATGGCCGGCGTCATGCCACCGAAGACGTCGCGGCGCAGGTTCTCCAGCGCCAGGACCACCAGCGTGTCACCGACGAAGACCTGCATCCGGTCGGCGAGTCCCCGCCCGAGGAGGAGGGGCGTCAGTCCCGACGGGGGTGGAGCCAGGTCCAGGGCACCTTCGATGATCTGGCGTTCCATGGCCGTGGGCGACGCCCTCGTCGTGTCCAGCGAGACCCCGTAGAGGCTCGCCGGCTGGACGTATTCCTCTCCCGCCTGGCGCAGCACCACCTGCGACAGGACGAAGGGGGCCGCGCCCACCACACCCTCCACCTTCTGGACCTCCTCCAGGGCCCACTCCCAGCGCCCCATCCGGAGGGAAGAACCGTACTCGAGGACCATGACGTGCGGCGTCGACTCGAGGATCTTCCCCCGCAGGTCCTCCTGCATCCCGGTCATGACGGCGATGACCACCACGAGCGCGGTGACACCCACCGTCACGCCACCCAGCGCGATCCAGGTGATGAGGGAGAGAAGTCCCTTCTTCCCGCTCGACCCGAGATAGTGCCGGGCGACGAACCAATGGAGGTTGTTCATGGTGCGCGACCCTATTCCTCGGAGCGGAGCGTGGGGAAGAGGATCACGTCGCGAATGGAAGACTGGTCGGTGAGGAGCATGACGAACCGATCCACGCCCATCCCCACCCCCCCGGTGGGAGGCAACCCGTACTCGAGGGCGCGGATGTAGTCCTCGTCGATGGTCTGCGCTTCATCGTCCCCCGCGTCGCGAAGGCGCGCCTGGGCCTCGAACCGCTCGCGCTGGTCCAGGGGATCGTTGAGCTCCGAGAAGGCGTTGAACGCCTCCATCCCCGCGATGTAGAGCTCGAAGCGCTCGGTCAACTCCGGATCCCCCCGCTTGGGCTTGGCCAGGGGGGACAACTCCTTGGGATGGTCCAGGACGAAGGTGGGCTGGATCAGGTCCGGCTCCACCAGCTCGCCGAAGAGCTTGTCGATCAGCTTCCCTCTCCCGGCACCCTCCAGCTCGGGCACGCCGAGCTTCTTCGCCCTCGCCCGGAGCTCCGCGTCCGAGAGATCCGCGACGGGGGTCCCCAGCGCCTCGGACAGGGAGTCGACCAGCCCGATGCGACGGAAGGGCGCCTCGAATCGGATCTCCTTGCCGCCGTACGTGATGGTGCGGGTGTCCAGCACGGTGTCGAGGACGTGGAGGCACATCCGCTCCACGAGATCCATCTGCTCCTCGTAGTCGCTGAACGCCTGGTACCATTCCAGCATCGTGAACTCCGGGTTGTGGGATCGGTCGATCCCCTCGTTCCGGAAGTCCTTGCTCAACTCGTACACGCGGTCGAGCCCGCCCACGATGAGGCGTTTCAGGTAGAGCTCGTCGGCGATGCGGAGGTACATGGTGCGGTCGAGGGCGTTGTGCCGGGTCACGAAGGGCCGCGCGGAGGCGCCTCCATAGAGGGGCTGCAGCGCCGGCGTCTCCACCTCGAGGAACCCTTCGCCGTCCATGAAACCCCGCAGCGCCGTGACGACCCGGCTCCGGATCCGGAACACCTCCCGGACCTCCGGATGGACGGCGAGATCCGCGTACCTCTGCCGGTACCGCGACTCGGCGTCCGCGAATCCCGAATGCACCGTGCGTTCCCCGGTGTCGGCGTCCACTTCCACCTTCCCGAAGGGGAGCGGCCTCAGGGACTTCGACAGCATGGTCCAGGAGTCGACGCGGACCGTGACCTCCCCGGTGCGGGTGCGGAACAGCGGGCCTTCGACCCCGATCCAGTCTCCCAGGTCCGTGAGGTCGAGATCTGCGAAGGCCTCCTCACCGATCACGTCCTTCTTGAAGTAGAGCTGGATCCTCCCCCCTGCGTCCTCCACGTGGGCGAAGGCGCTCTTGCCATGTCCCCGCCAGGCGACGATACGGCCACCCACGCGCACCATCCCCGCGTGCCCGCCTTCGTCCAGCGTGCCCGCGGCCTCCGCCTCCTCGAACGAGTCCACCGCCCCGGACGACCTGTGTGTCGCGTCGAAGTTGTACGCATACGGCTCGATCCCGCGTTCCCTTAGGCGGTCCAGCTTTTCCCGCCTGATGCGCAGAACCTGGCTCAGATCATCCATCTATGCGGCTCCGAACTTCTTGAGGAATGCCTCGATGAAGGGATCCAGATCGCCATCCATCACGCCGTGGACATCACCGACCTTCAATTCCGTGCGATGGTCGTTCACCATGGTGTAGGGTTGGAACACGTAGGAGCGGATCTGGTTTCCCCACCCGATGTCGGTCTTGGTGGCTTCAAGGGCCGCCCGCTCCTGCTCGCGCAACTCGAGTTCATGGCGATACAAGGCCGCGCGGAGCATCTTCATGGCCGTGGCCTTGTTCTTGTGCTGGGAGCGCTCCTGCTGGCACGCCACCACGATCCCCGTGGGCTCATGGGTGATCCGCACCGCCGAGTCCGTCTTGTTCACGTGCTGTCCACCCGCCCCCGACGCCCGATAGGTGTCGATACGGAGGTCGCCCTCGTCGATGTCGATCTCGATGTCGTCCTCGACCAGGGGGTAGATGAACACACTGGCGAACGAGGTGTGCCGACGCGACTGGGCGTCGAAGGGCGAGATGCGCACCAGGCGGTGCACCCCGCCCTCCGCCTTGAGGTAGCCGTACGCGCTCTCCCCCTTGATCTCCAACGTGGCGGACTTGATCCCCGCTTCCTCGGCCTCCTGCATGTCCAGGATGTTCACGGTGAATCCGTGACGCTCGGCCCACCGCGTGTACATCCGGGTGAGCATGGACGCCCAGTCCTGCGACTCCAGCCCTCCCGCCCCCGGGTGGATGGTCACGATGGCCTCGCGGTGGTCGTCCTCACCCTGGAGCATCGTCTGGACCTCGAGGGCGTCGAGTCCGGACTCTAGAGCGTCCATTTCGCGCACCCACTCGGCCGCCAACTCTTCGTCGGGCGTCTCGTCGAGTAGCTCGGCGAGTTCCCGCAACTCCGTGGCCTGCCGGGAAAGTCCCTCCCACGGCTCCACCCATCGCTTCAGCTGGTTGGACTCGGAAATCACTCCCCTGGCCTTCTCCGGAACGTTCCAGAAGCCAGGATCGGTCATCACTTCGTTCAACTGCTCCAGACGGGCCTTACGGTTGTCCAGGTCAAAGATACCCCCTGAGCTCCTGGACCCTCGTTCCCAGTTCCGCCAGGTGCTGCAACTGTTCCTTGGTCATGACTTCCTTCGATGAGCCCATGATGTCGGATACACGAGAGGGGCCGTCCCGGTCGGACGGCCCCTCTGCGGACCCGGATTCCGGAATATACCGGGGCGCCAGAGGGGCATCAACGTCCGCCCCCCGATGGAATCAGAAGATCTGCTCACCCCGTGCGAGGACCTCGTTGAGCGCCTCGGTCCAGAAATCCGTGCGGGACGCCATCTCCTCCCCGACCTGCTCGACGTATTCCTTCCAGGATTTCTCGATCTCGTCGTCGAAATCCTCGCGGAGCGTCCCGTTGGCCACGGCTCGCTGGTGGCGCTCGGGGTTGTACATGATCATGTCCGAGACCAGAACCCTGGCCAACCGCTGTGCCTTCTCCTCCGGGGTCCTCTGTCCGAACGTGAACGCCTGTACCGGACGCGCGGGCGGCGCCGGCGGCGCCTCGGTGGCGTGGTCGGTGTCGGCGGCCGCCATCAGGTCGGCCAGCGAACCGCCTCCGGACTGCGTGACGGGAGAGGCTTCCTGGTTCCGGGACACCTCCGGCTCGTCCGCCGACACATCGGCTTCATCGTCCGCCTCGTCGGGAGGCAGGATCAACGCATCCTCCAGACCATCGGAGACGAGCGCGTCATCCAACCCGTAGGAGACCTCTTCGTCGTCGGACTCGGCCGCCGCGGCTTCCCCCATGTATACCGAGCTGGACTCGGGATCATCGGGCACGAAGGTGTGGGTCTCGAATCCCTCGGCATGTTCGATGGGCTCGTTGCGCGCATCCTCCACCGTGGACTCGATGGTCTCGAGGGGCTCCACTTCGAAGTCCCCGGCGACATCCGCTACTTCCGGACGCTTTTCCAGGACCCAGTCGTCCTCCACCGGCTCCGGTTCCGGTTCCGGCTCCACGGACGGTGACTCCACCCCCACCGGCGAATCTTCCTCGTCGAGACCCGTGCTGATGAACGCATCAGCCAGCGGATCGGACGTGTCCTCCTCATCGTCGAACCATGCCGCCGGAGCCTCAGCCTCCGGTTCGTCCACCAGGGCGGGC
>JAOUPR010000020.1 GCA_029879725.1 Gemmatimonadota bacterium | reverse complement strand
CCAGTTCCTCTCGGCGGGACGGACGAAGTGGGGTCAGCAGTCGCGGCTGGTCCTCCTCCTCCCCCACGGGTACGAAGGGCAGGGGCCGGAGCACTCCAGCGCGCGCCTGGAGCGCTTCCTCCAGCTGTGCGCGGAAGACAACATGCGGGTGGCCTACCCCACCACGCCGGCGCAGTACTTCCACCTCCTCCGGCGCCAGGCCCTCTCCCGGCCCGAACGCCCCCTGGTGGTCATGACGCCCAAGAGCCTCCTGCGGCTCCCGGCGGCGACGTCGGCGGTGGCGGAGCTCACCGGAGGCCGTTTCAAGCCGGTGCTCAACGACCCCACGGTCACCGTCCGGGAGCAGATCACCCGCCTGGTGCTCTGCTCGGGCAAGGTCTACTACGACATCCAGGGGCACGCCCGACGCGCCGACGCGCCGCACACGGCGGTGGCGCGTATGGAGCAGCTCTACCCGTTCCCCGGTGACGAGATCGAGGTGTTGGTGGCCCGCTTCCCCAACCTGGTGGAGGTCCTCTGGACCCAGGAGGAGCCGCGCAACATGGGCGGGCTCACCTACGTGGGTCCCCGCCTTCGGGGTGTGGTGCCCCGGGAGATCCCCCTCTCCTACGTGGCGCGCCCCGAGCGGGCGAGCCCCGCCGAGGGGAAGTCCAAGGACCACCAGGTGGAGCAGGAGCGCATCGTCCTCGAAGCGCTCGGCCTCAACGAGCCGTCCGAAGAGGAAGACTCCTGAGGGTGGGGGTCACCGGGGTGGCGGCGCGACGTCCTCCACCCCGGTGACCTCCGACACACCCCCCGTCCCCCGAATCCTCAGCGGCGGGGGAGCAGTCCCCCCGGGAACACCACCAGGCTCTCGTTCCCGTCCTTCCCCACCGACGCCACGCCGAAGAAGTAGTTGTCGATGACCATGTTCTCCAGGGTGTACCGCGTCACGTTCCCCACGTAGCGGGAGTGCTCCCACTGGGGCGCGGTGGTGGCCCTCCAGTAGATCCTGTAGCCCGCCAGGTCGGGATCGTCCACGGCGTCCCATCCCAGCGTGGTGGACGCCCGCACCGCGCCACCGATGCGCACGTTCTCCGGCTCGGGCGGCGCCCAGGCGAGGGCCGCCAGGACCGCCGCGTTCACCGCGGTGAGGCGCGCCGCGAAGTCGAAGTCCACTCCCTCGATCACGTCGCCGTACTCGACGCCGTCTTCGGAGCGGATGTCCTGGTGCTGCCGCTCGTATTGCTCGTGGGCCTCCATGATGCGCACGCCCGCGAAGCCCGCGTCGTTGAAGGGCCTGTGGTGCCCACCCCGCCCGAAGCGGTCCAGGCGGTAGATCATCATGGCGTCGAGGTTGGTGAAGTACGTGCCGGTGATGCGGTCCACGTAGCGCGCGAGCTGCCGCGAGGGCCCGTCCACCTCACCGCCGAAGGTGCGGTAGCTGCGCAATTCCTCTTCGGATGCCGTGCGCGGGTACGGCTCGGAGAAGACCCGGAAGACGTTGTTGGCGATGACGCCGTCGATCCCCTGGATGTTCCCGATCATGTCGTTGTTGAGGACGCCGACGATGTCCCACCCTTCGTCCACGGCCACCCGCGCCATGTGCTGTCCACCCCAGAGCCCCTGCTCCTCACCCGAGAGTCCCACCAGGACCACCGAGGTGGGGAACCGGTAGCGCGACAGGATTCGCGCGGCCTCGATGACCCCGGCCATTCCGGACGCGTTGTCGTTGGCCCCCGGAGCGTCGACGTCCCCGTCGGATCCGTTGGACGCCCGGGAGTCGATGTCTCCGCTCATGATCACGTAGCGGTCCGGGTGCACCGTCCCCCGGATCACCGCCACCACGTTGACCACGTTCACCGGCTCGGGGAGGCGAGGGCTGTCCTCGGGCCCGACCCGCCACTCCTGGTAGAAGACCTCCATGCATCCTCCACACCCGGCGGAGATCGCATCCATCTCGGACTTGATCCACCGCCGGGCCGCCCCGATCCCCCGCTCCGCGGAGAGGGTGTCGGAGAAGGTGTTGCGCGTCCCGAACCCCACCAGGCGCCGGAGGTCGGCCTCCACCCGAGCAGGCGAGGAGGCGTCCACGATGTCGTAGATGCGGGGATCGGTGGAGGGCGGGGGAGTCTGGGCGGAGGCCGCCAGCGGGGCGAACGCCAGGGCGGTGAGGCCCAGGCTCAGGCCGAGGCTCGTACTCAGGGCCAGGCCGAGATGCTTACTCAGGCGCCGGGCGGCGAAGGCGAAGGTGGAGGTGCGTCGGAACAACGGAGTTCTCCTGTCTGAGGACCGGGGGTGGCCTCTCAAGATGGGAGCGGGCGGCGCGGACGCCAGGGGTCGGGCGCCCGGGCGCGGAAGCCGGCCCCACCCCCCTCACCACTCCAGCAGGATCTTCCCGAAGTTGGCGTTGGTCTCCATGTAGGCGTGCGCGGCCGCCGCTTCGGCGGCCGGGAAGACCCGGTCCACCACGGGAGCCATCCGGCCCGCCTCGAAGTGGGGGAGCACGTCCTCCACGAAGGCCCGCGTGAGCGCCACCTTCTCGGCCAGTGGCCGCGCCCGCAGCACCGTCCCCCGGATGGAGCCCCGCCTCCCCATGAGCGCCCGCAGATCGACCTGGGCGATGGACCCTCCCGTCACCCCCACCACGATGTGGCGGCCGCGGAGGGCCAGGACCTTCTGGTTGCCGGCCAGGTAGGGGCCGCCCACCAGGTCGAGGATCACGTCCGCGCCTCGGCCACCCGTGATCTCCCCCACCCGCTCGGGCCAGCCCTCGTCGGCCAGCACCGCGTGCTCCAGCCCCAGCGCCGCCGCCCGCTCCAGCTTCCCCGCCGTGCGCGAGGTCCCGATGACCGTGGCGCCCCACGCCCTCCCCAGCTGGAGGGCCGCCGTCCCCACCCCGCTCCCCACCGCGTGGACGAGGAGCGTCTCTCCGGCGGCCAGGCCCTCCTGCAGGATCACCGCGTCGAAGGCGGTGAAGAACACCTCCGGGATGGCGCCGGCGTCCAGGAGGGACATTCCCCGGGGAACGGCCACGCAGGTTGAGGCCGGCACCACCGTGGCCTCGGCGTACGCCCCACCCCCGGTGATCCCCATGACCGCGTCGCCCTCGCGTACCTCGTCCACGCCCTCGCCCACGGCGTCCACCGTGCCGGCGAACTCCATCCCCGGGATGTCCTTCGGGTACCCCTCGGGAACGGGGTAGCGGCCCATCCGCTGGAGGATGTCGGCCCGGTTCAGCGCCGAGGCCGCCACGCGGACCCTCACTTCTCCGGGACCGGGCTCGGGACGTCGCACCTCCCGCAACTCGAGGACCTCGGAGCCACCGGGCGTGGTGATCACGACTGCCTGCATGGAATCGGACTGCACGGGGAACCCTCTCCTGTCCGGGGTGTCGGTGAACGGGCGTGCGCCATCGGCCACCCCAACATACTTTGCCGTACCACCCTTCGCCCGAGCCATGAAACTACCCTTCGATCTCGACCGTCCCCTCGTCTTCTTCGATCTGGAGACCACGGGGCTGAACACCAAGCAGGACCGTGTCGTGGAGCTCGCGCTGATCCGTCTCTCCCCCCAGGGAGACGTGGTGGAGCGGGTGCGTCGCTTCAACCCGGAGATGCCCATCTCGCCGGAAGCCACCGCGGTGCACGGGATCACCGACGCCGACGTGGCCGACGAGCCCCCGTTCTGCTCACGGGCGCGCGCGTTGGCGGACCTCCTGGAGGGGTGCGACCTGGCGGGGTTCAACATCCGCCGCTTCGATCTCCACATGCTCGTCAACGAGTTCAAGCGCTGCGGGATCGTCTTCGGCATGGAGGGCCGCCGCGTCATCGACATGCAGAACATCTTCCACCGCGAGGAGCCTCGCGACCTCTCCGCCGCCGCCCGCTTCTACCTGGACCGCGAGCACGAGGAGGCCCACACGGCCCTGGGAGACATCCGCACCACCGCCGCGGTCCTCGCGGCCCAGATGCAGCGGTATCCCCACGTCCCCCGGGACCTGGACGGGCTGCACCGGTACTGCGAGGAGTTCTCTCCTCTCCAGACCGACCTGGACCGCTGGTTCACCCGCAACGGCGACGCACTGACGTTCCGCCGGGGCAAGCACGGCGGCCGCACCCTGGCCGACGTGGCCACGTCCGAGCCCGACTACATCCACTGGATGCTGGGCATCGACGACCTGGGCGACGAGGTCGCCAAGGTTCTGCGTGAAGCGCTGGGACAGGACACCTGATCACCTTCCTCAACCCGACACCACCATGAGCTCATCCATCATCACCCGTGCGGGGCTGCTCCTTCTCACCGCGTCCGTGCCCGTGATCGGGATTCCCGGAGCGATCGAGGCACAGACGGCCCGCCCCATCACCTCCGCCGACATGGAGTCCTTCCACGCCCGCGTGATCGGGCCCGCGGTCACGGGAGGGCGCGTCCACGACATCGAGGCCATCCCCGGCGACCCGTCCACCCTGTACGTGGCGTCGGCCTCGGGCGGGCTCTGGAAGAGCACCAACCGGGCCCACACCTGGGTGAACGTCTTCGACACCATGGCGGTGAGCACCTTCGGAGACGTGGCGCTGGCGCCGTCCAACCCGGACATCGTGTACGCCGGAACCGGTGAGCAGAACAACCGGCAGAGCACGTCGTACGGAAACGGCGTCTACCGCTCCGACGACGGAGGCGACAGCTGGCGCCACCTCGGTCTGGCCGAGACCCGCCACATCGGGAAGGTGGAGATCCACCCCACCGACCCCGACGTGGCCTACGTGGCGGCGCTGGGCAATCTCTGGGCGGCCTCGGATGATCGCGGCGTCTACCGCACCACCGACGGCGGAGCCTCCTGGGAGAAGGTGCTCTTCATCGACCGATACACGGGCGCCGTGGACCTGGTCATGGACCCGACCGACCCGAACGTTCTCTACGCGGCCACCTACCAGCGCCTGCGCCGGGCGTGGGGCTTCAACGGAGGCGGTCCCGGGAGCGGGATCTACAAGACCACCGACGGGGGCGACCATTGGACCGAGCTCACCCAGGGGATCCCCGCCGGTGACAAAGGACGCATCGGGCTCGCCATCTCCGCTTCGAATCCCGCGGTACTCAACGCCCTCGTGGAGCACGCCGACCGCGACATGCAGGGCACCTACCGCACCACGGACGGCGGGGCCTCCTGGGAGCGGGTGAGCGACATGAACGGCCGCCCCATGTACTACTCGGAGATCTTCATCGATCCCTCCGACGAGAACACCGTCTACGCGCTGGCCACCACGTCCAACGTGAGTCATGACGGGGGGCGGACCTGGTCACAGATCGCCCTCGCGCCGACCTACGACGTGGGTGTCCACGCCGACCACCACGCCCTCTGGATCGACCCGGCCGACCCCGAGCACCTCTACCTGGGCGGCGACGCCGGACTCCACGAGAGCTACGACGGGGGAACGAGCTTCCGGAAGCTGAACAACTTTCCCATCGCCCAGTTCTACGCCATGGGCGTGGACATGCGCGACCCGTACTGGGTGTACGGAGGCCTCCAGGACAACCACTCCTTCATGGGCCCCTCCGAGACGCGCCGCTTCGCCGGAATCCTGAACGACGACTGGATGCAGAACGGGTTCGGAGACGGGATGTACTGGCAGGCCGACCCCCGCGACGCCCGCTACACGTACGGGAGCTCCAACGGGGGAAGCTACTTCCGCTACGACACGCACACGGGCGACATGATGGAGATCGGCCCCGAGCCCGCCATGGGTGAGGAGTCGTACCGGTTCGACTGGACCTCTCCCATGATGCTCTCGCAACACAACCCCGACGTCCTGTACGTGGCGGGGAACCGCTTCTTCGTCTCCAGGGACCGGGGAGAGAGCTGGGAGCGCACGGAAGACCTGAGCCGGAGCATCGACCGCGACGACCTCGAGCTCATGGGGGTGAAGGGGCGCGACATGACCATCTCGCCCAACGACGGCACGAGCAGCTTCGGCGAGGCCGTCACCCTGGACGAGTCGCCCCTGGACCCGGACGTCCTCTGGGTGGGCTTCGACGACGGGAACCTCCAGGTGAGCCGCGACGGCGGGAAGAGCTGGACGGAGGTGTCACGGAACGTGCGCGGGATCGCCGACGGGACGTACGTGAGCCGGATCACCGCGTCGGCCCGGGGGGCGGGCGTGGCCTACGCCACCTTCGATGGACACCGGGACGGCGACTTCCGCCCCTACGTCTACCGGACCGAAGACTTCGGCCGGACGTGGACTCCGCTGAACCGGACGCTCCCCGCCATGGGGGTGGCGAACGTGATCGTGGAACACCCGGACGACCTCGACGCCCTCTTCCTGGGGACGGAGCACGCCGTCTTCGCCAGCACCGACGGCGGCGCGCACTGGGCCAGGGTCCCCAACCTCCCCACGACCCACTACGACGACCTCCTGATCCACCCCCGGGAAAAGGACCTGGTCATGGCCACCCACGGGAGGAGCATCTGGATCCTGGACGACACCCGGCCCTTCGCCGAGTGGAGCCGCGCCGGCGGGCCCGCACACCTGTTCTCCATCGCTCCGGCGGCCATCAAGCTCTACCGGAAGGACACGTCATACCGGGGCCAGGCCGAGTTCGCCGGTGAGAACCCCGTGGACGGCGCCGTCATCACCTATCGGCTTGAACGCGGCGCCGACCAGGCGGTCCTCCGCATCCACGCCCCCGACGGCCGGGAGATCCGGGACATGACGGTTCCGGGCGGTTCGGGTACCCACCGGGTGAACTGGGATCTCCGCCACCCCCTCCCGGGGAGCGACGACGTGTGGGAGCGGCACGACGACCCCGATCTGGCGCGACCCATCGAGGACCGCGGCCCGTGGGTGTCTCCAGGGATCTACACCGTCACGCTGGAGGCCGGGAGCGCGTCGTCCACGCAGCGGGTGGAGGTCCTTCCCGCCGCGGACATGCCCATCACGGTGGCGCAGTACCAGGAGCGTGAAGCGTTCATGCTGGAGCTCCTCTCCCTCCAGGAGGAGATCCGGACGGCCATGCGGGCCGCGGGCGTCACCGGCGGGAGAGGCTTCGGCCCGCCGCCGGCCACCGACACCCCGGAAGGGAAGCTCCGCGCCGCGGCCCGTGCCGTGCAGCAGGTCTACGGCGCGCTCAACGGCGGGGCCGTCCGCCCCGGCACGCTCTACCCGCCCACCCCGACCCAGCGGGAGATGGTGGCGCAGGCGCGGGCGTTGTTCGCGGCGGCGAAGGGAGGAGAGTAGGCCGGAGTCCAAGACGCTCCGCGCTGACGGGTGACCGCGGGACGGTCGTCGGTTACTCGAACACGAAGGGCCCGGCACGATGATTCGTGCCGGGCCCTTTGTCCGTTTCGCTGGATCTCGCGTCGCGCTACCGAACCGGAAGCGAAAACGAGAACAGCGGCACGACGGCATTGTTGGTGTCGGTCTTCTGCTTGTCGGTGAGGCTGCCGTCACCGCCGAGAACCGTCCATCCCTTCACCACCCCGGCGACGACCGCACCCACCACCACTCCGGTACGCCACTTGCTGAGGGCTCGCGACTCCAGAGCCACCAACTCGGTATAGGGAACCGTCACCCGATTGTACAACACGCTGGTAGACCCCGCGGAGTTCGGGCTGTACAGCGGCACGTCCACCATCAGCCCCTCGTCCACCCGTCCCACCAGCGTACCCGACAGCGTCGAAGACGAGGAGCCCAGGACGCTCTCCAGGTCCGTGGCGTGCGAACCCGATACCGTGGCCCTTACTCGCGTCGCCGGAACCGCGTCCTCGGGACGCACGGGCGTGTAGACGAAACATCCACTCATCGACACGACGGCGGCCATCACGGCCACCCCAAACCTACGTCTCACGGAAACCTCCTGATTCGTTACGGAAAAAGCAGGGGCGACCGAGGTCGCCCCTGCCATTTTCCACCTGTCTGCTCGAACCCGATCAGCCCCTCAGGTTCGGGTTGGACAGTCTCTCGGCCCGGCTGATGGGCATGCAGGTCGCCCGCCCTTCGAGGGAGGCATCGTACGCCGGGCTTCCCGCGCCCTCGTTGTACCAACGCCGCAGGTCACCGAAGCGGCGACCTTCCAGCCACAGGGTGGCTCCGCGCTCGAAGCGCAGTTCCGCCCACGCGGACGGAAGGTCCAACGCAGGCGTAAGGGCCGCCATCCCGTATTCTGCACGGGCCGCGTTCATGTGTCCGTACGCCGCGGCGATCCCGCCCGCTCCGTTGATCCGGAGCTCGGCCTCGGCGCGGATCATCAGCATCTCCGTGCCCTTGGACAGCGCCACGTCATCGCTGTTCGACGTGTACTTCCGCTGCTGATAGTGGGGCGTGGAGCCGTTGGCGCCGTTCGCGATCTGGCCGGCATCGTCATACATGATCTGCCAGGGGGCGCGAGCGTCACCGGGAGCCGCCTCCATGTACGTTCCCCAAACCGTGTACTCGAATCGGTTGTGGGTCTCGTACACGATCTCGTTACGCATCTCCGTGTCGATCTCCGCGAAGTACTCGAAACCGGACGGAACCTGGGCCGCGTCGGAAGCAGCACCCGCCCAGTCGCCCGCGTAGGCCCGCACGGAAGCGCGCCCGGCATACCCCGCGTTCACGAGGTCGGCCCGACCGGCGGCCTGGCCGATGGTGATGGCCTGGGTGAAGTGTCCCTCCGCCCGGGTGAAGTGCTCCGTGTTGGGAATCTCCGGGCCTCCGTCGATCACGCTGGAGCAGAAGTTCTCGCCCAGGATCCGGTTCGCATATCCGGCATAGACGTAGGCCTGTGCAACGGCCGGACTACGCCCGAACTCGGCCGCGTCCAGGAAGTCCCGGATCCGCTCCACACCGGTTTCCGCGACCCACCGTGCCTGCTGGGGGCTGTTCCACTCGCCGCCGATGTCCTCCTCGGTGATGATTCCCCGAGGAATATCCGACCAGTCGTAGCTTCCCCCGTGCCAGAGCTCCACCGCCGCGAGGGCGAGGAACTCCTGGGTTGCGTCCACGGCCTGGCTCAGGTCGTACTTCATCCCGACGATCATCCCGGGGATGGCGTCCTTGCTCGCGAGGTCCTCATCGACGATCCGCCCGGGACTGTCCACCTGCAAAAGGTCTCCGCACGCTGCCAGGGGCAGGACCACCGCCACGGCGGCAGCTCGGACCACTCCTCTCATATTCTTCAACATTTCGGATGTCCTCCCTACCAAGTGAGTCGTACGGAGAGCATGTAGGTACGGGGGTTCGGGATCTGATAGTAGTCCCGTCGCCCGAACTCACCGCCCGTGTCCACGTTCCCGGTCTGGTCGGCGAAGTCACTGACCTCCGGGTCGGTGCCCGTGTAATCCGTGATCGTGAGCAGATTCCGCGCGGCCAGCGTAACCGTCGCGCTCTGTCCCCACTTCATGATGCTCTCGGGAACGTTGTACGACAGCGTGATGGAACGCAGACGCCAGAAGTCGGCAGACTCGACCCAGTAGTCGGAGCTGAACCCTTCGCTGGCCGGGTTGACCGTCCGGCTGATCGCGCACCGCGCCCGCTCGAGAGCGGTTACGTCATTCAGCGCGGTGGCGTCACCACGGTATGCGTCGATCATCTTCCCCTGGATCTCGAAGCACGGATGCCACGAGCCACGACGGGCATTCTGGTACCCGGTGTAGTTGGGGAGGAAGTGGCCGAACTGGCCCTCCATGAGCGCGTCGATGGTCAGGTTGTTCCCGATGCTGACGCTGGTGCCCAGTCCGATGAGCCTGTTCGGATACGTCGGCCCGAGGGTGGTGTCGGCAACGAGAATGGGATCGGCGAACTCGTCGGGGTTCATGATGCGGGTTCCGCGAAGCACGGGAACCTGCTCCCCTTCACAGATCTCCGAAAGGAGTCCCACGTAGATGCAACTCTCGGTGTCGGGATCACCATCCACGTCGATGGCCTCCGAGCGGAGGAACGACAGGTTGGCTCGCGCCCGCCACTCGAAGCCCTCGGTGCGGAGCAGCGCGGCCGAAAGCTGCGTCTCCCACCCCCAGTTCTTCAACTCACCGACGTTCTCCGTGCGGTTCTGGAGGAATCCCAGCGAAGCCGGCAGATCCCGGAGGATGAGCGCTTCCATCGTCTGGGCCTGATAGTACGTCAACTCGGCGCCGATGCGTCCCTCGAGCGCCGAAGCATCGAACCCGACCTCGAACTCGCGCGTCCGCTCCGGACCGACGTCGGAGTTACCGGGGTCGCCCGGCGTGAAGCCCGGCTCACCCTCGATTCCGATTCCCGTCCAGGTACGAACGCTGGCGAAGGCGCTGGGCGCCTTTCCGGACTCACCCACGGCGCCGCGGAGCTTGAAGCTCTCGATGGTGCTGGTGGGGAAGAAGTCGTAGTCGGACAGCACCCAGGCGAGGCTCAACTTCGGGTAGAACTGAAGCCCGTAGTCGTCACCGAAGGCGCTGTTTCCGTCCACCCGCATTCCGGCGGTGAGGAAGAGATTGTCGTCCAGGCCGACGAGCTCCTGCAGGAAGAACCCTGCGCTGGTGGAGTTGACCTGGTACTCGGCGCGGTACGTCACCTCGGCGCCGGACGTGATGGTGGGGCGTCCCGGACCGGCGAAGCCCTCCACGTCCAACTCCGTCCACCGGTGCTTGTCCCTGAAGATCTGGCCGCCCCACGACAGGGTCGAGTTGATCCGGTCGGTGATGCTCTTCTCGAACGACCCGGCATAGTCCAGCGACAGCTTGGTGTGCTGCGTCTGCTCGTCCCAGAAGTAGCCGTCGGGCGTGCGGAGACTCCCGAAGGGGCGCGTCGTCTCGTTCTTGACGTTGAGATAGTCCCAACCCACCGAGAAGCGATTGGAGATGGCTTCCGTGGGCTGGAACTGCACCGTGAGACCGCTGATGAAGTGGTCGTTGTGGGTGAACAGCTCGGTGTCGAAGAGATACCCGTTCGTCACGCACGTCTTGTCGGATGGGACATCGATGCAGTCCTCACCCTTACCACCCTTGAGGTAGTTCTGACGGCCGCGGCCCACGTTGAGGAGGAAGCCGTTGGAGTTGTTCCCGTCGGGCACCCAGCGGGTGGCGCGCCGCGTGTACGACGTGTTCAGCGCCACGTCGAGGATCTCGGTGGGAGCAAAGCCCAGGTTGGAGCGGAAGCCCCCGTCACGCGAATTGGCGGTGGGGAGCGTCCCGTCCACGTCGTTGAAGTTACCCGACACGTAGTACGTCACGTCGCCGGATCCGCCACGCACGGACAGCGCGTAGTTCTGGATCGCCCCGAGTTCCTGCCACGTTCCGTCGGCAGGGCAGGTCGGATCCTCGAAGTACAGCGGGTCTCCGAAGGTGGGGTTCGTCGTGCTGGTCTGGATGTTCAGCGAATACATGTACTCCAGATCGCGGCACTTCGTGTACAGATCCGACGGATCGCTGCCGGAATTGGCGAGGAAGGACGCCTGATGATTGAAGCCGGATGCGATCTCGGCCGTCCACATCGGCGCGCCGCTCACGCCCTTCTTCGTGAAGATCTGGATCACGCCCGACGAGGCCTCGGTGCCGTAGAGCGTCGTCGCCGCGGCGCCCTTGATGACCTCGATGCGCTCGATGTCGTCGGCGCTGATGTCCTGCAGCGGACTCGTGGAGGTCCGGGCTCCCCATCCGGAACGCGTGGACTCGTTGAAGATCCGGATCCCGTCGACGTAGATGAGCGGGTCCTTGGTGTTGGAGATCGAGTTGATCCCGCGGATCTTCACGCTGCCGCCGGCTCCGGGCTGACCACTGTTGGTCATGATGGTGACGCCGGGGGCCCGGCCCGCCAGGATGTCCGTCGAGTTCCGGAGGGGGATGTTCTCGATTTCCCGGGAAGTGATGGCGTCGAGGCTGTTTCCGACCTCCTTGGCCCGCACTTCAGCGGCGGTCCCCGTGACCACGATCTCGTCCAGGGAAAGCGCCGTCTCCGTGAGTCGGAAGTCGGCCGTGGCCGTTCCGCCGACCGTGACGGTCACTTCCTGACGCGCGGTCCCGTATCCCAGCATGGTCACCCGGACCATGTGGGTGCCCGCCGGGATGTTGAGGAGCAGGAACCGCCCCTGGCTGTTCGCGAGCCCGCCCATTCCGGTACCTTCGATGGACACCTGCGCTCCATCGATTGGGCGCGAAGACTGCGCGGAAGTCACGGTACCCGTGATCCTCCCCGTGTCCTGCGCCGCCATCGGCTGCACGTTGAACACGCCGAACAGCGTGAGCACACATGCCAGACCGAAGCCCCTACGCACTGTAGCGTACTGGTGCATAGTCTTGCCTCCTGTTGAATCAGGGCGACGATGAGTGACGAAGCCCGACCCCGGTCGCCCGGGGTACGGACATCGCGTGAAATGGCACCACCGCCATCCGCGACACGATGCGCGGACCGCGAGTACCACCAGTTGATCCCACCCAGCCTACTTCCCGGCCGCGCTCCGGTCAATGCCTCCCGGTGACGGGTCGCGGTGGTGCACGGAACCCGCTAGCGCCCGGAAACCGCCACCACCGTCGCGGTGGGACCACCTTCCACCAGCTCGATGACCCTGGGATCGCCCGGACAGGCGATGGGCTGGATCTCACGGCACCCGGGCCCGCCGACCCCGATGGGGTTCCTGTAGGGCCGGAGGATGAACGGGCTCCCCTGGAACATGGGCTCGCCTTCGTCGAAGGCCGGCTCGATGGTGATCACGTGGGACCATTCCGCCTCCCATGTGACCGGGTCCTCCGCGTCGAGATCGAAGGGAACGGTTACGCCGGCGGGCAAGGAGATCCCCAACTGAACAGCCACCCGATCGGTGGTCCACTCCTCGCCCGGCACGTCCTCGACCCCGGCGTTGAGATAGTCCTGGTCTCCGGAATAGGGGCCCGACCCCGTGTCGTCCCGCGCGGTCAGGAGGCTGAGCGGATCCGGCCGGAACTTTCCGTAGGATACCCATACCTCGTCCGATCTTCCGTAGTGGAAGACCGCCCACCCTTCATACGTCCAGGTCGGCATCAACGGTGTGAGCTTGACCTCCCGGGTGCCGTGCTTGTTCAGGTCGGGGCGGAGGGAAAAGAGCCAGAGACCGGCATCCTCGAGGGACGGGTACCGGAGTTCCACGTTGTTGCTCGTGGTGAACAGGGAGTGGGCGCCCGGATCCGTCTCCAGCACGCGCCCGTCGGTGACCGTTCCGATGATGTCGAGTTCCGCGGCGCCCTTGTCGAAGGCGCCTTCCATGAGCACGAACGGAGACGGCGCCGGGTCCACGTCGTTGGGCGGCTCGAGCGTGACGACCACTCCGGTCGGGTGGGAGAACGGAAGGGTGAACCCATGCGCCACGCGCGCGGGCTCCCTACCGGCTCCCGGGAACGAAACCCGGCCCACCGACACGGTGTCCGACGCGCCCGTGATCCATACCTCCAGAGCACCCTCGCCGGCCTGCAGAGGGCGGAGATCCGAGAAGACCACCTCCATGGGGGTCTGCTCGAGCAACTCGGTGGGACCGTCCCCGCAACCCACGAGGCCCCCACCCGCGGCAACCACCAGAATCACCCGGGCGAACAGGCCCGCGCGCCACATCGATCCACGTTCCGACGATCTCATTTCGGTACACCGAGGCCGCTCGGCACGCTGTCGGGCGGCTGGAAGAGGAACCCCACGGGGGTGTCGACGTCCGTGAGCGCGCCGAGGAACGCCACCAACGCGTCGATCTCGGTCACGGACAGGTCCAACGGCTTCACGAGTGAGTCCAGATCGGTGGCGGACACGTAGGGGTGCGCACTCATGGCCATGTTCTTGAACAGAATGACCTCTTCGAGCGTGGCGGCCGTACCCGCGTGGAAATACGGGGGGGTCAGCGTCACTTGACGGAGCGGTGGCGTGCGGAACGAGTAGAGCTTTCCGCCGTGCTCTCCCCAGCCGAAGTCGTCTCCGGGAGTCGTGTCCCGCCCGATGCCTTCCTGCTTCACACCCAGGACGTGCATCGAGAAATCGGACAGGAGCGGGCCCCGGTGACACCCTACGCATCCCGCCTTCCCGATGAACAAGCGCAGTCCCTCCGACTGCGCCGCGGTCAGTGCCTGATCATCCCCGTGAAGGAACAGATCGATGGGCGCGCTCGGCGTGACGAGCTCCCGCATGTACGCGGCGAGGGTACGCCGCAGCGTGGTGGTCGTGATGAGCCTGAGCGGGTCGTCCCCATACACGGACCGGATCTCTGGATAGGCGGCCGCGAACAGATCGACGTACCGCTGGATCGCCCGAAGCCTCGTCAACACCGAATCGAGGGCGACGGCCTTGGGGTACGCCAGACCCCGCAATTCCTTGTCGGCCGTGATGGGGTTCAACGCCTGATCGTCGAGCCCGAAGGCGTTCCCCCCCCAGAACATGGTCCCGTGGATGGTGGGCTCGGGCGACATGCGCCCGTACAGCCCCGTGTTCAGCACGGTGGGGCTGTTGCGCGGCATGGGTCGGAGGGGAGCGGGAGCCGGATCGGTGCGGTCCGGTCCCAGGCCCACGCCACCCGCCCCGGACGGGAACTGGCGCCCGTCCGTGAAGGCGAACCGCGGGAGATGGCACGTGCTGCACGCCAGATCCATGGCTCCGGACAGGATGGGGTCGAAGAAGATGAGCCGGCCCAGCTCGACCTTTTCCAGTCGGTAGGGGTTCTCCTGCGGTCGCACGGGCTCCTGGGGGAGCGGGGCGAGTCCGGCCGCTACCGCCAACTCCCTGAGCGAGGGCTCCTGGTCTCCCGGATCGACGATGGTGTCCCCTCCACAGGAGCCGACCACGAACACACCGACCGCGGAAAGGAGCGGCACCACGATCCGCCATCCCACCCGATACCCCGGAACCACCCTTTTCTCCCTCATCCGGCGAAGTCCACCTCGCCGGCCTGCCCCGCCCCCACCTGAACCGACTGGAACGCAGGAGAGAGAGCGCAGGGGGCCGACACGGGAATCGCCGCGTACACACCCTGAGACAGGTTGGTGGCGGCGAACCGTCCCCTCACGTCGGAGAGGACGGTCACGTCGGCATCCTCACCACCGATGACGCGAATGCTGGCACCCTCCACCGGAACCCCTCCACAGGTGACGTCACCGGTGACGCGGGGCGGAACCAGGCTGACGGTCGCGAAGGCGAGGTCCACCGACTCCCCGCTCAACGTCACCACCCGCTCGACCGGATCGAACACGGTGGCCCGCGGATTGAGGCCCGCCAGTTCCATCCCGGTGAGGCGGGCGGTATACGTCCCCTCGGCAAGACTCTGGAACTGGAACAGGCCCGACGCATCGGTATGGGTCGTCCCCACGACTTCCCCGTTCTGGAGGAGCGCGACGACGAGGCCGGGAACCCCGCTCCCGGTCTTCACGAAGGCCACGACTCCCGACAGGTCGCCTCCCCCTTGGGTCGGATCCACCAGGGTGTCGTCCGATCCGCACGCGCCCAGCATGGAAGCCACGAGAACGATCGAAAGAAGGCTCCCCGCCCCGGAGTTGTGGGTCATCGTTTCCTCTCAGTGTTGGGCTCGTACGCCCTGGTCCGGCCATTCGCCGATTTCGCACTGGTCGTGATCCGTGATGCCGTAGCCGAAGTCACCCTGGCGTGTCGAGATCTTGATGACTCCGCCCGCACCTCCGGTTCCATAGGCCCACCCCCGGCTGGCACCCTTGAGGACCTCCATCGAATATATGTCGATGGGCTTGAAATCTCTAAGCGTCCGCACGCCGTCACCCACCTGGATCCCGTCCACCACGACGATGGGAACGGAAACTCCCTGCGCGGATCGGGTCCGCCCTCTCAGGGAGGCGCCGGCGCCCGGCAAGCCCCCCTGGGGGCCCACCATGTCGGGAGCCACCCGCCTCAGCGCCTCGAGGAGATCCCGTACGTTCATCCGTTCCAGCTCTTCCGCCGAGTAGTAATCTCCCTCCGAGCGCTTGCGAAGCTCCTCGTGGCCCGCCCGCAGACCCACCGGGTCGGGCGGCACGGTGAAGGCCACGCCCTTGATCTCACCCGGAGCCAACTCCACCTCGGCGAAGGTGACGTTGCAGCGCCCCGTGATCAGCGCCACCTGATGAAGTCCGGCGGGCACTCCGGTGAGGGAATACCTGCCCCGCTCGTCGCTGACGACCCGTTCGCCGGTGTCGAACCGGATCTGGACGTTGGGGTAGGGCACGCGGGTGCTCACCTCGACGGTGAACCCTTCGATCACCGTGGGAAGCACGGATGCGTTCACGTCCTGGGCCGCCACCGAGGACGATGAACCGAGGGCGATGATCGCCCCGAGGGAGAGGAGTGCGCGATACGTCACCATGAGTCCTCCTTCCGCAGCGGCCTGCTCGATCTACCTGGCAGTCACTCCGGGCTCGTTGATGGTGGGTACATGGGTCTGTAATACCGGGTCGCCGACGATATGTTTCTGGCACCGAGGCGGTGTTCCTCGTGCCGTCGATGTGCGACGGACCGACAATCGGTATGTTCGTCCGCCGGCACTGCTCACTGACGATAGAAAGGATTCCCTGATGCTCTTTTTCGCCCACTCCGGACTTCGCTACCTGGTTTTCGTCACTGCCGTCGCCACCATCGGATACGCACTTCGCGGTGTGATGACCGGCAGGCCCTACGACAAGAGGATGCGCGTGCTCTCCTCCACCTTCGCCGCGCTCCTGGACCTCGGAATCCTTCTCGGCTTCGGACTTCTCTTCTCGGGCAGGTTCTATCCTCAGTTGGGTGGTCACATGGTGGCCATGATCTTCGCCTCCGTGGTCGCCCACGTCGTCGCGGTGGTTCAGCGTCGCAGGGCACCGGAAGACCGGACCTACCCTCCCCACATCGTGGGCACGGCGGTGGCCGTGGTGATCGTGATCGTGGGAATCATGGCCATCGATCGCCCGATATTCGGGTAACCCGGAATGTCGGAGTCCTGCAGCCTCGCGACCCTCGACGAGCTGGCCGCGGCGCGCCATACCTCCGGCCCCGGCGACCTCGGCCTGGTCATGGGCGGCGGCGGCGCACGCGCCGCGTACCAGGTGGGTTTCCTCAGGTGTCTGGCACAACAATTTCCCGACCTGGAGATCCCGTACATCACCGGAGTCTCGGCCGGTGCCATCAACGCGGCCCTCCTGGCGTCGCATCATGGATCCTTCCTCCAGGCGGTGGACGAGCTCACCCAGCTCTGGAGCCGCCTGACCGTCAAGGACGTGTTCCGCGCCGACGGGATGTCCCTGGCCGGGAACGTGTTCCGGTGGATGTTCCAGCTCGCCTCGGGTGGCGTGAGGCGCGTGCCGCGCGTCCGGGGGTTGGTCGACACGAGTCCGCTGCGTGACTACCTCACCGAGACCCTCCACGCCGTGGACGGAGAGCTCACGGGCATCCAGTACAACCTGGACCGTGGCCGGCTCAAGGCGGTGGCGCTCAGCACGTCCAGCTACACCACCGGTCAGTCCGTGACCTGGATCCAGGGGAACGGGATCCACGAGTGGGAGAGGCCCCTGCGGCGGGCCCGCCGCGCCGTGCTCACGGTGGAGCACATCATGGCCTCGGCCGCCCTCCCGTTGTTCTTCCCGGCGGTGCAACTCGAGAACGGCTGGTACGGAGACGGCGGCATCCGGCTCACGGCGCCGCTCTCGCCGGCGCTTCACCTCGGCGCCCGGCGCGTCCTGGCCATCTCCACCCGGTACGCCCGCACGGACGCCGAGGCCGATCGTCCCAGCGTCGAGGGGTATCCGCCGCCGGCCCAGGTGGTGGGCGTGCTCATGAACTCCATCTTCCTGGATCTGCTGGACCACGACGCGCTCCGGCTGGAGCGGTTGAACCAGCTCATCGGGAAGCTCGGCGAGGAGGACCGCCTGGGCCTCAAGCCGGTGGATCTGCTCATCCTGCGCCCGTCGGTGGATCTCGGACAACTGGCCGGCGAGTACGAGCCCCAACTCCCCAGGGCATTCCGCTTTCTCACGCGGGGCCTGGGCACACAGCAGACACGGAGCCCCGATTTCATCAGCCTGGTGCTCTTCCAGCCGGACTACCTGCGCGCCCTCATCGAGATCGGCGAACGGGACGCCAAGGCCCGCCGGGACGAGGTGGCGGACTTTCTCAACGGATACGGGTGAAGCCTCCCGTCACGGAAGATTCCAGCCGCCGTGGGAAGGCGTGACGACGAAAACAAACAAAGCGGGCCGGTGGCTTGACGCCACCGGCCCGCTTTCCTTCCTGATCCCTACGAGAACTCAGCCGGGAACGACCGGCACGTTGGGATTCGTCTCCTGCTCCGACGGCGGAATGGGGAAACACTTGTCCTGCTGCACGAGGTGCGACCCCGTGAGCGGGTCCGCCCCGGGAACCTCCAGAGGATCGAGATCGCCGGGAGTCGCGTTGGCCTCCCAACGGCGGAGGTCCGGGAGACGACGCGCCTCCAGCCACAGGACGATGGCCCGCTCACGCTTCAGAGCGGTCCACGCCTCGTCGGCGGTGGTGGCCACCGCGTCCGGCACGCCCGCGGCCGCACGCAGTGCGTTGATCACCGTCATCGCGTCGGTCCAGTCTCCGCCCACGTTGTTGAGATAGGCTTCCGCCTGGATCAGGCGCATCTCCGCTCCCGAAGAGAGATTGATGGGAGAGTCGGTTTCCGGATACTTCTGCTGCGGCCACCAGGCTACCCGACCACAGCAACCGATGGCCGCGTCGCCTACCTCCGTGGTCTCCATGAAGGGGACACGGGGGTCGGCGGTGGCCCGATAGTAGGCATCCACCCAGGTGTTCCACTGGGTATGGGCCTTGTACGGCTCCGCGTAGCTGGCGTACTGGATACGGTTCCGTTGGTCGTTCTCGCCGAGCTCGAAGTACGGAAGAACGTGCTTGAAGCCGTCGGCCACCGTGGCGGCGTCCGCCGCCGCCGCCGCCCACTGCCCGAGATCGGCCAGCACCGACGCGCGCCCCGCCATGGCGGCGGTCGCGACGTCACCGGAGCCCGCCTGGGCCGCCTTGGTGAACCAGCCCTCCGCGCGGTCCAGGAAGACCGTGCTCGCTTCCGGCGCTCCACCATCGATCACCGCTTCACAGTAGGTCTCGCCCAGCAGACGGTTGGCGTAACCCGCCCAGAGGTAGGCTTCGGAGAGGAGTGCGGTGCTGGCGCCTCCTTCTTCCATCCGCCGGATGCCGTCCTCGGCGAACCAGCGAGCCCTCTGGGCCTCGTTCCAGTGGACGTTCAGGTCCCGGTCGGTCGCATCCAGGACCCCGTTCTGCCAGAAGACGGTGATCCCGAAGCTCCCCGTGGAACCCGACGGATGGATCTCCCGCGCCACGGCGGCGCTGGTATACCCGATCCAGTTGGTCGCCTGTGCCAGGGCCCGACCCATCCCCGACACGACGGCGGGATACGCCTCTTCCCTGTCCAGGAACTCGTCCTGCACCGGACCGGGGTTGGTCACGTTGGTGTCGCATGAGGCCAGGGCCAGCATCGTGACACCGTACACGGCCAGCTTGCTCAGAGTGTTCACGGACGCCCTCTCCATTCCGGATATCATTCTGGTATTCGTCATGATCGCGCCTCCTAGAAGACCAGCCGCAACGATGCGGTGAAGGTGGCTGGGGGAGGAACGTGCTCGAGGAGGCCCCGAACCGACTCGTCGTACCCGGAGTTGCCGCCCATCTCGGGCTCGAACACCGGGAAGTCCTTGTTGACCCACTTCCACATGTTGCGCCCGGAAACGGTGAGCGTCGCCCGGCTCGCCCCCGGGATCACGCCGTCGGGGATGGGGGCCTGGAGGGTGAGCTCCCTGAGCTTGAAGAAGTCGGACGGATAGATGAAGTAGTCACCCCGGATGGTGCCGATATCCAGGCACCGTGCCCGATCCATGGCGGTCACGGCGTCACGCCCCTGCGTCTCGTTGAGCGAATACGCTTCGTAACACCCGGGCCAGATCACCGACCGGCGCACGGCGTTGTACGCCGCGCCGTCGGAGATGTAGTGTCCGCCCTGGTACTCTCCGCGTGCGGTCAGGCTGACTCCCGCGGGCAGCCCCACGGTTACGAATCCCTGGATGATGTGTGTGGGCTGGTTCGGCCCGTAGTCACACTCCGACTCGATGACGGGCTCCGCCAGCGCGTCGGGGTTGGTGACGCAATATCCGCGAATGACCGGAATGGGCTGGCCTTCGTCCACCCATCCGTAGTTCCCGATGGAGAACGCGGGCACCTCATCCGGAAGATCCACCACCTCGGACGAGTTCGTGGAGAGCGAACCTCCGATATCGAGCTGCCAAGACTCCGACTGCACCGCCGCGAAGCTCGCGACGATCTCCATTCCCTTGTTCGAGAGCTCACCCACGTTGGCCAACTGCGACGACAGGAATCCCAACGAAGGGATCTGCCGGACGTTGAAGAGGGCGTCGGTGGTCTTCTGCAGATAATAGGTGACGTCCAGCGAGAGCCGGCTGTCGACGAAGGAGCCGTCGAATCCGAACTCCAGCTCGGACGTCCGCTCCGGACCGATCTGGTCGTTCCCCACGTTGAGCGGAAGGAAGGCGGGATCGCCGCCCCACCCCGCGGGGCTGTACGTCCGCACCTTGTCGAACGCCCCGGGTGCCCGGCCCGACTGGCCCCAGGCCGCCCGCAGCTTCATCTGCCCCCATCCGTCGTTCCAGAAGTCCTCGTCCGACACGACGTACGAGGCACTCACCTTGGGGTAGGCTTCCAGTCCGAGCGCCTCACCGAAGGCGCTGTTTCCGTCCACCCGCACACCGGCGGTGATGAAGTACTTGTTGTTGATGTCCAGGAGATTCTGGACGAAGAAGCCCGCGTTGATCACGCGCTGGCGGGCCTCGAAGCCCAACGTGGTTCCCGCCGAAGACACCGTGGGCTCACCGGGACCGGGAAAATCCTGTCCGTAGGCCGACGTGCTCTCCACCTGCGTGCTGATGCTCTGTCCGCCCCACGAGAAGCTGGACCGCATCCCTTCACCGAACTTGAAGTCGTACGTCCCGACGTAGTCGAGGGTCACGTTCTGGTACTCGACCCGCTGGTCGGACAGGATTCCGTCCTGGGCGCGCACGAATCCGAAGGGCCGGAGGTTGCGCAGATTCACCTGCGAGAGATCGTACCCGGTGGTGAGGCGATTCGTGAAGTTCGAAGTCGGGCTGTACGTAGCCGTGATCCCCGTCACCAGGTGGTTGATCTTGGTGGTGATCTCCTGGTTCAGGAACGGATCGATGGCCTCCCGGGTCTCGTCACCGAGGTAGTTCCGGTCACGTCGGAACGCGTTGAGGGTCAGGCCGTGGGCGTTGTTCCCCGCGGCCGTGTTCTCGATGCGGTTCTGCGTGAAGGACGTGTTCCACTGAAGCTGGAGGTTGGTGAGCGGGGTGAAGGTGAAGTTCCCCCGGATCACGCCCTTCTCCTCCATGTCGTTGGGAAGCACGCCCTCGTTGTCGTCCCAGTTTCCGGAGACGAAGTACTGGAGCGCCTCGCCACCCCCCGCCACTGAAAGAGAGTACTTCTGGCGCCACGCGTTTCTGAGCCAGGGGTCGATGTAGAGGTACTCGGGGCGTCCACCGGACGCGGACTGACACGTCCCCACACCCAGCGCCTCGGACTTGGCCAGCTCGGAGGGCGGGCATACGTCGGCGCTGGGGCCGAAGGGAAGCTCCCATGCCACTCCCTGGTCGATCTGCGCCGTCCACCGGGCCTGTCCGGTGTGTCCGCGCTTGGTGAAGATCTGGATCACGCCGGCGGCGGCCTCGGTACCGTACAGCGTGGTCGCGGCGGCTCCCTTGAGAACCTCGATCCTCTCGATGTCGCTGGGATGGATGTCGTTGAGGGGGCTCACGATGTCGTTGGAGCTCCGCCCGGCGTACCCCACCGGCGGGACGTTCTTGGCGTACCCGTCGGACCGGATCCGCACCCCGTCGATGTAGATGATGGGCTGGTTGCTCATGGATACGGACACGTTCCCGCGAAGGCGGATCTGCGCGCCGCTACCGGCCATGCCGCTGCTCTGGAGCACCGTCATCCCCGCCACCCGACCCTGCAGGATGGCGTCGGTGCTCACGGCGGGCTCGGGCAGGTCGGCCAGGTTCACCTGCGAGATGCTGTTCCCGATCTCCCGCCGGCGAGCCGCCCCGGCCGTACCGGTGACCACGAGCTCGTCGAGGGCGAGAGCCTGCGTGGAGAGGGTGAAGTCCACCTGCGAGGTGCCCCCCGAGGTGACCGTCACGTCCTGGGTGACCATCTCGTATCCGATGCGCTCGGCGCGGATCTGGTAGGTCCCCGCCGGAACGTTCAGAATCAGGAAGCGGCCGTTCTGGGCGGACAACGTGCCCAGCGACGTATCGAGCAGGTATACCTGCACCGAGTTCACGGGTTGCATGGTTCCAGCTTCGGAAACCATCCCGGTGATCGTCCCGTTCTGGGCCGACGCCGGCGCCGCGCCGAACGTGGCGAGAACGAGCCAGCACCCGAACATCCAACGGAACGGAGTTCGCTTCCTCTTCCCCTCAGAGGAGCCTGACAACACGGATTCCATGGATCCCTCCCTGTGATGTAAACAGCACCCACCCCGGTCGGATGGGCACAACCGCGCCCCACGGGTCGTGCGACCGGCCTGGGCCACAATAGGAAGTCGCACCGCCGGGTGTCAAACCGACTTCGGACCCGGCGGGCCGCTTCCGTCCGAAGAATCGAGCGGCTAGGGTGTCACGACGGGAATCGTGATTTCCGCCGTCATCGTGCCCTGAGCGACGTCCTCCACGGTGGCGACCACCGTGTAGCTTCCGGGAGCGAGGAACACGTGGTCCCGTCTGGCGGACATGGACTGCGCGCCGGAGGCCGCCACGGTGTCGGCGACGCCGTCTCCGTAGGCGATGATCGCCCGGGACAGCACGCTGCCCCACGCGGCCACGGTGAACTCCACGGTCTGATCCACCGTGGCGGAAGTCGGCACCGACGTAAGCTCGACCCGGAGAGGCCCACCGCCCTCGTACGTGATGTCCGAGCACCCGGCGAGTACGACCAGCACCCCGACGACGAATGGATTCACGCCTCTCATCATCCCACTCCTTCTATCTTTCTGCGGCTTCCGCGTGGCTCGAAGAAGGTATGATAGCCCGCCCGGGCCGAGTGACGCACCCCACACCGGCCCGCGCATGACACCAAACGGCTTGCCGGGTGGTATCCATGAGAGGCGCTCAGGTCCGGAGAGGGAGGTCCCCATGAAGCGTTGCCCAGCAGGACGGATGACCGCGATGGTGCTATTGACCGCGCCCGCCACCTTCCTGGCCGCCGCGGAAGCGGTGTCACAGACCGAACCCGGCACGATCAGCGGAACGGTCGTCTCGGCGGATCGCGGGCTCCCCATCGCCGGGGCCGTGGTGGCGCTGGACGCCGGCATTCGCACCGCGTCCGACTCCACGGGAGCCTTCTCGGTCCAGGCGCCCTCCGGCGGGTACCGCGTCGCGGCCATCGCTCCGGGATGCCACGTGGGCATCGGCACCGTGGAGGTCCGCGCGGGCACGGAGACCCGGGTGCGGATCGCCGTCCCCCTTCCGCCCGACGCGGAGTCCCTCCTGGAGGCATGGGAGCTGCGGACCCGGTCGCTGGGCGAGTCCGTTCGCGTCGTGGACGAGGCGCAGATCCGCCGGCGCCGCATCCAGAGCGTCGCCGACGCCGTGCGCCTGGTGGCTCCGGACATGATCGGGCGGGAGTCGGCCCAGGCGGGCGGACGGCAGGAGCTGCTCAATCGCGGCGCTCCCACCGTCGCGGGGCCCCGAGCCCCCCTCGTGGTGGTGGACGGCTTGCGGCTTCCCCAGGGCGGCCACGACATCCTGAGCACCATCGATCCGGGAGACATCGCGCGCATCGAGGTGGCCAGGGGCGCCACGGGAGGCTGGATCTACGGCAGCCAGGCCGCCAACGGAATCATCCGGATCACCACGAAGGACGCACGCAGCGGCTTCGACCGGCAAACCCCCGCCGCCGCGTGCTCCTTCACCTTCCCACGGTGAAGATCGACCGGATCATCCCCGAAAGGTCGAAGGAGAAGGAGGGGACCACCGCTTCGCCCGGAGGCACCCCGGGCTGGTTCGGATTCGAGCCACCCGGACCGAACAGCCGATCCACCGTGATGTAGGCGAGGAGTCCGGCCGCGGCGGCGGCGGTCAGGTACGTCTTGCCCCGGTCCAGTTGCTTCAACTCCACGTCGATGACCCCCGACCGGGCCACCTGGACCCTCTGATTGAGGGTGGTCACGCGGTTCCCCCGCAGCTCCGAGTGGACGGGCACCAGGAGCAACACGGAGTCGGCGGCCGACTCCACCACGCGTCCCTCGATGGCCCGGGTGTCGTTGGCCAGGAAGTCCGACACCCGGGCCGCCTCGACGGGGGCCAGGCGCAGACGCACTTCCTCCGGCGGGGAGATCTCGCCGACCTCACCTGGAACGTAGGTGTAGCATCCGGACATGGTCACGACCGAGCACAGGACGAGTCTCCAGCTTCCAGCCATTTGCGCCTCCACCGCGGGATCATCCGTCGGAGAGTCCCGTTCAAGGGCTCTCTTCCCAGACCCGATGATAAAGGACGTCGCGGCCGAGAGACAGGCACGCGGTCCCGTCGCGACCTCCCGAAGCGCGACACGGACATATTACCTTGATGATACGGACGTACATCGTCCGTGCACCGCCGAGACGGCCTCCACCCTCAGGAGCCTTTCATGACGCACCCCGATAAAGCCTCCGCCCGCGCCTCCGAGAGCGAGGCCCGCGAAGTCGCCGAAGCAGCCCGCGAGCAGGACTGGGAGAACCGCAGCTTCGGCCGCGCCCTCTACGAAGGCCGCTTCGACCTGGGTCTGGTCCACCCCCACCCCCGGCCCGACCCGGAGGAGCAGGAACGCGCCCGCGGCTTCCTGGAGAAGCTGGAGGTCTTCGCCCGCGAGAACATCGACGGCGACGCCATCGACCGGGAAGGACACGTCCCCCAGGAGGTGCTGGACGGGCTGGCGAAGCTGGGCGCCTTCGGGATCAAGATCCCCCGCAAGTACGGCGGGCTGGAGTTGTCGCAGCTCTCGTACAACCGTGCCCTGGCCATCGTGGCGTCCCGCTGCGGCTCCACCGGGGCCTACCTCTCGGCCCACCAGTCCATCGGGGTGCCGGGGCCCATCATGATGTTCGGGACCGACCAGCAGAAGGAGGAATACCTCCCCCGCCTGGCGCGTGGCGAGTTGTCGGCCTTCGCCCTCACCGAGCCCGAGGTGGGCTCCGATCCGGCGAACATGGCCACCACCGCCGTCCTCTCGGAGGACGGGTCCCACTGGATCCTCAACGGCGAGAAGCTGTGGACCACCAACGGGCCCCGGGCGGACATCATCATCGTCATGGCCCGCACGCCGGCTCCGGAAGGCTCCAAGCGGCGCCCCATCAGCGCCTTCGTGGTGGAGACGAAGTGGGAAGGCGTGGAGACGGTCCACGACTGCTCCTTCATGGGATTGAAGGGACTCTCCAACGGAGTGCTCCGCTTCACCAACGTGAAACTCCCGCGCACCAGCCTGGTCTGGGACGAAGGGAAGGGGCTCAAACTCGCCCTCATCACCCTCAACACGGGCCGCCTGGCGCTGCCCGCGTTCTGCGCCGCCGCCGGGAAGGGGTGCGTGGAGATGTCCCGCCAGTGGGCCGCGGCGCGCGTGCAGTGGGGGCTCCCGGTCGGGAAGCACGACGCCATCGCCCAGATGCTGGGGAGCATGGCCGCCACGACCTTCGCCCTCGAGGCGGTCACCGAGCTCACCGCCGGGATGGCCGACGCCAAGACCTTCGACATCCGCCTGGAGGCCGCCATCGCCAAGATGTGGGCCACGGAGGTGGGGTGGGATATCGTCAACGACGCGGTCCAGATCCGCGGCGGACGGGGGTACGAGACCCACGACTCCCTGAAGAACCGCGGAGAGGAGTCCTACCCGGTGGAGCGCTACCTCCGGGACATGCGCATCAACACCATCTTCGAGGGCTCCTCGGAGATCATGCGCCTCTTCATCGCGCGGGAGGCGGTGGACACCCACCTCTCCGTCGCCGGCGACCTGGTGAACCCGAAGGCCCCCATGGGGAAGAGGCTGTCCGCCCTGGTGCGGGCCGGGCTCCACTACGCCTGGTGGTACCCCACACGCTTCCTGGGATGGAGCGTCTGGCCCCGCTACGCCGAGTTCGGCGCGCTGGCCGGCCACCTCCGCTTCGTGGAGCGCACGTCACGGCGGCTGGCTCGGGGAACCTTCCACGCCATGGTGCGCTTCGGACCGCGCCTGGAGAAGCGCCAGGCGGTGCTGGGGCGCATCGTGGACATCGGCGCGGAGCTCTTCGTGATGACGTCCTGCGTGGTCCGCGCCCGGATGCTCCTGGACGAGGGGCGCGACGGCAAGTCCGCGGAGGCCCTGGCCGACCTCTACTGCCGGCGGGCCCGTTCGCGGATCCGGCACCTCTTCCGCGAGCTCTTCCGCAACGAAGACACCGCCACGTACCGGGTGGCCCAGTCCCTCATGAAGGGCGACTTCGCCTGGTTGGAGAAGGGGGTCGTGCCGCTGGACGAATACGAGGTTCCTAGAACCACCCCTTCTTCCTGAACGCGAACACCATCCCGGCGGCCAGCGCCAGCATCACCGCCCAGAGCGCCGGGTAGGCCCACGCCCACTCGAGCTCGGGCATGTGCCGGAAGTTCATCCCGTAGACGCCCACCAGGAACGTCAGCGGGATGAACACGGTGGCCATGATGGTGAGCACCTTCATCACCTCGTTGGTGCGGAAGCTCACGTTGGACAGGTAGAGGTCCACCATCCCCGAGACCACGTCGCGGAGCGCCTCCACGGTGTCCATGACCTGCACCGAGTGGTCGTGGACGTCCCGCAGGAACACCTTCGTGGGAGCTCCGAAGATGGGGACGTCGGACCTCTGCAGCATCCCCAGGAGGTCGCGCACGGGCCAGATGGCGCGCCGCAGCGCGATGAGTTCCCGCTTGAGCTCGTGGAGACGGTGCATGATCCCCTGATCCGGAGCATCCAGGACCGCCTCCTCCAGCTCCTCGGTGAGGTGGCCGACCCCCTCGAGGGCGGAGAAATAGTGGTCCACCACCGCGTCCAGCAGCGCGTACGTCAGGTAGTCCGCCCCGGATTTCCGGATCAACCCGCGCCCCGTGCGCGCCCGCTCGCGGACCCGCTCGAACACGTCACCCTGCCGTTCCTGGAAGGTGAAGACGTATCCGGGGCCCAGGACGATGCTCACCTGCTCTTCCCTCACCTGAGCCACCGTGGCGTCCCACCGGAGCATGGGCATCACCACGTACACGCAATCCTCGTATTCCTCGACCTTGGCCCGCTGTCCCACGGAGACGATGTCTTCCAGGAGGAGGCGGTGCCACCCCATCCGCCGGCCGATCTTCTCCACCACGTCGGTGTCGTGAAGGCCGTCGACGTTCACCCAGGTGACCGCGTCCGAGTCGAGCAGGGCGAGGCATTCATCCACGTTCTCCGGCGACGCCTCCGCCAGGGACTCGACGCCGTAGCGGATCACATGGAAGCGAACCTCCTCCATGTGCTTCGGACCGGTGTGGACCAGCGTCCCGGGCGCGCTGCCGGGAGTCTTGGTCACGCGGCGGACCAGCCGCCCCATGACGCGGAGTTGACGAAGCGGATTCATGGGTACCTCGGCGATGAAGGAACGCAACCCCGCCACCCTGCTACCTCCGGACCACCTGCTCGGGGACCACCTGCTCGGAAACTGCTTCGTCGCGGGCGGCCAGGTGATCGTGGAACTGGCGGCGATACAACCGGCGATACACCTCGCTGCGCTCGAGAAGCTCGGCGTGGCACCCCTGGTCCACGATCTCTCCGCCGTCCAGCACCAGGATCCGGTCCGCCCGGATCACGGTGGACAGCCTGTGGGCGATGACCAGCGTGGTCCTCCCCTCCATGAGGTGCTCCAGGGCGTCCTGCACCAGCGCTTCGCTCTCCGCGTCCAGACTGCTCGACGCCTCGTCGAGGACGAGGATGCGAGGCCTGCTGAGCATTACCCGGGCGATGGCGATGCGTTGCCTCTGCCCCGCGCTGAGGGTGACCCCACGCTCTCCCACCGTCTGCTCGTACCCGTCGGGGAATCCCGAGATGAAGGCGTGGGCGTGGGCCGCGCGCGCCGCCGCTTCGATCTCCCCCTGCGTCGCGTCGGCATCCCCGTAGCGCAGGTTGTCCGCTACCGTGCCGGCGAAGAGCATGGGCTCCTGGGGCACGAGGCCGATGGAGCGGCGCAGCGACTCGAGCGCGACCTCCCGCACGTCGATCCCGTCCACCAGCACGGCGCCGTCCTCCACCTCGAAGAAGCGGGGGATGAGCGACGCCAGCGTGCTCTTCCCGGCGCCCGAGCTCCCCACCAGGGCCACCGTCTCGCCCGCCCGGAGCTCCAGGTCGATTCCCGCCAGGACCAGGGGGAGCTCCGGTCCGTACCGGAAGGTGACCCCGCGGTACGAGACCTCCCCGCGCACCGGGTCGGGAAGGGGAACGGGGTGCTCGGGATCCCGCAACTCCGGCGCATGGCCCAGGACCTCGAAGATCCGCTCCGCCGCGCCGGCGGCCTCCTGCAGGTTGCTCCAGAACCCCGCCAGGGAGGTGATGGCGCCCGCGATGGTCACGGCGTACAGGAGGAAGGCCACCAGGGTGCCCGGGCTGAGCTGTCCGGCCAGCACGAGACGTCCCCCCTCCCAGAGCACCATGACGATGGCTCCGAAGGCGGCGAAGGTCACCACGCCCGTGAGCGCGGCCCGGGCCACGGCGCGGCGCAGCCCCTCGTCGCGGGTGGCGTTCACCTCGTCCCGGAAGTGGCGGGCCTCCCACCCTTCCCGGGTGAAGCTCTGCACCGTGGTGATCTGGGTGAACACCTGCTCGGCCCGGGCCACCGCGCCCGCCAGGCGATCCTGGATCCCCGTGCTGAGCTTGCGCACCCTGCGTCCGAAGAGCCACGCCACCACGATGGCCACCGGGATGACGGTGAGCGTCACCAGGGTCAGGCGGGGGTTGGTGGCGGTGATGAGCGCCATGGCGCCCAACAGGAAGATCCCCTGGCGCAACAACTCCGGGATCCCGAAGCGCATCACGTTCTGGATGAGCCCCACGTCGGAGGCGAGGCGGGAGCTGAGCTCCCCCACCCGGCGCCGGGCGAAGTACCCCGGCGGCTGGCGGACCAGGGACTCGAAGACGTCGTTGCGCAGATCCGCCACCACCCGCTCCGACACGGACGCGGTGAGGTAGCTCTGGGCGAAGTTGATGGCCGCCTGCACCACGAAGAGGGCGAGCAACCCCATGGCGATGCGGTTCAGGAGCCGGGAATCGCCGGCGAGGAAGGCGGCGTCCAGGAGCTCGCGCACCACCAGGGGGAACGCCAGCCCCACCAGCGTGCTGAGCACGAGGAACACCCCGGCCACTGCCAGGTACCCGGCGTAGGGCCGCACCAACGGTTTCAGACGCCCGAGAAACCGCGACGTCGGGGAAGGATCGAGGCGTGGCTGTTCCATATCCGGGGAGGCTCGGTAACTTGGCCGGGAAGGACCGGGAAACATAACCGCGGAACGCGGCCCAGAAACCACCAACGAGAGACGGAAGATGGATTCGCTTCACCCCAGAGCGTTCACCGTTACGGTCGTATGGACCCTGGTCCTCCTGTATCTGGGGAGCGTGGTCCATGCCACCGAGTCCAGCCTGGCGTGCCCCGACTGGCCCACCTGCTTCGGAACCCTGGTGCCCGAGATGAGCGGAGGGGTCTTCTGGGAACACCTCCACCGGCTGGTGGCGGGCGGCCTCCTCCTGATGTGGGGGCTCGCCACCTACCTGGCCCGCAAGGAGACCCGCGACCGTCCCTGGATCTTCCGCTGGTGCCTGGCCGGCATCGTCCTCCTCCTGGTGCAGTCCGTCTTCGGCGGCCTCACGGTGCTCTTCAAGCTCCCCGACCTCGTGTCCACCTCCCACCTCTCCCTCGCCCTCCTCTTCCTGGTGGCCGCCACCGTGCTGGCGTCGGCCACGGGGTGGTCGGGCGTCACGGACGCGGAAGAGTCCGCCGGTGTGGACCCGGGGCTCCTGCGGCGGGCCGCCACCTGGGGATCCGCGTCCGCCGTGCTGGTGTTCGTCCAGTCGGTGCTGGGCGGACTGGTGCGCCACACCGACGCGGGGATGGCCTGCCCGGACGCGCCGCTCTGCCAGGGCGCCTGGATCCCGCCGCTGGACAACGGCCTGGTCGCGCTCCACTTCACGCACCGCGTGGTGGGCGTCGCCGCGGCGGTGATGATCGTGGCCTTCGCCGCGTGGGCCCATCGGACACGTGCACCCCACGTGGTGCGGAGCATGTCGGCGTGGGCCTCCATCCTGACCCTGATCCAGGTGGCGCTGGGGTTCATCTCGGTCCTGGGCGGACTCGCCGTGATCCCCGTGTCGCTCCACACCCTGGTGGCCGCGAGCCTCCTGGTGGTGCTGGTGCACGTGACCACCGCCGCCCGCGCCCGCAGCACGACGGGCGGAGCCTGACGCCGAAGTGGACCGTGCCCTGATCGGAGACTCGCTGGCGCTGGTCAACGCCAGCCTCAACGCCGTGAGCGCCGTGGCGCTGCTCACGGGATATTTCTTCATTCGCCGGCGGCGGGTGTCGGCGCACCGCCGGTCCATGCTCACGGCGCTGTCGGCGTCCGGGGCGTTCCTGGTGTTCTACCTGACCAGGGTCGCGTTCACCGGCACCCACACCTTCGCCGGAACCGGCGTGGCCAAGACCGTCTACCTCGCCATCCTCTTCTCGCACATGGTGTTGGCGGTGGCGCTGGTGCCTCTGGTGCTCCGCCTCCTCCACCTGGCGAACGGGAAGCGCTTCCACGCCCACGCCCGACTGGCCCGTTGGACGTTCCCCGTCTGGGTGTACGTCTCCGTGACGGGGTTGGTGGTGTACCTCCTTCTCTACCAGATCTTCGGATACGCGTGAGCCGGGGTTTCGCGTGAGCCGGCATCCCTGGCTCGGGTACGCCGAGGCCGTGGTGGCGGCGTCGCTGTGGGGATCCTCGGGGATCTTCAGCGTGCACCTGTTCCGCATGGGACTCCCACCGCAGAGCGTGGCCATCCTCCGCCCGGCGCTGGGCGTGGCGTTCCTCCTCTGCTTCTTCCTGGCGAGGAACCCGGGCGTGCTGAAGGTGTCGCGACGGGACCTCGCCTGGCTGGTCGTGGTGGGAGGGCTCGCGGTGGGGGTGTTCCAGTTCGCCTACCAGGCCTCCACCGACGCGGTGGGGGTCCCCACCACGGTGGCGCTCATCTACCTCGCCCCGGTCATCGTGGTCTTCTCGTCGGGGCCGCTCCTGGGTGAGTGGCCCAGCCTCGCGCGGGTGTTCTGGGCGTGCCTCACGGTGGCCGGAGTCTGGCTGACGGTGATCGGAGCGGGCGACGTCACCTCGGCGTTCGGGACGTCGGGTCTGACCTGGGGGATCCTGGCCGGCGCCAGCTACGCCGGCTACACCCTGTTCGGACGGTACGCGACTCCCCGGTGGGGACCGGCGGCGCCGGCGGTCTACAGCCTGGCGGCGGCGTGCGTCCTCCTGGCGGTGGCCATCCCCGCCACCGGCCAGGAGATCATCCTCCCCGCGACGGGCCGCGCCTGGGGTGTCCTCGCCCTCTTCGCGTTCCTCACCATCGCGGTGGCCCAGTTCCTCTTCTTCGACGCACTGGGACGCATCCAGGCCAGTCGCGCGTCCACCGTGGCGGCGGTGGAGCCGGTGGTGGCCGCCATCCTGGCCACCCTCCTGGTGGGTCAGGGGCTTTCACCCCTGGGCTGGCTCGGGATCGCCGTGGTGGTGGCGGGGGTGGTGGGCGTGGGCCTCAGAGGGAGTTGAAGGAGACCTCCACCTCGGCTCCTCCGTCGGGCACGTTGCGGATCTCGAGCTTCCCACCCATCTCCTCGACGATGGTGCGGGCGTGGGGGAGTCCGAGGCCGAGACCTTCCGTCGACGTCGAATAGAACGGGTCGAAAGCCCGCTTGAACGCCTCCTCGGTGAACCCGGGGCCACGGTCACGCACGCACACCGCCGCCCGGCCGCCGTCCTGGGTCACCGCCACCGTCACCACTCCGCCGCCGCCGAAACGGCCGGCGTTGTGGAGCACCAGGTAGAGGGCGTCCATGAAGGCGGCGGAGGCCACCTTGGCGCGCACCGGGTGGCCCGGCGTCTGCATGCGCACCGACACCCCCTGGTCGCCGGCGAATTCGCGCGTCACCTGCTGCGTGAGCTGCACCAGATCTCCACCCTCCACGCGAATGGACGGCTTGGCCAGGAAGAACTCCACGTCCTCCAGGGCTCCCACGGCGCGGGCGATCCGCTCGCGCAACTCGGCCAGATCCGCGTCGGACCCCGCCTCGGAGAGCGGCTTGCGCACCACCTGGTCCAGGTACACGCCCACGCGTTCCAGGGCCTCCTGGAGCGCCCGGGCCCGCTCGGTGTGCCTCGGAGCCCAGCCGGACTCGAGGGCGTCACGCAACGCCGACTCCCCGGATCCCGGGGCCCCGGCGTCGGGCAAACCGCCACGCGCCACGGCCGCCGCCACGGACCGCATCCGCTCCTCGCAGAGCGCACCCGCGCCACCCGACCCCTCTTTCCGCCCTGCCCCGCGCCCCAGCATGAAGCCCACGATGCCGAGAACGATCCCGACGGCCACGGTGATCCCTGTCTCCATTTCACTTCCTCTGAGTGTTCCTCTCCGACGCGCCCCGCCACTGCAAGATGTTGGCACGACGCCACCCCGCAGGCAATGACATCCCCCACCGACGCGCTCCTCGACCCCGCCGAGGCGTTGTCCGACAGCACCCTGCCCGCTATCCTCGCCGCACCATGGTACGAATGACGCGACTCCAGAGACTCCTCCTCGCGGGGGGAGACCCGGACAACCCCGGTCCCCAGGCCCTCTGGGACCTCTTCCACACCATGCGCCGCATCGCGGTGGTGGGGATGTCGCGAGACCCCCAGAAGGCCGCTCGCCGGGTTCCGTCGTACCTGGCCGCCCGGGGGTTCGAGATCCTCCCGGTGAACCCGTACGCCGAGCGGATCCTGGGCCGGCCCGTCCACCCGGCCCTGGAAGACGTCCCCCGACCGGTGGACCTGGTGATCATCTTCCGCCCCACGGGGGAGGCGGGTGGCTTCGTCCGCGCCGCCACGCATCACCCCGACGAGCCGGCCATCTGGCTCCAGGAGGGGATCTTCGCCCACCCGGAGATCGCGGAGGCGCGCGCCCTGGGTCGGGTCGCCATCCAGGACCTCTGCGCCTACACGGTGCACCGCGCGCTGGAACACCCGGAGTAGCCGGGGTGGCTCAGCCGCCCAACGCCTCCGCCACCCGTTCGGCGTGCCCTTCGGCCTTCACGTCCCGCCACGCCTCGAGCACCGTGCCGTTCTCGTCGATGAGGAAGGTGCTCCGTTCCACACCCATGTAGTTCCGGCCGTACATGCTCTTCTCCTTCCACACGCCGTAGAGCTCGCAGACCGTCTTCTCCTCGTCGGCCAGGAGGGGGAAGTTCAGCCCGAACTTCTCCCTGAACCGCCGGTGGGAGTCCACCGAGTCGGGCGACACCCCCAGGATCACCGCGTCGATCCCCTGGAACCGGGGGAGCGAGTCCCGGAAGTCGCACGCCTGGACCGTGCACCCCGAGGTGTCGTCCTTGGGGTAGAAGTACAGCACGACCTTCCGCCCCCGCAGCCCGGAAAGCGTCACGTCCTCGCCCCCGTCCGTGGGGAGGGTGAAGTCGGGCGCCGAAGAACCCTTCTCTACCATGCCCATCTTCTCCGTCATGCCTCCACCGAATCGTCCACGATCCCTTCCCAGCGGCACAGGTCGTGGCCCCGGCTCTGGCACCGGGTGTGGGTGACCTTCGCCGCGCGGCCCGCCGTGAGCTCCAGCACCCCCTGGGCGAGGCCGGCCAGGAGGAAGCAGGCGTCGCCGCCGGGATCGCTCTCGATGAAGAGGAGCGACCGGCCCTCGATGACGAATCCCCCTCGCGCGAAGGCGCCCACCCGCCGGCCGAAGAGCTTCCGCAGCACGCCCGCCACGCGCCGGCGGGCCACGGCGTACATCACCCGGCGGGGAAGGACGCGCGAAAGCGAGCGGCCGTTCTTCCCCCCCGCCAGCACGCGGCCCGCTTCGAAGAAGATGTCCTCGCCGTCGGGACGGCGGAGCACCAGGCGGAACAGGTCTCCGATCTCGTCGTCGGAGAGGCGGTGGCCCCGCTTCACGTCGGCCCGGTAGGAGCGGATCTGCCGCTCCACCACGTCGCTCAGCCCCAGGCGCCGGGGCATGGTGACCGTGGGGTCCTCGTCTTCCATGAGCTCCTGGGGGATGTCCTGGTCCCGCAGCGTTTCGAGAAGGCGTAGAGCGACCACGGCCCGCACCCTGTTCTTCCCCGCCACCGGCGTTGAGGACGCTTCCATAGGCTCCCTGGAATCCCTGGAAAAGAGGTCGACTGTGCTTCGAAGCGATGCAATGTCACTTCATCGGGCGCCGCATGCAACGCGAATCGGCCCCGCGCGCCCGGTCACGGCACCCCAGACGGCTCTCCCACCCGGTCCGGGATTTCACGAGTTCCCTCGAATGGCCGTGACACCCTGGATGCGCCACACTAGCTTGCATACATGAAGCGATACCCGGCCTTCGACCCCCCCGAATACCTCGCATGGACGCCCGACGAGAACCTCGCGGCGGAGTACGTACGCCGGGTGGAGAGCGATCCCCAGCGGGCGCCCCTGGTGGCGGCCCTCTCGCAGGACGATCTCCTCTCCATCTATCGCGACCTCCTGCGCACGCGGCTCCACGACATCGGCCTGAAGCGGTGGGTACGGACGGGCGTGATCTCCAAGGCGTGGCTGGGCACCGGCGAAGAAGCGGTGACCGTGGGGTCCGTGCGGGCGCTGGACCGGGAGCACGACATGGTGAGCCCCATGATCCGCAACGCGGGCGCGCTCCACATGATGGGGATGCCCCTGTCCGACATGTTCCGCGGATACCTGGCCAGCGAGGACTCCCCCAGCCGCGGACGGGATCTCCACATCGGGAACATGGAGAAGGGGATCATCCAGCCCATCAGCCACATGGGCACCAGCGTCACCGTGGTGGCGGGGGTGGCCCTGGCATTCCGCAACCGCGACGAGCGCCGGGTGGCCATGACGTGGATCGGAGACGGCGCCACCAAGACCGCCGCCTGCCACGAGGGGATGAACCTGGCCGCCGTGCAGTCCGTCCCCGCCGTGTTCGTGATCCAGAACAACCAGGTGGCGCTGGGCACCCGGGTGGAGCAGCACTCCCGCGGAGACCTGGCGGCCTGGCCGGCCATGTACGGCATCCCGTCGTGGTCGTGTGACGGGAACAACGTCCTGGACGTGTACGCGGCCACCTCGTTGGCCGTGGACCTCTGCCGGGAAGGCGCCGGACCGGCCTGCGTGGTCGCCGACACCTTCCGCATGGGGGGCCACGCCACCCACGACGAGCGGGAGGCTCGCGCGGCGTTCGCGCCCGATCTCTTCGCGAGTTGGGGGCGCCGGGACCCCATCGGACTCTTCGAGAGCTATCTGGAAGGGAAGGGGGTGACCCCCGCCATGATGGAGGAGGTGGAGGACGCCGCCGTGGCGGAAATGGACGCCGCCGCGACGGAAGCGCTCGCCTCCAAGGACCGCACTCCGAGCCCGGAGTCGGCCCTGTACGACGGAATCTCGGAAGGTGGCGTCCTCGTAGGGCTGGAGCGACGTCTCACATAGGACGGGAAAAGTGCCGCAGATCCGCATTTCCTGCGAAAAATCCGCACCGAGCCGGGAGAAATCCATGAGCCGCCCTTGAACCCGACCCCCCCTTCCGGCATCTTTCGAATCCAAACGAGAATGATTCTCAGCGGACTGCACCAGGCAAGACATGGTCAACGTCAATCCGGAAAAACTCAAGGAACTCCTTGGTAACCAACCACTTGGCGAACTCTCCGACGAGGAGTTGGTAAGCGCCCACCTGGTGGGCAGGCCGGGAGCGTTCCAGGAACTCTACGACCGGTACCGCGACCGTCTCATCCACTTCATCACGCGGAAGACCGGCGACGCCGATCGCGCCCAGGATCTGGTGCAGGAGGCCTTCATCCGCGTCACGCGGCACCTCCATCGGTTCGACACCTCGAAGAAGTTCTCCACGTGGGTCTACACCATCGCGAGCAACCTCTCCAAGAACGAGCTGCGGAACCGGTCGCGGAGCCCGCTGGTCCTCTTCCAGCGCCTCACCGGCGGTTGGGAAGACGATCACCGGCCCATCCAGTTCGAAGACACCAGCATGCGCCCCGACGACCTCTTCCGGAAGCGGTATCTGCGGAATCTCGTCGAGGAGATGGTGAGCGAATTGCCCGAGCATCATCAGCTCGTGTTCCGCCTCCGTGAGCTGGAGGGGAAGAGCTACGAGGAGATCGCGGAGATCACCGGAGTGAACCTCGGCACCGTGAAGAGCCGCCTCCACCGCGCCCGCAACTCCTTCGCCCAGCGCATCGAGCCGTTCCTCAACTAGTCTCCCCCCGGCTCCGATCCCCCATGTTCGAAGAGCTTCGAGACGCATTCCGACAGGCCATGGCCAACTTCCGTGAGGAGTTGAACCGGGAGGACGTGCCGGAGGCCGTGGACCGCCTCCTGGTGGGGATGAAGAACGAGGTGGCGGACACCAAGGCGCGGATTTCGGCGCTGGAGGCCGAGATCCGGCACACTCTCCTGGCCTCGCAGAAGGCTTCCGCCGAGATCGAGACGTGCCTGCGCCGGGAAGCCCGCGCCAACCAGATCGGCGACGAAGAGACCGCCCGCGTCGCCCGGGAGTACCACGACAAGTACGTCCGCCAGCGGGATGTCCACGAAGGCAAGGCCCGCGCCCTCCGGGAGGAGAAGGAGTTCCTGGAAGGAGAAGTGGACTCCATGCTGGACAAGGTTCGCGAGGCCCAGGTGCGTCGGGACTCGCTGGCCGCCAGCGTCGGAAGGACCGGGGCGCGAGACTCCATCGGCTCGGCCGACGACCTCTTCAGCGAGCTGGACCGCATGGCAGAGAAGATCGGCGAGGAGGAACGCCGGGCGGACGCGGCGGCCGACCTGGACGCCCGCCTGGCCGAGTTGAAGAACCGGGTGGCCGAAGACGGCTGACACCCGATTCGGGCGCTCCTCTGGTCACCGGCGGAGTCTCCCGGTAGATTTTTCCCGACCTGTCCTTCGGGACATCGAAACCACGCTGGAACCCGGCGGGGCCGGAAATGCAGAACTGGATCGGAATCGGAATCTGGATCGTCATGGGAGCCGTCATCGGCCTCACCATGAAGGCCTTCGTCAAGCTCCCGGCGGAGACGCCCGGACACACGCCCGTGCTCGTGGCCCTGGGGGCCTTCGCCGCCGTCATCGGCGGGATGCTGGGCGTGGGGATCTTCCATCTCTACGAGCCCCTGGCCCTGAGCGCCGGCGGAATGGGAACGGCCGCGGGGTTCGCCGCGCTCATGACCTTCGTCTACCGCTGGGGCGTCCGTAACCTGATCTGACGGATCAGGCAGGTCGCTCCCCCTCCTCCACGGGTCGGCCGGGGAGCGCGGCTCCGGGTCGGCCGGAACCAGCAGGCCACACAGACATGTCCGAAGTCCTTTCGTTCGTCGACGCGAACCTCGCCCGCTTTCGCGCGGAGCTGTACGACTTCCTCCGCATCCCCTCCATCAGCGCCAAGAGCGAGCACGACGGGGACACCCGCCGCGCCGCCGAGTGGCTCTCCGACGCCCTGGCACGGGCGGGGCTGACCTCGGAGGTCATCGACACCCCCGGACACCCCATCGTGCTGGGCGAATGGCGGGGCGCCGGCCCCGACGCCCCCACCGTGCTCATCTACGGGCACTACGACGTCCAGCCCCCCGAGCCGCTGGACGAGTGGGAGTCGCCCCCCTTCGAGCCCACCGAGCGCGACGGGAGGGTGTATGCCCGGGGATCGGCGGACGACAAAGGGCAGCTCTACATGCACGTGAAGGCGCTGGAGGCCCACCTCCAGGCCGCGGGAAGCCTCCCCATCAACGTGGTGGTCCTGGCGGAGGGAGAGGAGGAGGTGGGATCGGTGAACCTGGTCCCCTTCGTGGAGGCCAACGCCGGGCGGCTGGCGTGCGACTCGGTGATCATCTCCGACTCCAACATGTACGCCGAGGGGATGCCCTCGGTGCTCTTCTCCCTGCGGGGGCTGGCGTACTTCGAGATCCACGTGAAGGGAGCGCGCAGCGACCTCCACTCGGGGCAGTTCGGCGGGACGGTGGCCAACCCGGGGAACGCCCTGGCGACCATCATCGCCTCGCTGAAGGACGCCGACGGGCGCATCACCATCGACGGCTTCTACGACGACGTGTTGGAGTGGGACGAAGAAACGCGGAACCAGATCCGCTCCCTCCCCTTCGATGCAGAGGAGTACCGCAAGGAGTTGAAGGTCCCCGCCCTGTCCGGCGAGAAGGGGTGGACCCCCCTGGAGCAGCTCTGGATCCGCCCCACCTGCGACGTGAACGGGATCCTGTGCGGGTACACCGGGGAGGGCGCCAAGACCGTGCTCCCCAACAAGGCCATGGCCAAGGTGAGCTTCCGCCTGGTTCCGGGGCAGAGCCCCGAGAAGGTGAAGACGCTCCTGGAAGCGCACCTGGAGAAGGTGGCCCCCCCGGGGGTGACGGTGGAGCTGGTGGAGCTCCACGGCGGGCGCCCGTGGAAGGCCAAGGTGGAGGGGAAACTGGTGGAGGCCGCCTCCAGCGCCCTCGAGGCCGCGTTCGGCACCCCCGCCGTCCTCCAGGGCGAGGGCGGCTCCATCCCCATCGTGGTGGACTTCGAGGAGAAGCTCAAGGCCTCGGCGCTCCTGGTGGGGTTCGGCCTCCCCGGGTGCAACCTCCACGCCCCCAACGAGTGGTTCGCCCTCGACGCCTACGAGAAGGGGATCGGAGCGCTGGTGCGGCTGTATGGGGGGTTGGGGTAGGAGCGGAGGGGCTCCACCCGCTCCACCCGCTCCACCCGGGCCGGGGGGTCCGACCGGGCCGGCCGGCGCGACCCACCCCGGCCGCGCGCCCCGCCCTGCCCGCTAGAAGGGGAGCCCGTCGTCCTCGTCGGAGAAGGCCGGCGGCTCGTTGAAGGGCTCGTCGGGACCCAGGGGAGGCGGTCCGTCCTGGGGCTGATCCCGGGCGACCTTCCAGGCCTTCACGTCGGTGTACCAGCGTCCATTGTGCTCACGGCTCTGGATGTCGATGTGCACCGTGAGGCGTTCCCCCGCCTGGACGGCGAACTGGTCGATCTTGTCGCCCCACGTCACGATGCAGACCTGCTTGGGATAATCCCCGCCGATCTCCAGGATGAACTCCTGCTTCCGCCACGGGCCGTTACGGCCTTCGCCGGACTGCTCGGGAAGAATGTCTCCAACGGTGCCGGTGATGGTCAGGTCCATTTCTCTTCGGGGTCAGGGGGCGATGAAGGGGGATGAAAGGTAGGGCGATACCGCGGCCGTCGGGAGGGGGAGGTGGGAGGCGCGGCCCTGCGTCTCCATCCGACCGCCGGTCCGACGAGGATGGTGGTGGCCTGGGACGGTCGTTCCCTCGCCGCTCGGAAGAAACCGCTTGCCCAGCGGCCCGCGATGGCCCCACCATATCGGAGACTCGACCTGACCCGTCCTCTCCAGGGGGTCCTCATGCGACGTCTCCTCGCACGGCTCCGCGCGCTCGGTACAGAGCTGCAACGCAGACGTGTGCACAGGGTCGCTGGACTCTACGCGGTCACGCTCTTCGTCATCCTGCAGCTTGCCGACGTCACGTTCGAACCACTGGGTATCTCGAGCCTCTGGCTGGCGGTCCTGGTGGTCGCGGGAACGTCGGCCTTTCCCGTGGCCCTGATCCTCGCATGGATCTTCGACATCACCGAAGACGGTCTTCGTCAGGCAGCGCCCGGGTCCATCGCGGACACGCTCGGAAGAACGCCGGCTCGTCGGGTCGTCACCGTCCTGGGGGTAGCCACCGTGAGCGTGGTGTCGGGGTGGGGCGCCTGGCAGGTCACGAGCCCGGGAGGGTCCATGGTCCCCGGTACTCCGATGGTGGACGCGGCGATTCCCGATCTGGATCCACGCAGGATCGCGGTCCTCTACCTGGACGATCACAGTGAAGATGGAAGCCTCGGCCACCTTGCCGCGGAGTTGACCGAAGGACTCCTCCACGAGCTGGGAACCGTGGACGGCCTCCAGGTGGCATCGCGCAACGCGGTGAAGCCGTACCGATACAACGCGGTCTCCTTGGATTCCATCGTCCGTGTGCTCCGGGCGGGAAGCCTCGTGGAGGGGAGCGTCACCCGAGCGGGCGACCGGGTTCGGGCCACCGTGCAGTTGATCGACGGCGCTACGCTGAGCCATCTCGGTAGTCACGTGGTGGAAGGAAGCCTCGCCGATCCGTTCGCCTTCCAGGACTCGCTGACCTTCTACGTGGCACGCACGCTGCGACAGCGCCTGGGCCGGGAAATCCGGGTGCGTTCGGCACGGGCGGGCACGGACGACGCGGAAGCGTGGACGGCGTTCGCCCGGGGCCGGGACGAACTCGATGAATACGAGCGCTACCGGGACGGCGACAAGGAAGCCGCGCACGAGGCGCTGCTGCGGGCGGACTCCCTCTTTCGTCTGGCCCTGGACCGCGATCCAGACTGGGAGTCACCTCTCCTTCAGCGGGCCGTGGCCCTGGGGCGGTTGGCCGCGCTTCATGGACCGCTGCCGGGAGCGCTGGATCCTGAACGGGCGGCCCGGGCGGATTCCATCCTCGCCGAGGCGCTGGAGCGGAACCCGGGCTCGGAGTCGGCGCTGGCTTTCCGTGGCTGGCTCAGGGCGCGCCTGGCCCGGACTCCCGGCGTCCCCGACGCGCCCGAGTTGATCGCCGGCGCCGAGGAAGATCTCAGGGCCGCCCTGTCCATCGATAGCAACATCGCCAACGCATGGTGGACGCTGAGCGAAGTGCTGGTGCGGCAGGCACGCTTCCTGGAGGCCGTCGAGGCGGCCGAGCACGCCCTCGACGCCGACGCGTTTCTCGAGGTCGAGGAGCAGGCTCTCTTCAGCCTCCAGTACAGCATCTCACAGCTCGGCCCACGCGACGACGCCATCCGCCTCTGCGACGAAGGGCGCCGGCGTTTTCCCCTGAATACGAACTTCGTGGCATGCCGATTCGTCATCCTGGGCTCCTACCCTCAGGCCCAGCCCGACGTGGCCCACGCCCGCGCTCTCCTGGACTCCCTCGTGGCGGCGAGCCCGGCCGGTGATCGGGAGACCTGGCGGACGTACGGGACCGTGTGGCTCGCGCGGGTCCTCGCTCGCTCCGGTGACGCCGACGGCGCTCGGGCGATGTTGGACCAGGTGCGCGAGCCCGGACGCACGCCCCCCGCCCTCGCCTACGACGAAGCCCACGTCCAGTTGCTCCTGGGCGACCGCGAGGAAGCCGTCAGGCTACTCGCGTCGTACCTCACCATCGACCCCGACACCGCCTTCATCCGGAAGGATTGGTGGTTCGAGGGGCTGAGGGACTTCGAGCCCTTCCAGGACCTGGTGGGACCGGGCAGGAAGAACGACGGAGGCGAGGCCTGAGGTCCGGCGCCCTACGGTCCCTCTTCGAGGCCGTGCTGGATCGTGTCCTGCTACTGACCCGGGTCGTCGATGATCACGATCTTGGGATCGAGCGAGAGCCACGCATCGCCAGGGGCCGAAACCCAGACCCAGTATTTGTACTCTCCCTCCGCGGCGTCGGGACTGATGGGGCCCTGGTGCGCACCCGGGTCAGAGGAAAACGCGACCCGGTTGCTCTTGAACGGGCTGGCACCGGCGAATCCCACGATCCACCGCCGGTCACCCAAGGATGAATCCGCGGCCCACGCGATCACGGGAGACTGGTTCCGGTTACGGACCTCCAATCGGTCCTGGCTCACGTACACGTTCCCGGCGTCGTCCACGCCGATCACGATGGTCGCGTGTACGGCGGTGGCCGTAGTCGCTTCGGGGGGTTGTCCCTCCTCCCCGGGAGAGCACGCCTGAAAGGAGATCAGGGTGGGCAGCGCGAGCATGAGAGTGAGATGCCTACGCATGACGTCCTCCTTCTCAATGAGGGGGTCTCGGTCTATATAGTGCCCTGGCCTCGACTTGAACAGCGTGACGTGGCGGCCGTCAGGCACCCGTGGCTCGGGGCTTGCTCTCGTTCGACGCATGGAGAACGGGAGTCGGCCTCGGCCACAGCAGACGGCGCTCGAGTAGGCTGTACTCGACCTCCTGTCGCATGTCATCCCTCACTCGGAAGAAATCGACGATGGCGGACCGGGACACGGCACCGCCGGATCGGATCTTGCAGCATGGCACCAGAAAGCCGGACTGGACAGGGAGGCGGCGATGAAGGGGTGGCTGAGGCGCGTCAGGGGGGCGGTGGGAATGGGGCTGAGCTGGGCCGTGGGGTGGGCGCTGGTCGGACTCGGGATCGAGTTGATCCACAACGTCTGGCCGAATCCCGTCGGGGCGCTCGTGGATATCTGGCCGGCGGTGCTGGCGTATCCCGCGTTCCTGGGCGGGCTGGTGTTCTCCACGGTGCTCGGGATCGCCGGGCGCCGGCGCAGCTTCGGCGAGTTGTCGCTCTCCCGTTTCGCGGCGTGGGGAGCGTTCGGAGGCCTCCTTCTCGGACTGTTCCCGGCCGCCCTGGTGGCCATGGGGACGGCGACCGTCGCCGAGGGCGTCGCGGTGGTCGGTGCCCTCACCCTCCTGAGCGCGGCCTCGGCATCCGGATCACTGGCGCTGGCCAGGATGGCGGAAGGAGAAGACTCGTCTCGCACCGCCGCGGAACTCCCCGCGGGGGACCGCAGCTGAACCGGAGGGCGCGGGCTCCTCGGCGGTGGGCCACGGTGATCGACGCCCTGTCCCGAAGCCTATCCGCCGGGGAGCCCGTTGGGAAACGTCCCCTTCGCCATGACCGTCCATGGGTCGGGAGATCCGATCTTTCCGACGGCGATGGTGTCCCCGCCCCAGAACGCGAGTCCAATCCCGTCCGGACACCGGAACCGACTCTCCGCCGGGCGCGGTCGTGCTCACCGCCCGACCCTGCCCCCCCTCAGGTATACCGCTCCGGGTCTACGCTGGGGGGTGCCGTCGCCGTGGGCGCGTTGACCGTTCCCTTCCACGTCTTGTATCCGTAGCCCCGATCCGCGTCGAGATTCCAGTCGGTGAAGGCGAGGTCTCGCGCCCCCGCCGGCGCGCCGCCGTTCGCGGCGGTGCCGATCATCCACTCCGTGAGCCCGACGGCGTTGCCGATGCGCGCGCCGGCCAGTTGAAGAGCCCGGGTGGCTTCCGGCGTCGGGGCCTGGGCATACGCGACCAGCGCCCTGAAGTCCATGGGAGCCCCGGAGATGAAGTCTTCCGGCGACACCGCCGTGGTCGGCTCGAACGGGTCCGCCGCGGTCCCGGGGTCTTCCACCGCGAGAGAGGGGCACACGAGATGACTTTGTGAGGGTCCCTTGAGGCGAGGGAACTTGAACGCGGTGCCACACGACAACGTCGGCGCGATGAGGTGCGCGCCATGGCTCGAGTGGAGATCGTCGGGCTCGGGAAGCGAGAACCCGTGCAGGGCGAGGGTGGACCGACAGCTCTGGTACAGGCTGAAGAGCAGGAGCTGGGTACCGTACAGGATCGCGAGCAGCACCGTGATGGGGATGGCGGCGAGCGTCGCCAGGATCAGGTCGATGAGATCGAGCGCGGTCTCGGCGAGCCACTGCATCAGTTCGCCCAGGTAGCCCATCCACCCACTCAGCTCGTCCATGAACCCCTCGTAGCAATCGCTGGAGCTCTCCGTGAGGCCGAAGGAAAGGATGTCCCCCCATCCGCACGACTCCGACGGACTCGAAGGTGGGGAGGGAGGAGGCTCCAGGAGGTCGTCGAGCGCGTGCGCCAGGACGTCGAGGACCCCGCTGAACGGCTCCGTCGGATGCTTCACGTACATCCGCTCCATCACGGAAAGGACCTCGTGGAGTGACTCGAACGACTGGCGGACATGACGCTGGGTCGGGAACCCGTCCCCCCCGAGGCGCCGCGGCTGGGTCCCGGCGTACGTTCGCCGCATGGCGTTCACGATGAGATCCACGACTTCCGTGGGAAGCCGGGACGGTTCGGGAAGCTCGAGCGCGCGGAGCAGCGACGCGTTGGCGCTCTGGCCGTAGTGGTGGTCGAAGGCCCACGTGTCCATGAAGTTCTCGACCGTGACGTGGCGCTGCACGTTGAGGCGGTACGGCGCCCCGACCACCTGATTCACGTACGCGTGTCCGAGCACGTCCGTGGCCACGTGCGAGAGGTATCCGTACGCGTACGCCTTCTGCCGTGGACTGGTGGCGAGTTCCACCAGCGACCGGGCGTAGGCGCCCGTGCGCCGGTAGTGGAGCGTGTCGAACCAGGACCACTCCCGTTCCGGTCGATTGAGTTGGGCTCCGGGCCGGAACTGGTTGAAGAAGAGCTCGCTCACCGACGGCATCCGGGCCGCCTCCGTCATGACGTCGAAGCCGTCCACCACACCCGCGAACAACCCGGTGGCCAGCGTCGTCCGGAAGAGTGCCGCGGTATCGCGGGCGCGCTCGACCAACTGCCGCACCAGCTCGACTGTATCGTCTCCGAGCGTCTCCAGAGCGGCCTCCACCGGCTCTCCCACCGCGTCGCCCACCTGTCGGATGGGCTCCATCACCTGGTCGTACAGGGAGACGACCTCCTTCATGTTCGAATAGAAGCGGTAGAGCTTGTCGACCTCCGCGGAGTCCGGGGCCCAGAAGAAGAGATCCGGCCCGATGGCCCCCAGCCTCCCGATCCCACGCTCGCGCACGAGTTGCGCGGCGGCGGCGCGGATGTCCGCGTTCCGGCTCTCCAGGAGATTCCGCGTCGCCTCGGAGAGGACGTGATGGTGTATCCCGTATTTCGGCATGGGTCCTATCCCCTCCACTCTGCCCAATTGATACTTCCGATGCGTCGCGCCTGGTCGTACGTGATCATCTCCTTCCTGGGGTCCAGCACCGGATCGTAGACGACCATCAGGGCCACGCCGTTGGTCAGACGATCGAGACGCCAGGGAAGGAGGACCTCTCTCTTCTCGCCGGCCTGGAGGGTGATGGCGCGCTTCCCCCGGAGGGTGTAGCTGGGAAGGTGATGGCCCCATGCCTGGCCCGGCGTCCAGAATCCCTCGTAGATCTCGGTGTAGCACGTCCACGACGGGCCGTTCCCCTGGTTCTCCACGAAGAAGGCGAGCTCGCCGTCCTCGTGGGGCCCGATGGCCGCCATCTGGCGGGTGATCGAGCCGCGCGACATGCCGCGCAGATCGATGGTGAGGAAGGGGTGGGGAGCTCTGGCGAACCGCTCGGGGTCCCGGCCACTCTCCCGCTTTCTCCACAACGGCTGGCTCAGCTTCCTCCACCGCTGCAGAGGATCTTCCTGGGGATCCGCGAGGCGTCGGAAGTCGACCTGGCCGGACGCGGCTGCGGTGAACACCGTGGCCAGGCTCATCAACGCATCCCGCCTGGACATATCGACCATATGCGCCTCCTGGGGGGAGGGCCTCAGGTCTTCGCTCGACAACCCGCGTGAACGCAGCCTACGTGGTCGAGAGGGAGGCCGCAAGGAGGCGCCGGGATCGCCGGCCCGGCGGCTACCCTCAGCCGTCTCCGACCGGGCTCGCCGATCCCTGGCGGATCTTCCAGACGCCGGCCTCCCTGCCGAGCGTCAGGGTCATGCGGAGCGGAAGGCTCCCGGCCTCTCCGCCGGCCACGAACCCGAGGCGCGTGTGATACGTGATCACCGCCATGGCGGTGGTCAACTGCACGTCGACGTCCGACGGCTCGCTGAAGGTGATGTCATCCACCTGGGCCCAGTCCTGCTCCTGGTGTTTGACCAGAAACTCCGACCGTCCCCGCTGCATCTCGGACAGACTCGTTCCGTAGAACGTCATCGTCGAATCCTCCGAGATCAGACGTCCCAGACGGGCACTGTCTTCGGCCGCGAACGCGACGTGGAAGCTGTCCACCATCGCGTACACGCTTTCGACCGTCGGCTGCTCCGAATCGGGCGGGAGGGTCGTACACGCGACGAAGAAGGCGAGGACGGCGGCGGTGATCCGTGAGGTCGAGCGCATGGTTTCCGTCGTGGGAGGGTGTGGAGGGTCGGGTCGTCGAGGGCTTGTGATGCTACGACAACGTGGTCGTCCTATCTCTGGACCACCGTCTTTCCGATCGGGGCCAGGGAGATCCCCGCGAGCTTCAGATGTTGGATGCCGAAGGGGATGCCGATGATGGTCAGGCAGCACGCGGCCGCGGACAGCACATGACCGATGGCCAGCCACCATCCCGCGACCAGAAGCCAGACGACGTTCCCCAGGGTCCCGAGGACGCCGGTTCCGATGTCCGTCTGCCCGGTGAGGTCCCTCCGGCTCACCGCGTCCCGCCCGAAGGGAAAGAAGGTGAACTGACCGATCACGAAGCACGCCCTCCCCCAGGGAATGCCGACGATGGACACGAAGGCGATCAGGCCCACGAACCACCACGCCAACCCCATGAAGACTCCCCCGAACACGAACCAGATCAGGTTCCCGATGGCTCGCACGGATTCCTCCTTTCGTTGAGTTGCGCGAGAACGGCTCCGAAGATCGACGCTCGAGAAGGAAGAGGATCCGTCCTCGGGTGCGACGATGGTGCATGATCGGATACACGTTCGCAACCAGGTTCACGAGGGAATCCTCCCGTGCCCCACCGTCAGCCGCCCCCGAAGCGGATCATGGTCATCGCCGGAGCGGCGTTGATCAGGGAATGGAGAACGACGCAGGCGGCGAGGTTGCCCCGATTCAGCGCGTACAGCGTCCCGAGGATGAGTCCGCCGGGCACCCCGTTGCCGAGAGCCGCGCTCCATGCCGCACCCCAGTCTCCGGCGCTGGGCCATTGGGGGTTGAAGTAGGCGTAGGGCACGTGATAGACACCGAAGAGGAGCGCCACGGCCAGCACCGCGAGCCACCGGGAGCGGAAGAGCGCCTCCAGGCGGGTCTGGAGGAATCCTCGAAAGAAGAACTCTTCCGTGAAGCCGGCCAGGACCATCATCAACACGAACGTCAGGGGGAACATCCAGAGCGCCCGCCCCGTCGCGATCAGCTCCTGGATCTGGGCGGCGTGTCCCCCCATCGTGGCCTGGAAGGCCGTGATGAGGGCGCCGGCGAGGAGCGCCCACCCCACCCCGGTCCTCAGGTTGCCCCACCGGATCCCCAGGGTGGCCAGGGCGGTGGCGACGCGGCGTTCGCCGGATCCGACGGTCGCGACGGCGACCACGAACGGAAGGAGGACCAGCGTCACCCAATGGGCCCACTCGCTCTCCTGCCGCCAGAAGAGGTAGGCGAGGTAGGCGGCGAAGTAGCCCAGCGCCAGCCAGCCGTCGCGCGAGGACAGGGAATCGCTGGGTCGGGCGATGGAGTTCATGGACGGATCCCCGTGGGGGCGAGTCGGGTCTGGATGCCGACCCCTACGTGTGGACGGTGCCCGGGGTGTCAGAGGCTTCGTACCTCCGGTCGGTCGTGAGCGCATGGAACGAGGGGGCGGCGGCCAGATCGGCGAGGGTGGGGTCCTTCCGACCGACTCCCGCCTCGGCCCACCCGCGCGCAGCCTACGGGCTCGCCACTCGATAGCGGACCACGCTTTCCACGCCCCGGGGGTCGCGCTCCAATGAGATC